>CBFHHK010000046.1:9832-23185 GCA_965655435.1 Planctomycetota bacterium | reverse complement strand
CAGCACCGCGGCGGCGCAGGCGGTTGAGGCTGCCGCGACGCCGCCGGCTGCGGCTGCCCCGCTCGTCGCGAACGGCGCCGCAAACCAGGCGGGCGGGAGGAGCAGCCAGGGGCCCGTGGGTCCCTCGATGGCGGCCAGGGCGCCGAGGCTGCGAAGGCCCACGAGCACGCCGATCATGATGGCCACGAAGAGGACGGTCTGGAGGGCGACCATGACCGTGTCGCCGCCGCGTCCGAGGGCGACCTGCAGGAGGAGCAGTCCAGCGGCGACGGTCCAGGTCTGCAGGACGCCCATCACCACCAGCAGCGGCCGCTCGACCAGGCTGACGGTGTCGGGGGCCAAGAGCGCGGCGGGGATGAGCGACGCTGCGGCGAGGGCGCCCATGATGAGGAGCAGCGTCATCACCCTGGAGAGCCGCAGGTCGCGGGGGGTCACGGGGAGGGCGCCCACCCACTCGGTGGCGGGGTCCGCACGGAGCAGGGGCGCGAGCTCGCCGAGGAGCGGCACCGTGGTCAGGGCCAGCGGCAGAGAGAGGGCGAAGACCGCGTAGCCGAAGCCGCCGACTTCCCCCCGGACCACCGCGCACAGCAGCGCCGAGATCACCACCTGCATGGCGAGGGCAGCCACGGGGGTCCGCTCGCCGAGGACCTCCCCGGAGAGCTGGGCGCGGACGAGACTGGTGAGGCGATTCAATGGAAGGACGCGACTTGCGCGACGCGAAGGGTACCGCGATCCGGCTCCGGGCCCATACTCGGCCCCGATGTCGAACAAGGTGACGATCCAGGGGCCGGTCGGACGGCTGGAGGGGGAGCTCTGGCTCCCGGAGGACGGGAGCGCCCCTGTGGCTGCGGCGGTGGTGTGCCACCCGCACCCGCTGCACGGGGGGACCATGAAGAACAACGTGGTCCATCGCACGGCGCGGGGCCTCAACGACGCCGGGCTGGCGGTCCTGCGCTTCAACTTCCGCGGCGTGGGGGCCAGCGAGGGGGTGCACGACGGCCACGGCGCGGAGGAAGAAGACCTCGCCGCGGCGCTCACCTTCCTGGGAGAGGCTTGCCCGGGCGTCCCGCTGTGGGCGGGCGGGTTCTCCTTTGGGTCCCGGACTTTGGTGGGGCTCGCGCCGAGGGAGCCGCGCATCCAGCGCGTGCTGCTGGTGGCCCTCCCCGTGATCGCCTACGACTGCAGCGCCGCTCTCGAGGTGACTCAGCCGGGCGCCATCATCATGGCGGGGGATGACACCTTCGGGACCCTCGAGGTCCTCTCCAGGCAGCTGCCAGGGCTGGTGAGCCGCTTCCATGTCGAGGAGATCCCCGACGTCGACCACTTCTTTACAGGCAAGCTGGATGAGCTGCGCCTGCGCGTCCGTGACTGGGCGACCAGCCAGCTCCAGACCCTCTGAGACGAGCCATGACCGTGACGCAAGAGCAGTTCCCCGCGGACAAGATCCCCTCCATCAAGCGGGTGATGATGCCGCGCGACACCAACGCGGTCGGGACCATCTTCGGGGGCGTGATCCTCGCCGAGATCGACCTCGCCGCGGCCACCGAGGCGCACCACCACCACCAGGGCATGGTCGTCACCGTGTCCATGGACAAGATCGACTTCAAGGCTCCGGTGCGGGTCGGTGACCTCGTCTCGTTCTTCACGGAGACGCTCCGCATCGGGCGCTCGTCGATCAAGGTCAAGGTCGCGGTCTGGGCCTGCCGTCGCTCCGGCGGCGGGACCCACGAGTACGTGACCGAGGCCGAGGTCACCATGGTCGCCGTGGACGACCAGTTCCGGCCCATGCCCGTCGCGGGCCAGGGCGGCGGCGACCAAGAAGGTCCCGCCAAGGGCTGACCTTCAGCCGAGGATGGCCGCTGCGCGTGCCGCGGGATCCTCGGTGCTCGTCAGGGTCTGGAAGATCTCCTCGAGGCTCTGATCGCCGGTCCCCGCAGCGCGGAGCTCCTCCAGCGCGCCGACGGCGATCAGCCGCGACTTCGCCATGACGGCCACCCGGTCGCACACTCGCTCGACCACATCGAGCAGGTGAGAGGTGTAGAGGACGGCGCCGCCTCGGTCCGCCCAGCCACGGAGCACGGCCTTGAGCATCGCGGCGCTGGGCGCGTCCAGGCCGCTCAGGGGCTCATCCAGGACGAGCAGGTCCGGCTTGGGGAGCAGGGCGCAGGCGAGGGCTGTCTTCTGACGCATGCCCCGTGAGAAGGAGCCCACCGGGTCGTCGATGCGCTCTGCGAGCTCGAGGTGCCCCAGGAGGCGGGCGGCCTCGGCCAGCGTCTCCGCATCGTCTTGGCCGTGCAGCCGTCCCACCAGCAGGAGGTGCTGGCGCGGGGAGAGGTTGGGGTAGAGCGGCGCCCCGTCCGGCACGTAGCCCAGGGACCTGCGCGCCCCGAGCGGATCGTCCGTGACCGAGCACCCGGCGATCTGGACCTCACCCGCGGAGGGGGCGAGGAGGCCGCAGAGCATCCTGACCGTGGTGGTCTTGCCAGCTCCGTTCGGGCCGACGAGCCCGAGGACCTCCCCGGGCATCACCTCGATGGAGAGATCGTCGACCGCCACCAGTTCATCGAACTGGCGGCTGACCCCTGAGAGGGAGGCGACGGGTCTCACCGAACCGGCTGCTCGCGGCTCACCCACGCGCGCTCAGCTCGGGAGGAGGACCTCGTAGTCCTCCGGCTGGACCGAGATTCCGGTGGCCTCGGCGAGCTGATCCGCGATCTTGTCGCGCTGGGTCTTGGTGGCGGCCTTCGCACCCTTCTTGCCCGTGACCGAGCCGGTGGCGCACATCACCAGGACCTCCTGCGGCTTCATGATCTGGAGCTTCTTCCCCATGGCAGCCACCTCGTTCGCGGCCGTGTTGTCGATCGGCGCGCGGAACAGGGAGACCTCGAGGACGAGGTGGTCGAAGTGGTGGCAGTCATCCACGAGGGCGCTGAAGGCCGGCCCCTTCTCCCCGGTCGCCGTCGTCCAGTTCTTGGCGGTCCCCCAGTCAAACTCGAGGTGCACAGCGCTGTACATGGCGAGGGTGGCGCGCACGTCGTAGTTGCTGAGGTCTCGGGTCTTCGTGAAGACGAGGAGCTTCGTGCGGGAGAACCACTTGTCCCGGAGGGCGCGGAGGTTCTCCGTGATCTCCCGCAGGTCCGGGTGATCGGCAGGATCAGTCTCGCTGCCCACCACGAGGATCGTGTCGACCTTGATGCCCTCCTTGGAGAGCGCGATGATCTGCCGTGCGCAGGTGGTGACCACCACGGACGCGCGGGGGAGAGAGCTTCCTCTCTCCACCACGAGGCCCAGCTGCGGGGCAGAGATGTCGATGGTGATCGTCCTTCCGAAGCGGCGCGTTTCGTGGGGACCGTGGAGGATCTGGGACGTGGCGTCCTTGGTCTTGGCCATGAGCCTGACGCGCCGTGGGCGCGTCCAAGTGCAAGCCCGTAATGACGGGCGAAAGGGGCATTCGCCGCGGTCGCGGCGCTGAGAGAGTGGGACTATACCGCACCTGCGGGCTCCTCTGGCGGGTCCCCTGTCAAGGTTGCGGACGAATCGAGCTCCGAGGGAGCCCCCAGGGGGCTCGGGCGCAGCCCCCTGAGCCCTTCGATGATCAGCGCGCTGGCCAGGGCCGTTCGGCCGGGGTGGGTCGACAGGCCAAACAGAGGCCAACTGAGCAGGGCCTCGGGGGGCAGCAGCGTGAGCAGCAGGGACGCCCCCGCCCGGAAGCTGACGATGAGGATCGACAGCCGCCGGAGGCTGCCTCTGAGGTCTGGACCGTGAGGCTCCACTCTCAGGGGACGAGCGGGCTCAGGCCTCGTGGCAACCTGGGCGCCGTCCGGTCGACGGAAGCCGCGCGGGCCGGGGCCCTCAGCGGGTCGCCCGGATCCAGAGGACTCCGACGTCCTTGAGGGCCGCGTCTCGGGTCGCCTCGTCCGGAGTCAGGGGCGTCGCCTCGAACGCCGCCGCCTCCCGGCTGTCCTTGAGCGCCTCGTTTCCGACCACGGTGAAGCCAGCGGCCTCCAGCACCGAGGACCAGCCCTCGGCGTCGAGTCGGTGCATCGGGACGCCGTCGGACTCGGACCAGGCCTCTGCCTGGGGTGCGTTGGCGTGGCGGTGAACCACGAGCTCGAGGCACCCCCCCGGCTTGGTGACGCGCGCCAGGGACTCGGCGGCGGTGGCGAGGTCCTCGACGTACTCGAGGGCGTCCAGCGCGAAGACGTGGTCAAAGCGGCCGTCGGGGAAGTCGATGTCCTCGATCGTCATGCACTCGAAGCGTGCCCGGGACGTCCAGTCCGACACGTCGTCGGCCCGCGCGACCATGGCCTTGGAGGCGTCGATCCCGACGGCCTGAGCGCCCGGCGCCTTCTTGCCGAGGCGGCGGGTCACCCAGCCCGCTCCGCAGCCCGCGTCGAGCAGCTGGTGGCCAGGGCGGACCTCCATGGCCTCCAGGACCTGCCGGGCCACGTCGTCGTGGAGCGCCTCGTAGCGATCGGCGGTCCCGTCGGTGGCGAGTCGGTCGAAGAGAGAGACGAGGGCGTTGTGGTGTGTCATGACGGGTCTCGATCCTTGGCCTCGATGACTTCGAGGACCTCATCCAGCGGTGAGAGGCAGTGATCCCACCGGTACTTCTCCTCGACGAAGACCCGGGCTCGGTCGCCCAGGGCGCGGCCCTCCGCCGGGTCCTGCAGCAGCCGGACGATCTCGTCGGCGAAGCTCTGGGCCTCGTCGGCCACGAGGTAGTCGGTTCCAGGCGTGCCCTCGACCCCCTGGGTCGCGCTGGTGGTGCCGACCGTGGGGAGCCCCATGGCGAGCGCCTCGAGCACCTTGTTCTGGATGCCGCGCGCCACCCTGAGGGGCGCCACGCTGATCGCGGCCCTGCGCAGGTAATCCCGCGTGTCGTCCACGTAGCCCGTGACCTCGACGCCGTCGAGGCTGGCGAGCGCCTTGACCTCGGGCGTGGGCTTGGAACCCACGATGGTGAAGTGGGCCTCGGGAACCTTCGCGCGGATCAGGGGCAGGATCTCCCTGGCGAACCAGGTGCACCCGTCCACGTTGGGGAAGTAGTCCATGACCCCCGTGAAGACCATGTGCCCGGGTTCGGCGCAGGCGGGGTCCGGCGTGTAGTGATCGACCGCGACGCCGTTCCGGATCACCATCGAGGCGATGCCAGGGAGCTCCTTCTTGAAGATGTCATCCTCGAGGGGAGTACAGAGCACGTTCGTCACGGCGTCGGCTGCCGCCTGCTTCTCGAAGGCCCGCAGGGTCTTCCACTCGCGCCGGTAAAGGGCGCTCATGGGGAACGCGTGGCGATCGGCGTACTGGCGCCACTTGTCCGAGTCGAGCTCGGCGATGTGCAGGACCCAGGGCGTGCCGCGGCCGAGGATGAAGGCCGCCATCGAGGACGAGAAGGCGTAGGCCATGTCCGAGCGAGGCAGCTCCTCGTCGACCACGCGCTGCAGCTCGCGCGAGCCGAAGACGCCCAGCGTCAGCGCCTTGCCCGTGAGGAGGAGCGGCAGCGATTGGATCTTCTTGTTCCGGAGGTTGATCGGGACGGTGATCGTCTTGATCCCCTTCTCTTCCCGAAGGAAGCGCGCGGCCTTCTCGTCGTCCTCATCGTGCGAGAAGCACGCGATCGTCACCTCGTGATCGCGCGAGAAGCGCTCCACGAGCCGCCAGGTGATGATCTTGTCCCCGCGGTTGGGCGGGTAGGGGACACGTTGTGAGAGGAAGAGGATGCGCACGGGAACCTCGGGCTTCGGAGGGCACAGAGAATAGCCCCGTTGGCCCACCCGTGGGGAAGGATCGATCCTCGGTGCCCGCCACGGGTGAACCTGATCCTCGTTGAGCCTACGCCGTTCAGCTCACGCTGCAGCGCGCGGGACGACCTGGACCCGGCCACGGCGCGGCGCCGGGCGAGTCAGTCGCTCCGCTCCGCATCCTCGGCGACGACCGCCATTCGCCCAGACCGCAGGTCGAGGACCGTGTGCTGCCCACGCAGAAGCCGCGTCCCTGCGTTGCCAGCGATCCAAGGGTCGGACAGCGGGCCAGGGACGTCGTCTCGCATCAGGGTGATCACCTGGCGCCCCATATTGGCGCCCGCGAGGAGGACGACGCTCGCGCTGGACCGCCAGCCCCGGATCTCCCCGAACGGACCCGCGAGCCGGCGCGGCGCCAGGCCCGCCCGGTCTCCGGCGAGCCCGTGGGCACGGACAGCCCAGCGCGACACGGTCAGGGTGTCATCGGAGCCGGTGTCCAATCGAAACCAGAGCAGGGGAGTGTCCGCTCCATTGGCCCGCACTCGACCTGGTACGCAAGGCGCCGTCCCATCGAACCTCACCGGTTGCCACGGAAGACCGGGAGCGTCGAACTGATCCGGATCGTGGACCTCGAGCCGGCCGCGCAGGTCATCGATCACCACGACGGTTCGGTCGAAGAGCGGGGCTCCGAGCACACCGTCCACGATGAAGCCAGCGCGCTCTGAGAGGAAGGCCGTGTCCAACTCGACGAAGGTGGGAGCGCGCTGGGTGAGGGCCCCCAGACGGAGGGAATCGCCCTGGAGGCGGGCGGTTCGGGCCGTGCCGCTGACGCCGTGGAGGGCCACGGAGGACAGGGGGCGAAGGGAGAGCCGCGTGGCCCCGGCCTCTGAGATCACGTGGGAGCCGAAGCCCGTGTCCAGGAGCATCCAGGCGTCAAGCGAACCGTCGACGTTCGCGTTCACGTAGGCCCTACCGCCCTGGTCGAAGCGAACCTGGGAGCGAGGGAGTACCCCGCCTGCGCCCTGGAAGGTCACGTCCTGAGGTCGCGAGGCCGGGCGCCGGGCCACGGCGCGGCGGGGGCGGCTGTGCCGTTCAAACCGGTCGACGAGGACGACGTCGCCGTCCACGGTCTCGGTGACCGTCATGGGGAGCCATCGGCCTCCTCGCTGGTGCCAGTCCTCGAGGGCGATGGCTCGACGGCGGCCGAGTCGCTCCCACGAGAAGCGAGCCGGACGCCGGGTCTCCGGGTCCAGGGTCACGGTCACCTGCGCGCCGCTGGTCCGATGAACCAGCTGCAGCGCGTCTGACGTCGCGGGATCAGGGCGGGCGCTCCATCGGCGGCGCGCGAGCTCTCCGAGCCATTGCTGCGTGCGAGCCCACCCCTCCAGCATCAGGAACTCGCCGCCACCGAGCTCTTGCTTCCGGGTCACTCCCCGCGTGTCCGTGGCCCAGGCCTCCGCGCCGTCACACCCCCGCTCGCTCCGGGCGTTGCCGTCGCCGACCGCCAGCTGAAAGGCGCCCCCTGGCCAGACGTTGAGCTCCACCGGGAGGGACGTCCCGGCGCGCTCTCGGGTGCCCTGGAGGGAGACGCCGGGGGTCCCGACACCGAGACGGTCGACGCCGAGGGCGCGCTGAACCGGTACGAGTGCCTCGTTCGAGGGGTCCACGGCTGGAGCCGCGGACTGGCAGCCGCTGACCGGGAAGGGCAGCCCGGCGATCAGGAGGAAGAGCAGCGCCCGCATGGCACCCAAGGCAACAGGTGAGGGCTCGGAAGGCAAGGCTGGACGGCGTTCGGCAGGTCACTTGTGGCGGCGGGCTCGGGATGTGACGCGGCTCCATCCACCGGCTTCAGCTCCCGGAGCGGCTCCGGAGACGACCCTCGCAGGAGAGGCGTGGTCGCCGGTACTGAGGTGTCCGGGGAGGAGGGCGTCTTCCTCCCCATGGGCCCGGTTGACGCCGGCTGCGGGCGAGGTCGCTGTCGTCACGGGGCAAGACCCCTCCCCGGCCTCAACGGCCATGGGCCTTGCGACCCAGGGCAAGCGGCTCCGCCTCGGTGATCACCAGCTCGCCTTTGGGTTCGATTCCCGTCCGCGTCTTGGTCGAGCTCCAGGCTCACGCCGCCGGCGGGGCCGCTGTCCGAACCGGGTCGCTGAAGCGCGAGGCTCCAGAGCTCCGGTCGATGGCGGACCAGCTCCTCGAGGCCGCCCCTTTGGGGAGACACGGCACCACCTACGGATCGCTCAAGCAGAGTGGCCCACGAAGGTCATCCAGCGGCCGAGCAGGTGCTCCTCGTCGATCTGAAGTCCGGCCTCGACGATGCTCCTGCGGGTGGCGTCCACGTGGTCGAAGCGGCAGCCGCTGAAGCAAAACCAGCCGTCCGGTGCGAGTCGCTGGGCCAGGTCGTGGGCGTGGGTCATGAGCACGTCGGCGTAGATGTTCGCGCACACGACGTCGAACCGTCCCTCCACCTCCTCCAGGCGCCGGAAGTCGCCCTCGCGGAAGGCGCAGCGGTCCCCGACGCCGTTGTCCTGAGCGAGCAGGTCAGCGGTCGGCTTCGAGGCGGGGTCGAGGTCGAAACCATAGGTCTCGCGCGCGCCGAGCAGCGCGGCGCCCACCGAGAGGATCCCGCTGCCCGCGCCGGCGTCGAGCAGCCGCTCGCCCCCCTGGATCCGGCGGCTCAGGGCCCGCAGGCACGTGCGCGTGGTGGCGTGCCTGCCTGACCCGAAGGAGCCCACCGGTTCGATCGTGAGGCGCACGTCCGAGTCGCGCGGCGGGGCAGCGTCATACCAGGGGGGGAGGAGCGCGAGCCGGCCGACGCGGAACGGCTTCCAGTCCTTCCGCCATGAGGTGGCGTAGTCCTCCGGGGGGAGACGCTTGAAGTGCACCTCCAGACCAGTGAGCTCCGGGTCGCCCACGCGCTCTTCGAGGGCCCGGAGGCGCTGCTCCACCTCGGCACGCAGCGCCGGCGTGTCGTCGCCCTCGAGCACGAACGATCGGACGGCCTCTTCGTCCGGGCCAGGCTGACGCGCGGCCAGCGAGGTGGTGCCGAGGGTGACGGAGGTGCAGGGCCCGAAGATGAGCGTCTCGGCCACCACCTCGTGCCAGCCCCGTGGCACATCGACGCGCACCTCTGTCCACGCGAGACGTCGCTTCCCCTCTGCTCTGGCCGTCATGGGGGGGATCCTACCCACGGGGACCACGCTTCCGCGCCCTGTCCGGTTGATCCCTGCCCGGGGGCGTGCACAATTCCGGCGCGAACGGGCGCTTCAGCGGCCGCGCTAACCAGCAATCCCTCCCACGACATGTCTTCTTTCGACAACCAACTTCACAAGGCCCGGACCCAGGACGGCTTCATCGCAGCCCTCGACCAGAGCGGCGGCAGCACCCCGAAGGCGCTCCTCAGCTACGGCGTCGAGGAGAGCGAGTACTCGGGTGACGAGGAAATGTTCACCAAGGTCCACGAGATGCGGACCCGCATCATCACGAGCTCGGCCTTCAACGGTGATCGCATCCTCGGCGCGATCCTGTTCGAGAACACCATGGACCGCGAGATCTGCGGCAAGGGCTCGGCGCAGTTCCTCTGGGAAGACAAGCGCGTGGTCCCTTTCCTGAAGGTCGACAAGGGCCTCGCCGACGAGGCGGACGGCGTCCAGCTCATGAAGCCGATCCCCGGCCTCGACGACCTCCTGGCGCGCGCCAAGTCCAAGGGCGTCTTCGGGACGAAGATGCGCTCGGTCATCAAGTCGGCGAACGCCGCCGGGGTGAAGGCCATCGTCGCGCAGCAATTCGAGGTCGGCAAGCAGATCATCGCCGCGGGCCTGATCCCGATCATCGAGCCCGAGGTCGACATCAACGCGAGCGACAAGGCCGAGGCCGAGGCGCTGCTCCTCGCCGCGATGGCGGAGGAGCTGAACAACCTCAGCGCTGACCAGCACGTGATGCTCAAGCTCACGCTGCCGGAGGCCAACGGGTTCTACACCCCCTGCATCGAGCACCCCCAGGTGCTGCGCGTCGTGGCGCTCTCGGGGGGCTACAGCCGCGAGGAGTCCAACCGCCGTCTGACGCTCAACGAGGGCATGATCGCGAGCTTCTCGCGCGCGCTCTCCGAGGGCCTCTCCGCGAAGCAGTCGGGCGACGAGTTCGACGGCATGCTCAACGGCGCGATCCAGAGCATCTTCGAGGCCTCAAGGACCTGATCGCTGCCTGATCTCCGGTCGGCGCTAGTCGTCCGCCGGATCAGCGAGCACTCGCAGGAGCGCGGCGACCGCCAGGTCGGCGCGCTCCTTTCGTCGTTCTGGGCCGCTCTCCGGATCGATGGCGCCGACGATGGATCCCTTCCAGATGAGCCGGTTGGCGCGCGGCGCGCTGATGGCGAGGATGAGGGTGCCCACCGGGAGCTCACGGTCCTCGCCGGCTCGAGGGGCGGGCATGCCGATGGTGGACATGGCCTCCGCGACCATGGCGCCCTCATTGGCCGTGACGAGATAGCCCACGAGATAGTCCGGCGCCGCGCCGGACGCCGCCGTCAACCCGACGTCGCCGAGCCTCCGCGCGAGGGCAGCGCGGAGCAGCCCCTCGATCTCGAAGGAGTCGAACCGGTTGTCGGCGAGGTGGACGGTGGAGCCCGGGGCGTAGGCGAAGGTCGCGGGGGTCTTCAGCGCGACGGCGGGCGCCTCGGCGTGGACCTCGAAGCGGCCCTGGGAGAGCTCCTGGTCGATCCTCTGGTCGACGGTGAGAACGCAGCCCGTCGCCAGCCACGCGACCCCGATCAGGGCGGCGCGGCGCCAGGTCTGGGCTCCTCCGAGATGGCGGCTCATTGCGCCGCGGTCGCCTCGACGAACGCGGTCCACTGGGGCTCGAGGTCCTTGAGCTTCACCCCGAGTGCCTTCTCGAGGTGCGTCGGGGCGCTCTGCCCCTTGAACGAGCTGCGCATGTATTCGGCCAGGCCCTGGCGGTACTTGCCCGCCTCGGCGTGGAGGAGGAAGAACATCAGGGTGTGGCACTCGGCGTTGTAGCGCGTGGCGTCGGTCCCGTTGTTGAAGGCGCCGTAGCCAGCGGTGATCACGCGCTTCATCCCGAGGGGCTTGTCGTCGGCCGCCTGGAGGCGGAAGTACTCCATGATCGGGCGTCCAAACTCCCAGGTGGCGACGCCGTCCTCCACCTGAAGCGCATACGAGAAGGCCTCCGCGAGGGCCCGCTCGGTCCAGGGGGCGATGCTGCCGTTGCCGCCGATGGTGCGTCGGAACGAGTTGAGGACGAGGGCGTGGGTCAGCTTGAAGACCGCCGCGTTGGCGACCTCCGGGCTCGCACCGTTGACGAAGACGGTGTTCTCACCACGGCTGAACCAGGCCTCGTCACCCTGGAAGCGCGGCGTGGGGTAGTCCTTGGGGTCCTTGAAGACGTGGACCTCGGGGACCTCGTCGAAGACCTGCAGGGCCAGGGCCTCGCCGACGACCTCGTAGTAAGTCATGTAAGCGCGCTCGATGTTGAGGGCGATGTTGAGCGCCCGCTCCGGCTCGATGTCCGTCTTCAGGAGGAAGTGCGCGGTCGGGATCTCCATGGCGTGCTTCCAATCGGAGACCCGCTCCCGGAGCTGCTCCACGGTGTAGAAGCGCCCGCGTACCTTCAGTCGCCACCCGCGCCGCTTGGTGTACACGCCGCCCAGCTCGTTCCAGGCCTGCTCATTCTCGGGGTCCTGCGTCAGCACCTGGATCCAGAGGTTGCGCGCCTCGCTGGGCAGCTCGTTCTGCTCACAGAACAGCGCGAGCTCCGCGAGCTCGGCGGGGCCACGCGACGGGAGCGCGTCATAGCGCTCGAAGAGCTGCGCCAGGCTGCGCTCGACGGAGTGGATCTCGGCGATGTCCTCCCGGCTGTACCGCTTCTTCTTCGAGCCCCGACGGGTGAGGATGTCGTCCTGGGCCTCGAGGATGACCCGGCACTCGATCTCCTTGCCGTCGTTGAGGATCACGAGGTCCGATCGATCGTCGTGAGCGGCGCTCAGCTTGGGAGCGGCAGACTTGGCGGCAGACTCGGCAGCCGGCTCGCTGGCCGGCCCGGCCGCCACCGGGGTCGCAGGGACTGCGGCGGGCTGCCCGAGGAGCGCGGGGGCTGCGAGGGTGAGAGTGAGGAGGACGGGAAGGGAAGTCATGGCGGGGGAGCTTCGGCGTCTGGATCGGGCGAGCGGCGAGGTCAGGAGCATAGCGAGCGGCGCCGGGCCCGTCGGATCAGCCGACGTCGATAGACTCAGGGCATGGTGCAGACCCTCCTTGTTCTCCTCTCCCTCGCGGCCCTCGTCGGCTCCGCCTCTTCTCAGGAGGCGGGAGAACCCGCCGCGGCGCCCCCGGCTCTGGCGGCCGAGGAACCCTCGGCAGAGCTCGGGCCCGCCGGTCCCGACGATCGGCCGAACATCCTCCTCGTCTTCGCCGATGACCAGCGGGTCGACACGATCGGCGCATGGGGGAACCCGGCGATCAAGACGCCCAACATGGACCGGATCGCGGCGGGCGGCGTCTCCTTCAGGCGGTCTTACTGCATGGGGTCGTCCCACGGCGCCGTGTGCGCGCCGAGCCGGGCGATGCTCCACACGGGGCGGGCCTACCACGCCATCAACCACCGCACGATGGAGGGGTGCCGAACCCTCGGGGAGCTCCTGGGCGAGTCGGGCTTCCAGACCTTCGGCACGGGCAAGTGGCACAACGGGAGGGACTCCTTCACCCGGAGCTTCTCCGCGGGACGCGAGATCATGTTCGGCGGGATGTCGGACCACAACAAGGTGCCCGTGGTCGACATGGAGGACGACGGGACGTTCGGCGAGGGTCGGCGGGGGGAGGGACACTCCTCTGACATCTTCTCGGGGGCCGCGGCCGACTTCATCGCCTCCGCGCCGGAGGACTCCCCGTTCTTCTGCTACGTGGCGTTCACCGCGCCGCACGACCCGCGGGACCCGCCGCCGGCGTGGCGGGACCGAGAGCGTCCGCCCCTGCCCGGGAACTTCCGCGCGCAGCACGACTTCGACAACGGCTTCCTGAAGGTGCGCGACGAGAAGCTCGCGGCCTGGCCGAGGGACCCCGAGGTCGTGCGGGACCAGCTCGCAGAGTACTACGGGCTGATCGAGCACCTCGACGCGGCTGTGGGGCGCGTGCTGGCCGCCGTCGACGCCCGCGGTGGCGACCGGGAGACGATCATCGTCTACGCCGCCGACCACGGACTCGCGGTGGGGAGTCACGGCCTGCTGGGCAAGCAGAGCGTCTACGAGCACAGCCTGCGGGCGCCCATGATGATCTCGGGCCCCGGGATCCCGGTCGGGCAGCACCTGACAGCGTTGACCTACCTGTACGACCTCTACCCGACGCTCCTCGGTCTCGCGGGTGTTGCGATCGAGGAGGAGATCCACGGCGAGGATCTCCGGCCGCTCTGGGACGGCGAGGTCACCCAGGTGCGGGACTCGATCTTCCTGTCCATGGGCAAGACCCAGCGCGCGGTCACCGACGGCCGCTTCAAGCTGTGCGTGTACCCAGAGGTGGCGCACCGGCAGCTCTTCGACCTCGCCTCCGACCCGCTGGAGACCATGGACCTCGCGCCTAACCCGGCGTACGCGTCGCACATCGCCCGG
>CBFHHK010000046.1:8401-9732 GCA_965655435.1 Planctomycetota bacterium | reverse complement strand
TGGAGCGCGAGATGGCGACCTGGCGACGGTGGACCGGGGATCCGGACCCGCTCTCCGTGGCCGACCCTGGAGAGCTCCGGGTGGACCTGGCCGGGGCTGAGCGCAAGCCCGACCGCTGGCAGCCGGAGTGGATCCGTGAGAAGTACTTCGATCCGCCCGCTGAGGAGCCTGCTGAGGAGCCCGCTGCGGAGCCCGCTGGGGACTCCCCCGCCAAGCCCGCTGGTGAGGCCACCGGGTCGGCTCCGAAGAAGTCAGGTTCCTGAGGGCTAGGCGCGGGAGGGGCGTGGGCTTGGAACTCTCCCCCGCGGCAGCCCGAAGGCGCGGAACGCAGCGCCGAAGTCGCAGTGGACCGGGCCCCCGAGCCAACCGGGCCACCGAGCCAACCGGGCCTCCGAGTCAACCGGGCCCCCGAGCCAACCGGGAGGAGAGGGCGGCGGCAGGGCGCAGCCGTTGGGCCCAGCCGCAGGGCTCGGGCCTTGGAACGAGGCAGGGGAGCGTCAGAAGGGCAGGTCGTCGGGGTTGATCTCGATGGGCCCGGCGGGCTCGTCGAGCTGCGCCCGGAGCGGAGCGTCTCGGCCGGCGCGGGCGAACGAGCCCACGTCGGGGGCGCGCTTCCCAGAGAAGTGTGGGGCGAGTCCGCGGCGCTCCATGTCCGACAGCAGGCCGAGGTGAGCGAAGGCCTCGCGGCCCACCAGGTCGATGTCGCCGCGAACGAGCCGGGCCCGGGTCTCGGCGTCGAACTGGCCTGGCCGCTCCACCGGCAGCTCACCCATGAACTCGCGGTGGCGGCGCTCGGTGACGCGCGAGTCCATGACCAGGACCACGCCGCGATCGGTGGCCTTGCGCATGAGGCGCCCGAAGCCCTGGCGGAACTTCGCGAGGGCGCGGGGCATATAGATGCCGTTGTGCTGGGCCATCCTTCCGATGGCCGCGCACTGGGCGTGGTGATAGCGGTCCGGAACGCCGTAGGGGAGCCGCGCCAGCACGAGCGTCTCCAGGGTCTCTCCCGGGAAGTCCGCTCCGTACCAGAACGTGTCGACGCCGAAGAGCGTGGACTCCACCCGCTCGCGGAAGAGGCTCGAGAGCTCCTCCTTCCCGGCGGCGTCCATGCCCTGCCAGAACAGGGGGAGCCCTCGCTCCTCGAACGCGCGGGCGGCGCGCTCACCCACCTCTCGGACGTCGCGCAGGCTCGTGAAGAGGACGAGCATGCGGCCCCGGGTCCGCTCGGCGTACCACGGCAGGTAGCGGGCGAGGAAGTCGAGGTAGGCCTCACGGTTCTGGACCGACGGGGTGCCTCGCGGAACGCCGACCATCACCCGGCTGTAGTCGAA
>CBFHHK010000046.1:4410-8301 GCA_965655435.1 Planctomycetota bacterium | reverse complement strand
AAGTCGAGGTAGGCCTCACGGTTCTGGACCGACGGGGTGCCTCGCGGAACGCCGACCATCACCCGGCTGTAGTCGAAGACCTCGGGCGCGTGGAAGGACGTCACGCGCTCGCAGCCGGCGGTGTAGTCAAGGTCTCCGGTCTCACGGTCTCTCGCCGCGACGCGGTCAAGACCCAGGTACCTGCGGGCCTTGTCGAAGCTGCCCCCCAGCCGTGTGGTGGCGGAGACGAAGGCGGCGGAGGAGAGCTCGGGGTAGTAGTGCCGTCCCAGGGCGTCCCCGGGCAGCAGCACGAGGGCGGCCAGGACCGGCTCATCGCGCACGTTGCGCTCGATGTCATGGAAGATCCGGTTGCCGAAGCTGGGCAGGCCGTTGTCCATGGGCAGCCAGGAGGCCACCGCTCGGCCGACCTCGACCACGTCGATGCGTGAGAGCTCCAGGGTGCGACGGACCCGCTCGCCGCGTCGGATGGGCGCGAGCTCGAGCTCTTCGGAGAGCTGCGCGAGGGCGCCATCCAGACGGGCCAGGCCGGACTCCAGAGCCACCCGCGCCGTGATCATCCCCGCGGCGTCCGGGCAGGTCTCGACGAACTCCCTGAAGAGGCCGTGCTGCTCGGACTCCCCGCGCCCGAGGAGGGCGGCGCTGCGCCACCCTTCATAGGCCAGCACCTGCGCCTCGAGGTCCGAGAGCGCGGTCGATGCGTGGGTCCAGAGGACCAGGGCGGCCTTGAGCCGGTCATGGGCGGCGGACCCGGGGAGGAGCTTCTTCTGCAGTCGGTCCAGGGCTGGGCGCTGCCTGCCGGGGCCGGACCTCGCGCCCGGCTCATGGAGGCGCCTCAGGATCCTCCGTATATCCGGGAAGGAGACGCGGTGGCTCCAGGCGCTCATGGCCTGATCGTGGAGGTGCTCGCACTCGTCAAAGACGACGCGGCGGAAGAACTCCGGCCTGGCCAGAGCGAAGGAGTGATTGGTGATCACAACGTGGCTCCGCTCCGCCTTGCGCCGGGCAGTCTCGGCCGCGCAGACGGCTCGGTCGGCCTGGGTCGAGCAGCAGCCGCTGCGCCCCTTGACGTGGTTCAGCAGCACGCGGAGCGCCGACCGATAGGCCCCGGTGCCGATGAGGCGTACCGGGGGGCGCCGCGGGAAGCGGTCAAGGTCCCCCTCGCCGTCTCTCAGGCCGAAGAGCGTGAGCGTGGTCCACGCGAGCCATGTCTCCGGGTCGTCACCTGCCTGCGGCGTGTGAATCCTGAGGGCTCGCCAGCAGAGAGAGTGCTCGCGCCCCTTGAGGATCGAGACCTTGAACCCGCCCGGGAGCCCGGCGCGAGAGAGGGCGGCGAGGGCCCTGGGCACCTCGCGCTCCATGGCCTGGCTCTGGAGCGCGCGGGTGTAGGTCGCGATGCCGACGCGGACTCCGTATCGGCGTGACCAGATCAGGGCGGGCAGCAGGTAGGCGAGGGTCTTGCCCGTGCCCGTGGGGGCGTGCACGAGCAGCAGCTCGTCCGAGCCGAGGCAGCGAGCGATCTCCTCCGCGACCCGGTGCTGGCTCTTGCGGTACAGCTCGGCCCTGGACCTGCGCGTCTTCCCGTCGTTGAAGAGATCCGGCAGGTGGGTCTTGAAGAGCTCGTCGAGCAGGACGAGGTCCTCGTCCATGAACGGCGCCGCGTCCTCGGTGTCCGCGTCGAGCGGCTTGCTGTCCTTCTCCAGCTCCGGATGCCTCGCCACGGCGGGGTCGAGGATGGCGAGCGGGTCGTCCTCGTCGAGGTCCTCCGCGGCACCCTCCGAGAGGATCCCGTCGCGGAGCCGGCCGCCGGCGAAGACCTCGGTATCGCCGCCCCAGCGCCCCGGGTGCTCGATCACATCGAGCGTCCTCGCCAGTCGCCGGCTGGCGGTCAGGTCCTCGCCCTCGAGGCCTTCGAGGGCGCGCCGCCAGCCCCTGGCGCAGATCGCGTGGACCACCGGTCCGTGATCCTGGAAGCGGGCGACCACCTCGGCGAGCGCTGCGAGGACGTGGGGGGGCTGGATCGCGGCCTGGGGCTGTGGCGCGACGCCGGCCTCGAGGAACGTTCGGATGAGCTCGGGCGAGGCGCAGGAGGAGAGATGTCCCGGCTCGACCAGGGCGGTCACGTCGTCCAGCCCGATGACGTCCAGCGGTGGCGCCTCCACTCTTCCCTCCCGGTCGAGCGCGCGGGCCCACGCCGCCAGGAGTGTCCCGTCGTCCGCGAGGACCGGCCGGCCGTCGATGAACTCCCGCAGCTGGCGCCAGGCCTCTGCCATGGGTGGCGCACCCTCGAGGGCGCTCGAGTCGACCCCGAAGCGAGCGACGATCCGGCGCGTGGCGCCGGCGTCATCGGCGAAGGGAGCGCAGAACGTCTCGAACGACTCCCAGTCCCCGGCGGCGCTCCTGCGGACCGCCGCCATGCGGAGGATTCCGTCCAGCCGCGTGTCCGTACCGCTCGCCCAGAGCACGACACAGGCCGGTCGAGCCACGTCCATCCCCGCAGAGCTCGGTCGATCCCCGGCGGCTACGCTTCTCTTGCGATCGGTCAAAGGAGGCGTCTAGGGGTGGTCCGGGGGGGATGGGGTCGTTTTGGGGCGGGTAGGCGCTTCAATCTGCCACGGGGGCACTTCCGGGAGATCGGGGGTGTCGCTTAGACTGCTCGCCCGAAATACGAGTCGAAAGCTTCTGGCGGCCCGCGCTGGAGGTTCACCCCGACCGTGACCGGGTACGACCAAGCATGGAGATCACAGACATTCCCGTCGAGGGTTACGAGCGCGTCGCGCGCTGCATCGACCAAGAATCCGGACTCCACGCGCTGATCGCGGTCCACGACACGACGCTGGGGCCGGCCCTGGGTGGGCTGCGCTTCCTGCAGTACCCGTCCGAGGACGACGCCCTCTTCGACGTGGTCCGCCTGGCCCGTGGAATGACGCGCAAGTCGGCGGTGGCGGACACGGGCCTCGGCGGCGGGAAGTCGGTGATCATCGGGAACCCGGAGACGGACAAGTCCCCGGAGCTGCTCCGCGCGATGGGCCGGTTCGTCGACAGCTTCGGCGGCTCCTACATCACCGCCGAGGACATGAACATCTCGATCGAGGACCTGCGTCACGTTCGAGAGGGGACCCCGCACGTGACGGGACTCTCCCGCGAGGAGGGGGGCTCGGGGAACCCCAGCCCGTACACCGCCTATGGCTGCGTGGTGGGTATCGAGGCGGCGGCCAAGCACCGTTACGGTTCGACGGACCTCTCTGGCAAGCGCATCCTCATCCAGGGCGTCGGCGCCGTGGGGGGGGAGATGGCCCGGCTCCTCAAGGAGCGCGGCGCGGACGTGATCATCTGCGACATCAAGGAGGATCGCGTGGCGGCCCTCTGTGAGGAGTTCGGGTACCGCTCCGTCCCGGAGGAGGGCCACCTCGATGAGCCGTGCGACATCTACGCGCCCTGCGCCCGCGGGGCCGGCATCAACGACGAGACCATCCCGCGTCTGACCTGTGACATCGTTGCGGGCTGCGCGAACAACATGCTGCTCGAGCCCCGCCACGGCGATGAGCTCGGCCAGCGCGGCATCCTCTACGCGCCGGACTACGTGGTGAACGCGGCGGGGATCATCAACGTCAGCGTCGAGCGTCACGAGGGCGGCTATGTGGAAGAGGTGGCGATGGAGAAGATCCACCGCATCGCCGACAACCTCGAGGAGGTCTTCCAGCTGGCCGAGGAGCGCGGGATCGGGACGCACACCGCCGCGCAGCTCCTCGCCGAGCTTCGGATCGAGCGGGCGAAGACCCAGCGGACGAGCTGAGGGGCGCCGCGGGTGGCTCTCACCACCTGGCGTGCACCTGGCCCATCAAGGGGCCGACATGGCGGCCTGATCGGGGCGGCCCGTTGACCGGGCGGCCC
>CBFHHK010000046.1:0-4310 GCA_965655435.1 Planctomycetota bacterium | reverse complement strand
TCAAGGAACTGGCACCGATCCCCAAGGTCCACGCCGTCCATGGTGAAGCCGCCGTGGTAGGGACCCACGAGGGTGAGCGAGGCCCCGTCCGGGAGGCGCTTCGAAGCCTCGACGGCCTCGAGGATGCCCTTCTCAGGGCGCAGCGGCCCGAGGAAGAGGAAGCGACGGGCCTGGTCCGGGCGGGCGCCGTTGAACCGAGTTGCGTTCCGTGTCGTCGGCCACCATCGCACGCGGCGGCAGTCGTCCGAACTCTTGAACCGTTCGCACAGCGAATGCGTCTGGAGGAGGACGCGGTCGGCCATCAGGGTCGAGCGCTCGAACGTCTGACGGGTACGTTCATTGGCCTCGTCTGCGAGCAGGTCAAGGTCACCCCCGAAGACCCGGACCATGAGGGGGACCCCCCGCGCCTTGCAGGCGGACCGGACGATGCCGCCCGAGCGCAGCAAGCCGCCCGCGGAGGTATTGAACAGCACCGCGTCGAAGCGGGACCACGGGGTCGTGATACGGCCCACGAGGCTCGCGAAGATGCGCGCCTCGTCGATGGACTGACGGAGCTGGCTGCGGCCCTCCCGGGTGATCGAGAGGTCGTGGACGACGACCTCCAGCGAGGGCTCCCGAAGGAGCGCCTCCAGCATGGAAGCGAAGGACAGCTGGATGCCGCTCACGAACTCCTCGTCCGCCGGCACGGGGCCGATCACGAGGATTCGTTTTTGGCGGCGCTCAGCCACGCGTTTGCTCCGGGGTCAGGCGCGGCTCGGCGGCGTGGACGGTCGCCCCCGTCATTTCTGGCTGCTGAGCAGCGGGGACGGTGGTGGGGGACTTCATGGCGCGATCCGTTCTCGTTTGGATCGACTGCCCCATCCAATCAACTGAAGGCCGTCAGGCCATCTGGGCCGAGACTCCGACCCACGGCGGCAAGCAGGGCGTCGTTCCTCGCCCTGGGTGTCGGCCCGCAATAATCCCGGAAAGTGACCAACCTGCGCCGTTCCCCTACCGTTGGCCATGTGAACTGGACCGCCCTCCCCGACCGGGAGGGGGCCAGCGCAGCCAACGGACGCCCATGAAACTCTCAATTCGGTCCCTCTCGCTCGCTCTGCTCCTTGTCGCCGCCCCCGCGCAGGGGCAGGTCCCGCCTTCGCGACAGGCCGGTCAGCCAGTGGGATTCGAGGAGACCTTTGCCCTCGCCGAGGACCGCGGTGCCGTCCTCGAGCAGCTGCTGCCGGGGAGCCCGGAGCACTTCTTCTACTCTTGCCTGCACCTCCAGCAGACGGGGGCGCTCGATCGAGCGGAGGGGCTGCTCGAGCGCTGGCGAGAGATGGGATCGACGCCGGCGTTGCGGCAGATCGAGGCCCGGCAGGCGCTGCTGCGGGCATCCGACGATCCTGCGCTGACCTTCAAGTTCCTCGAGGATGAACTCGGCCTGAAGTTCAACCACCGCCGCGACTCGTCGGACGCGGTGACGAAGCTCCCCCAGGCGTTCGATCAGGAGTCCGTTGGCGCGAGCGCCCTCATCAAGGCGGCCCTGAGGCGCAAGGACGGCCGCGGGATCAGCGAGCTCAGCCAGGCGATCCAACGCACGCTCCTGACGGCGACGACTCTCACCAAGGCCCAGCGCGGCGCGGTGCTCGACCAGCTGGAGTGGCCGGATGTCCCCGGCCTCGTGGCGGCGATCGAGGCGGACCTCCGCGACCACCCCAAGGCCACCTTCGGATCCAGGGCCATTCACGAGCGGCTCTTCCTCGACCAGCTGGAGGAGCTCCGCCGGCGTCGCCCCGAGCTCCTCTCGAACCGGCTCTACGTGGAGTCGGTGCTGAGCCGCCTGGCCCCCGTGGACGGCGTGTCGATGGGGGACCGGGCGGAGCGTGAGGCCTACCTTGACCGGGCGCTGGCCTTCGCAGACCTGCTCCCCGAGACGTTCAACTCGGTCAAGGCGCACCTCCTGTACCACCGGCTCGAGCTGGACCTCGACGAGGGTCGGGTGAACCCCGACCGCTTCATGCGCTATCTGCGCCTGCCGCGCCAGGTGGGCTATCTGGACCTCGATCCGCAGGCGCGGGCCGCCGCGGCGAGCCTCGGCGATGACGTCGGCGGAGCCACCCGGCTCCCCGCCGTCGGGAACGACGAACCGGTGGTCCGGGAGCTGCTGGAAGCGTCGCTCCGGGGCCAGACGGGCTATCAGGCCTACTTGACGGTGCTCCCCGAGGGCTTCGTTCGGCGGGCCTGGGCGCGGACCCAGCTGCTCTATGGGGGCGAGGACGATCAGGATGGCCTGATCGACATGGTCGGCGGCCCTGCGCAGGCCGAGGCGCTGAGGAACCTCGTCGAGCTCGAGTTCGAGCGGACGAACCCGTCGCGCTTCGCGGCAGGTGAGGACGTCTCGCTCTCGGTGCGAATAAAGAACGTGGACTCGGTCCTGATCAAGGTCTTCCGCGTGGACCCGGTCGCTTACTTCGACCTCTTTGACCGGTCCATCTCCACCAACATCAACCTGGACGGGCTGGTCACCAACGACCAGTTCACGGTCGAACTGGACGCCCCGCCCATGCGGCGCGTGGAGCGTCGGATCGACCTGCCCGCGGTGGATGAGCCGGGGACCTACGTGGTCGAGCTGATCGGGGGGGGCGTGGCCAGCCGCGCCATCGTCCGCAAGGGGCGCCTCGACCTCATCGAGCGAGTCGGACCGAGCGGGCACGTGTTCGCGGTCTTCGACGGCGAGCGGCAGCAGGTCATGGACGCGGTCCTGCGCTTCGGCGAGCGGGACTTCGCGGCCAACGAGCAGGGCTACATCCGCATCCCCTTCACGACCGAGGCGCAGGAGCGGCGCGTGCTCGTCCGGTCCGGCGCGCTGTCGGCCGTGACGACCTTCCCTCATCGCGCCGAGTCGTACTCGCTCGATGGCGCGATCCACATCGCCGCCGAGGCCCTGATCGAGGGGAACCGCGCGAGGATCATTGTCCGCCCGCGCTTGACGCTCAACGGTCAGCGCCTCTCGCTGGATCGGGTGGAGGACCTCGAGCTGGAGGTCGAGTCCTGGGACTTCGAACAGGCCATCTCGACCCTCACGGTGGGTGACCTGCAGGCCACCTCCGCTGCGCTCCTTGACCCTGACGGTGACGGGTCCGCGGCGCCAGGGGTGCTCGTGGCCGAGATCCAGGTTCCCGAGCGGTTGCGTCAGCTGCGGGTCCAGCTCAAGGGCAGGGTCCGCCGGTCGGTCGATGGGGAGCGGGTGGCCCTCTCCTCGAGCCAGCGGATCGTCTCGGTCAACGGGATCGCCCGGAGCTCTACCGTGGGGCAGGCCATGCTCCGGCGGGATCCTGGCGCGTACAAGATCGAGCTTCGAGGCCGGAACGGTGAGGCCCTGTCGGGCCGCGCGGCGCGGGTCACCGTCTGGACGGCCTACTCGTCACGCTCGACCTCCAAGGACCTCCGCTCCGATGACCTGGGGCACCTCGACCTCGGCGCGCTCGAGGGGGCGACGAGGATCAGGGTCACCGGTGAGGGGATCGGGACCAACGACTGGTCGCTCCCCGACCAGCTGCCCAGGGGGCTCCCGCGAGAGCTCAACACGAGAGTCGGTCGGGCGCTCCGGGTCCCGTTCGAGGGCGCGGGACCCCTGCAGCCGTCCGACGTCTCGTTGATCGAGCTCCGCGCCGAGCATCCCACCCTCGACCGATTCACAGCCCTCTCGCTCGAGCCCGGCTACCTGGTCTTGGGGAACCTCCAGCGGGGGAGCTATGCGCTCCGGATCCACGACACGGGGGAGACCTTCCGCGTCCAGGTCGAGGAGGGCGAGGTGCGCGCCGGGTTTGTGCTCAGCCAGCACCGCGCCCTGCCGCTCTCGAGCGAAGCGCCGCTCACGATCCGTCGGGTCCGTTCCACGGACGACGGCCTCACGGTCGACCTCGCCGGGGTCTCGGCGACCACCCAGGTGGCGGTCCTCGGTTCGCGCTATCAGGGGCACGACGACCCCGCGGAGGAGCTCGCCTTGCGTCACGTGTCGGGCCGCTCGTCGCGGACCCTGGTCACCCCCAAGACCACGTATGACTCGGGCCGCGCCATCGGCGAGGAGTATCGCTACATCCTCAGCCGACGGGCCCAGGCGATCTACCCGGGGAACATGCTCGCCCGGGCCTCGCTGCTCCTGAACCCGTGGGTCCTGTCCGAGACGACGGACCGGATGGAGTCTGCCTTCGACCTGACCAACGAGCTGATCGGTTTGGGCGGCGGCGCGGGGGGCAAGTTCGGAGGCCGAAGTGGCGGCCGCGCGCGGAAGTCCAAGGTGGAGTCGGTCGACTCCCTGGACCTGAACT
>CBFHHK010000045.1:9527-23725 GCA_965655435.1 Planctomycetota bacterium | reverse complement strand
CCGGTGATCACGGTGACCTCGACGCCGCACTCGAGCAGCTCGCCGGCGAGCTGCTGGAACGAGGCCGCTGGCCATGAGCGCGGGTCGCCAACGACTCCAGGTTGCAGCAGGACGGGTGCGCCGGGACCGGGCGCGGGGAGGAGCCGGGATCCTCGGTGGCGCTCGTCCTCGGTGAGCGCAGGGTCGAGCCTCCCGCGCGGCGGCGCACCGGTCACATATCCCGCGAGCCCGAGGACACGCTGGACGAGGTGGGGGCCCGGGGAGGGTGGCGCGAGCTCTGGCCCTGTGACACGTGCCGCCAGGGGCTCTTGCCAGTGCTCCAGCGCGAACCCGACGCGGCGGCAGGGGCGCGAGCCACGCGCGGCGATCCACGCGGCGAGGGCGCTCTTCCAGTTCCCCTGCGCGTCGAGGACGAGATCGGCCCTGAAGCGCCGTGCAGCCGCACGGAAGGCGAGCCACGCGCGGAGCCCACCCCGTCGATCGAAGGGGAGGACGGTGGCGAGGGGTTCGATCAGCGCGGCGAACTCCGGCTGGGCGGCCCACCCGAACTCGGCGGTGGGCCACCGATCCCGGAGGGCGTGGATGAGCGGAATCGCCTGGGCGATGTCCCCCAGGTGGGACAGCCGCACCACGAGGATGCGTTCAGGGGGGCTAGAGGGCGGCATGGGGACGGCACGAAGGTTGTTGTGCCATGACCCAGCATGTCAAGTGGGAGCGCGGGCGACGGGGGGCGACCCCCTACACTGGGGTCAATGATCAGGCGGATCTCCACCAAGTGGGTGCTCGCGGTGCTCGCGGTCGTCGTCATGCCGTTCCTGGGCTTCGCGTGGTACGTCCACGACTTCGTCTCGGAGCGCTTCGCCGACGACGTGGTGCGCTACCACCTGCTCGGGCACGCGGCGGAGCTGTCGGACCGCCTTGACCGCCTCGTCGACGAGCGCCGGGAGGACGCCGTGCTGCTCGCCGCCGCGCCGACCGTGGAGAGGGCGCTGCGCCGAGCAAGCGAGGGCGACGCGGCCGAGCTCTCCGGGGACCAGACCGGTCGGCAAGAGGAGACCCTCTCCCTGCTCGACCGTCTGGTCCGCCAGGGCCGCGCGGCGGAGTTCGTCGTCGTGCTCGGCCCGGGGGGCGAGGTCGTCGCGACCAACTCGAAGGGCGCGAGCGGCGTCTCGCTTCAGCCCGCGGTGCTGGGGCGGCTGTCTACCTTCCCGTGGACCGAGCAGCCGTGGTTCGGGTCCGTCATGGCTGGAGAGTCGGTGACCTTTGACCAGACCCGGTTTGAGCTCGCGGGCGACGTGGACGAGGCTGCGAGCCCTGAGATTGGGAGGCACTTCGGGTTCGCCGAGCCCGTTCGGGGGAGCGGCCCGGTGGCGGAGCGCCTGGGGGCGGTGGTCACGCTCGTGCCCTGGTCCATCGTGCAGAGCGAGATCGAGACCTACGGCGTGCGGCGTGCCGGCGCGATCCCATCCGGCGCGGGCTCCGCCGACCTCTACGACTCGAGCTACGCGTGGCTCTGGGCGTCGGATGCGGACACGATCCTCGCGCACCCGAACCGCTCCCTCTACGGGGAGCGAGTCTCCGGTCCACGCGTGAACCTCTCGATGATGGGGGAGGCGGTCCGCCGCTCTGACGGGTCAGGGATGTACCCGGACTATGAGTACCTCGGGGTCCGCAAGAAGGCCGCCTTCAAGCAGGGCCGCACCACCGGCCAGCGCCCCCAGGGGCTGGGCTGGGTCGTCGGCGTCGGGGTGGATTACCCGGACATCTACGGGCCCGTCGCGGAGATCACGGCGACCATCGCGAAGGCGAGCGCGATCGTGCTGCTGCTGGCGATCTTGGTGACGGTCGTGGTCGCGCGCCGGACGACGCGTCCTGTCCAGGACCTCGAGGCGTTCACCAGGCGAGTGGCCAGCGGCGACCTGGACGCGCAGGTGACGGTCCACGGGCACGATGAGCTCGCCGATCTCGCCCGCTCGTTCAACCGCATGACCCGCGAACTCAAGGAGAACCGGGCCCAGCTCGTCGAGGCTGAGAAGGACGCAGCCTGGCGCGAGATGGCCCGCCAGGTGGCCCACGAGATCAAGAACCCCCTGACGCCGATCCAACTCTCGGCCTCGCTCCTGAAGCGGGCCTACGATGAGGGCTCGCCGGAGTTCCCCGCGATCCTCGAGCGGACCATCGAGATCGTTCAGCGCCAGGTGGGCAACATGCGAGAGATCGCGCGGGACTTCTACACCTTCGCCGGTGAACACCGGGACCCGGTCCCGGTCGACCCGGGGGAGACCCTCGCAGGGGTCTTCGACCTCAACGAGGCCTGGGCGACAGACGGTGGCGTCCGCCTCGAGAAGGCCGAGAGCCTCGGCGGCGGCCTCATGGTGGAGGCGGACCCGGACGAGTTGCAGCGGGCGCTGGTCAACCTGGTGAGCAACGCGATCGAGGCCTCGACGGAGGGCGGCGTCATCCGCGGTGAGGTCGGCGCCGAGGGTGGGATGATTCATATCACCGTCGTCGACTCGGGGCGGGGGATCGATGACGAGGCGGCGTCACGCCTCTTTGAGCCCTACTTCACCACCCGCTCCAGCGGGACCGGGCTGGGGCTCGCCATCGTCCGGCGCATCGTCGAGGACCTCGGCGGGACTGTCTCGGTCTCTAACCGCGAGGACGGGGCCGGCGCGCGGGCCACGATCAGCCTGCCCCAGCACGAGAACGTCCCAGGTGGGAACCACCGGTAATCGTCTCCGGGCGCGATCGCTCAAGCGCCGCCAGACTCTGCCGGCGCGCAGGTTCCTCCGGTCCCACCGCCGGGTAGGCTCTGGTGACGACCCCTCTCCATGTCATTTGACTCCGGCACTTTCTGGGTCCTCTTCGGGCTCTCATGGCTCCTCTGGTGGAGGCTGCCCTTCTCCTGGGCGAAGACCGCGGCGCTCGCCGCGAGCCTCATCTTCTACGCCTGGTGGAGCCCGTACTACCTGCCGCTGATCATCATCTCCGCGGTGGTGGACTACGCGGCAGGTGGGCGCATCCACGCGGCGCGGACGGATGGCGCGCGGACCCGCTGGCTGATCGTCAGCCTGTGCACGAACCTGGGCCTCCTCGGTTACTTCAAGTACGGGCACTTTGCGCTCGAGAACCTCGACACGATCGCGGGTGCGCTGGGGGTGGAGGGGGTCAACACAGCGATCCCCTGGGTGGTCCCGGTGGGGATCAGCTTCTACACCTTCCAGACGCTCAGCTACTCGATCGACATCTATCGGGGGCGGCTCGCGCCGGCCAAGTCCTTCCGTGACTTCTTCCTCTTCGTGGCGTTCTTCCCGCAGCTCGTCGCGGGTCCGATCGTGCGAGCGCAGGAGCTCCTTCCCCAGTTCCGTCGGCGGCAGAAGCCCTCGCCCTGGCGGGTTCAGAACGGCCTCTACCTGATCGTCTGGGGTCTCTTCACGAAGATCGTCGTCGCGGACAACCTGGCCCCGGAGATCGATCGGATCTTCGCCATGATCCCCTCCGGGCAGGCGACGCCGGCGCACGTGTGGCTGTCGCTGGTCTACCTGGGGTGCATGGTCTTCGCCGACTTCGCCGGGTACTCGTGCCTGGCGATCGGGCTGGCTTGCCTGCTGGGCATGCGCTTCCCGAGGAACTTCCTCTATCCGTACATCTCGCGCGGCCCCCAGGAGCTGTGGGTCCGCTGGCACATGACCCTGTCCAGCTGGTTGCGGGACTACGTCTACCTGCCCCTATGGGCCAAGAAGGGCGGCGGTGGCCGCCAGTACACGGCGATGCTCACGACCATGGTCCTGGCCGGCGTCTGGCACGGCGCTGCCTGGACCTTCGTGATGTTCGGTCTCTACCACGGCATCGGGGTGGTGGTGAATCGGTGGTGGGTCAACACCTTCAACGGTGGGAGGCGCGCCCGCGGGTGGCCGTTCGACCGGCCCAAGGGGCCCGCGGCCATCACGAAGCGCATTTGGATCATCCTCCTGATGAACGTCTTCATGCAGTCGAACTGGGTCTTCTTCCGCGCCCCGGACGTGGCCTCGGTGTTCGAGGTCTGGCGGATCGCCTACATCGTCCCCTTCCAGAAGGGGATGGGGTGGGAGGTCTTCGCCGAGGCCCGCCACCTGCTGCTTGTGCTGCCGATCGTGCTCATGCACGTGACCCAGCTCTTCCGGGAGTGGTTCGCCTGGCGAGAGCGACCCTGGCACCGGGTGCTCGCGGCTGCGGTGATGATCGTGGCCCTCGTGGTCGTGCGCCGGACCGACACCGCAGACTTCTTCTACTTCCAGTTCTGATGGTGGATCAAGAAGAAGAGGTCGCCTGGCAGGGCATGGATCCGGACGGCGCCGTTGCGCGCGTCAGGCGGGCCCAGTCCTGGGCCCCGCTCATCGCCACGGTCGCGCTGGCGGCCCTCGGGCTGGCGGGCTGGCAGGCCCTCGCGGTGTCTCGACTCCCCGAGCCGATCATGCACCCCAATCGCTTCGACGGGGTCATCTACTGGGCGGGCCCCAACGTGGGGCCGTTCTATGCCAAGCAGGACGTCCAGTCCGCCGAGCTGCTCTTCGTTGGAGATAGCCGGGTCTACGACGACACGGACCTCGACGTGGTCCGCCGAGCTGGGGAGGACAGCGTCGGGCTGATCTGGGGTCCCAACGCGGACCTCTCCGTCCTGCTCCCGGCGATCATGGACCTGCCCGCGGAGCGGCTGGTCGTCGCGCTCTCGCCCTCGACGTTGGGCGCCAAGACCAACCCGGTCATGCGCGCGTCCCTCGTCACGCCGCCGCCGGTCTTCGAGCCCCTCTCCCTGGAGAGCGCCCTCGGGATCTGGGTGGATGGGGAGCGGGCGCGGCTCATCGAGGAGGGCTACACGCCCTTCATCGTTGACACCCACCTCTCCAGCTTCCGCAAGGTCCTCCGGGAGACGACGCGGCGGAGCGAGGGGGGGACTCACCAGCTCGACCGCGTCGTTCGCGAGCGGCTGAACTACTTTCGGACCGAGAACATCCGGACGCTCGCCACGCGCCGCTGGCACAGGGAGTGGTTCGAGGTCGCCAACGCGGACAAGCTGGTGAACGCCTGCCGGATCACCCTCGAGGTCATCACCGAGGAGGAGCGTGGTGCCGCCGAAGCGATCGTCGTTGAGAAGCTCAGGGAGCTCGTCGCGCGCGGCGTCGACGTACGGTGTGTCCGCTTTCCGGTGTCGCCCAGCGTGCTCGCCGTGGAGCGCGAGTTCGTGCCAGACGCGCGCCTTGAGGCGATCGCTGCCGCCGCCGGGGTCCCGTACTACCAGTTCCAGGAGGACGGCCTTCCGGCTGGCGTGGCGCCGTCCGAGGACCCGAGCCTGTACGAGACGCGGGATGGGTCGCACCTGACCTGGGCGGCGAGCCGACGCTTCACGAGCATGCTCATGGAGCGTGTCCAGGGGCCGAGCTCCAGGGAGTGAGCGGGGTGACGGCGGGTCGCCCCGCTGCTCCCTTGGCCGCTCGCGGCGCGGCGCTCGGTCAGCGGTCCGGGGGGATCTCGGCGCCCGAGTAGCCCCAGGTGCCCTTCACGTACGCCGAGCGGGTCGAGAAGATCTCGAGGATCCAATTAAACCAGCCCCAGTCCGTCCGGTAGACCTCGGTCTCGCGGGTGTTGGGGAGGCCCGCGTCCGAGATGTTCTCGTGGGCGATCTGGATCGCCGGGCGCGGCATGTTCCAGCCGAGGAAGACCCACGTGCGCGCCGACGACTTGAAGGCGCCCGAGGTCTCCGTCTCGCGGTTGATCTCGAGGGAGGAGCAAGCGGTGACCGAGGCGAGGAGGACGCCGGCGAGGGCGACTCGGAGTCGGGGGCGGGTCATCTCGTGGTCTCGGGTCTTGGGCGCTTGGGACATGGCGGTGGGAGGAGTGGGCCACTCCAGGGAGTTCTTCGGCGCATTCGGCCCCTGGACCTTACCCCCAGGGCCCTGGCGCCGCCGAGTGCGGCCCCACGGGGCCGCAGCGGCGCCACGAAGATAATCGGCGGTCAGGGGCGGGGGGCGCGTTAGTCTCCCCGTTGTCGCCATGTCGTCCTACCCCATGCTCTCTGCCCCGTCGCTTGGGGAATCCGTTTCCACGGACCTCTCCGGGTCGTTGGGGGCTCATCGAGCCGCCTTCGAGCAGCGCTACGGCGCGGCCGATGGGGTCCGAACGTTCTTCTCCCCAGGCCGCGTCAACCTCTTCGGGGGCCACCTCGACTACAACGGCGGGCCCGTGCTCCCGACGGCGATCGACCGCGGGACCTTCGTGGCGATCCGGCCGCGAGAGGACGGTGAGATCCGCATGGCCTCACGCTTCGCAGAGGTCGAGGGTCGCTTCCAGGCGGCCGAGCTGCCGGTGAGCCCAAGGGGCGAGTGGTTCGACTACCCGCTCGGGGTCATGCTCGCCTTGATCCGCCTCGAGGACTCCATGGCCGCCAAGCTCGCCGGGGGCTTCGACGTGCTGTTCGGCGGGAACCTCCCCGTGGGGGCCGGGCTGTCCTCCTCCGCCTCGATCTGCGTCGGCACGACCTTCGCCCTCGACGCCCTCTTCGGGCTCGGCCTGGATCCGGTGCAGCGCGTGGAGGCCGCGCTCGACGCGGAGCGGGGGTTTGTGGGCGTGAAGTGTGGGATCATGGATCCCTACGCGGTCGGCTTCGCGCGTCCCAAGCACGTGCTCTGGCTCGACTGCAAGGACGAGACCTTCGAGCACCTGCCAATGGACTTCGAGCGCCTCTCGATCGGGGTGGTGGACACCGGGATTCAGCGCTTGCTCGCGCGGGGCGAGTTCAACCGACGGGTCACCGAGTGCGCCGCGGCCTTCGAGGCGCTGCGTATCCACGCGCCCGAGGCGCGCGTCCTCCGCGACATCAGCCGTACGGTGTTGGCGGAGAACGGCCACGAGCTGGACGCCGACCTCCTGCGCCGGGCCACCCACGTGGTGGAGGAGGTGGAGCGCACCTTCGTGGCTCGCGAGGCGCTCCTCTCTGGTGATCTGGAGACGCTCGGCCGCTGCATGACCGAGACCCACATCTCCCTGAGGGATCGCTACGACTGCTCGTGCGAGGAGCTTGACGCGCTGGTCGAGGCCGCGACGGAGAAGGGGGGAGCGCTGGGCGCTCGCCTGACTGGCGCCGGCTTCGGGGGGTGCGCCGTGATGCTCATCGCCGCTGGCGATGAGCAGCGCGTCTCCGAGGCGGTCGTCGGTGACTTCGAGCGCCGCTACGGCCGCCGGCCGCCGATCGCGTTCTTCCAGGGCGACGAGGGCCCCCGGGAGATCCGCTGAGCGGCGCCGGGGCCTGATTGGCCCGCCGGGCTGTCCCAACGGCGCCGAGTTGCCGGACTGCTGACTTGCCCGACCGCTGAGTCTCCAGACCGCTGAGTCTCCAGATCGCTGGGTCTCCAGACCGCTGGGTCTCCAGACCGCTGGGTCTCCAGACCGCTGGGTCGCCGGACTGCGGAGTCCCAGGACTGCGGAGGCGCCAGGTTGCCGGGGCCGAGGAGGGCGCTTCCGTGGCGGGGATCGCCGTGAACGGCTTGGTCGCGACGGAGGCGCTGAGGGGGTCAGTCCTCTTCCTTGAGCGGGGCCGCGGGGGCGCCCGCCGGAGCGTCACCCGCTGCAGGCGCCACTCCCGTGGGCGCCACCTCGGACCGACCGTACTGGGCCGCCTGGGCCGCCTCGAGGATGAGGACCCCGGCGGTGCTCTTGCCGAGGTTCTCGCTGAAGGGAGACTGGAACAGATCGACCGCCGCCGCGGGGCGGCCCCCGAAGAGGTAGTTCGCGGCGAGGACGAGCCTGGCGTCATCGTCGATCACGTGGTCGGCGACGAAGCGCTCGAGGGTGGCCAGCTGCCGGTCAAAGTCGCTGGAGGCCGCGTAGAAGTCGCGCTTGTCGATGACGTTGGCGGCCAGCTCCGGCTCGAGCTCGAGGGCCTTGCGGATCGCGAACGCGGCGTAGCGGTAGTCGCCGGTGGCGAAGAGCGCATCCGCGAGGACGAGGTAGAGGAGCCCGCTGTCCGGCGAGTACTCGAGCGCCTTCGCGTAGAAGTGCGCGGCGTCCCCGTATCGGCCATCACGGAAGGCGCGGTCGCCCTGGGTCAGGTAGTAGCCCGTGGCCCGGTTGAGCTCCCGCTCCATGGCGGGGTCGGGCTGGACCGGGGGGATGATGATGGTCTCCTGGGCGGGGACCACGGCCTCGCCCTCCTCCTCGGGCGGGATCACCACGTAGATCACCTCGGGCTCCACCTCTTGGTAGACCACGGAGTACGAGCTCGGGATGAAGGGGCCGTACCAGTAGAAGCTCCAGGGGTAGCACCAGGAGCCGCCCGAAGACCAGTAGGAGTGCCACCAGAGGCCGCAGCAGTAGGTCGGGGCGCACCACCAGCTGCACCAACCTAGAGACCAGCAGGAGCCCCAGGTGTTCCAGTAGCAGTTGTTGTAGTAGCTGCCAGAGTAGGTACCGCCGGAGTAGTGGTCATCGTGGCCGGCATCCAGGACCTGACCGCCCGCGAGAGCGGTCCCACCGCCGTCCACCACGAGTCCGCCGCCCGTGGTCGCCGAGGACTCCCGCGCAGCGCGGACCCGCTCGTTGTACTGGTTGCGGGCGACCTGGGTCCGAGCCTCGTTGGAGGCCGCCTTGTCCCTGCGAGCCGCCTCGATTCGAGCCCGGGTGGCCTCGTCCTGGGCGGTCCCCGCAGCGGCCTTCTCGCGCGCTTCTCTGACACGCTGCTCGGTGGCGCGGTCCGCGGCCCCGGCCGCATCGTTGGCTGCAGAGTTGGCGGCGTTGGTCCTCGCGGCCTGGGTTCGTGCGGCGTTCCGGTTCGCCTGCTGCTGCCGGGCTGCGCTGGTGCGCGCGGCTGCGGACTCGGTGGCGGCCTGCCGGCGAGCCGCGGAGATTCGAGCCGACGAAGCACCGTCAGCGCCGGAGGGGGACGCAGCCGAAGAAGGTGCAGAGAGTGTCGCCGTGGCGATGGCGCTGGGGCGATAGCGGGAGAGCACGTCCGAGTGGCTGAGCTGCCCCTTGGAGCGCGGTGTGGACGAGGTGTTCTCGCGGACCCGAGCGAGGTCGACGTCCGAGCTGAGGCCTCTGATCCGCTGGTTCAGCGAGCGGCCCCGGCCGGCGCCAGAGACGGCACGGGTCGGCGTCGCGCTGGGCGTGGGGAAGGGTCGTCGGGCAGGTACGACGGCCTCTCCGAAGTCGATCACCGTCGGCACGCTCCGGTTCGGCGTGGAGGTGGTGGCGGGGCTCCCGGTCGAGCTTGAGCGGCCCGGAGTGGACCAGCCCGTCGCGGGGGACCCGGTCGGCTGGGGCTGGCTGGAGCGGGGCGGGCTGACGGACGGCGTGGACGATCGCGTCGGCGCAGGGCGCCCGCTGATGATGGAGCTCGACCCGGAGGGCCGCGAAGGCGTGGAGCTGCGCGTGGGGGAGGGCGCGGGGCGCGAGGGCGTCGCGGACGGCCTCGAGCTCGTACGCGTGGGCGAGGAGCTGCTGCGCGACGGTGTGGACCGGGAGGGCGTGGAGGAGCTGCTCCGCCCGGCGCTGCTGGTGCGCTGGGGAGTGGATCGTTGGGGGGTGGACCTTCTCGCAGAGGACCGCTGGGAGGTGGACCGCTGCGTGGTCGTTCGCTGCGTGGTCGTCCGCTGGGTCGACGTCCGCTGGGGCACGGAGCGAGCGCTGGAGGTCCGCGACGACGAGGAGCGCTGGGCCGTCCGCTGGGCAGGATCCGGCTGAGTCGAGCTCGGCTGGCCCGCGAGCGAGGACGATCCGCCGAGCCCCAGGGTGGCGACCGCGATGCTGGCAGTGACCAGGCGGAGGAGGCGGCGATGCAGTGAGGTGGGACGGCAGGTCATTGGCTTCTCCGTTGCGGGGAGGTGGGGGGACGCCGAGGAGGAACAAATGGCGTGCCGGGCCCTCGCCCGTGGCTCCAGAGTGGCAGCCGGTCGCCGCTCGCGGACCTCCAACGGCCATTCAGAGGGCAGAGAGGGGGGCGCTTTGTCTCGAAATGATACACGGGCCGCCAGGGGCGTTCGCGGTGCCATCCTCTGCGTCCTCTCAGTAGGACGCTGCGCGTGACCTCTCAGGGGGTCCGTGGCGAGGGGGGACGCTTGTCCTCGGGGACCTGGAACGCCTGGAAGACCGTGATCGGGGAGAGGGGCTCGGCTCCGAGGATGAGGCCCGGTGGCCCCATCGGGTCGCCGCTCGAAGCCGTGGCGCTCCTCACGGCCTGGAAGGCGGACTCGGCCGGAGCAGCGCTCCCCGCAGCGAAGGTCCAGGCCAGGGAGGCCGGGGAGGAACTCCAGCCCGCTCGCTCTTCGACCCGCTCCTCCCCGGTTGGCCGACCGAGCGCGCGGACGATGAGCCCGCGGGGCCGGCGCTTGTCATCGAGCAAGACGATGAACCGGGGGTCCAGCTTGAGCCCGAGGTCGTCCACCTCGGACTGGGCCTGGGCGAGCGCCTTCTGACCCTCACGGCGGCAGGCAGGGAGATCCGCGCCCTCGGGAAGGGGGAACTCCCGGACCCAGGCGGGCGGCGAGGGGAGCATCCGAAGTCGCTCCTCGTTGGCCTGGCCAGCGAGGCCCCTGGAACGATCCACGGGCAGGAACCAGAGGTCCGTGAAGTTCCAGCCGTCCTCGATCTTCTCCACGGACTCCCGCCAGACTCGCCGACCGTCCACGTGGAGTTCGAACCGCGCGGGCCACCAGCGTTCCCCGTCCTCTCGCCACTGGATCGAGCGGAACTCGGCCTGGGCGGAGCCGTCACGGCCGAAGGCCGTCAGGCGCGTGGGGCGCCCACTCTCCCGGTCGAGGGTGGCGATCAGGACCCCGATGTCGGCGACCTTCGCGGTCCGGGTGAAGCCCTCACCCGTGAGCTTGCCGGCGTCCGGCCAGAAGAACAGGACCCTCCGCATGGCGACGTCGAAGCGCGCGGAGTCCAGGGTCGGGCCGGTGAGGAGGACGCTCTTGGGCTCAGCCTCAGCTTGTTCGTTCGAGCGATCGAGCCCGAACCAGGCGCCCCCGAGCTGGAAGCGCTCGACGCTGTAGCGGCCGCGGGAGAGCGCGAGCCTCGAGCGGCCGGGGAAGGCCGCGCTGAAGCTCAGCTCGTGGGGCTCCGTCCCGGGATCGTCAAAGTCGATCCGAGACAGGATCCTCGCCCCTCGGATCTTCCCGACGCGCCCGCGCGGCGGAGCCTCGCGCAGGGCGCGGGCGGCGGCCTTGTCCAGCGGGTCCTCGTCGCAACCCGCCAGGGGAGACCGCGCGCCGACGTCGCCGCCGAGGGTCAGGAGCCCGACCATCAGGGCCGCGGCCAGGCGTGCTGCGTGAAGCACGACCCCGGGGACCGCTCTCTTCTTCTCGCGCATCAGGGGTCCCATCAGAGAAGACTACCCCCCCGGCGTCGTGAGGTTTCCGTCGAGCCGGCGAGCGGGGTCGATCAGGGGAGCTTCTGGGCGTACCGAACCCACTCCTCGACGTCGTCTCCGTAGTTCTTCCCGGCGAGGGCCTGGAGGTCCCGGAGGATCGAGGGGCGCACGCTGTCCTCATCCACCACGTCGAGGGCGGCGGTGAGGGCGCGGGCGGCCTGGCCCTCGTACTTGCGATCCACGCTGCCGATCCGCGCGAGGGCCCGGGAGGCCGCACGGGCCACGAGGGGGGTTGGGTCCATCAGCGCCCTGGCCAACTCCGGGACCGAGTCGGTGTCGACCACCTCGGCCAGGATCATCGCTCCGTTGGGCCGGAGCCCCTCGTTGGCGTCGCCGAGGGCAGCCCTCGCCGCGCGGATCACGGCGGCCCGGTCGGCCTCCTCGAGGTCATAGAGTCCCACGGCACGCAGGGCGCGGGCCGCCTGGCTCCGGACGTTGAAGGGCTGGCGGACATCCTCGAGCTCGGCCGCCACGAGGATCCTCGGGGTCTCCGGGTCCGCGAGGATGGAGAGGCCAAGGAGCGCGTTGGCGACGACGTCGGGCGAGTCGTCATCGAGCGCGGCGAGCAGCGGCCCGAGGGTCTCGGGGTCCGAGCTAAAGCCGAGGGCCGCCGCCGCGATCTGGCGGTTGATGGGAGGACCCGTCTCCAGCTGCTCCACGAGTACGAGGAGCTTGGACCTCACCTTCCGGCGCAGGTCGGCCTCGACGATGTTGAGCGTGGACCCGTCCTTGGCCGGGTTACCGGTCAGCGTGATGTTGACCCAGATCCGCATGGACTTGTCGATGTCCGCGAGGATGTCCCCGGCCAGCCGTCGATCCTTGGTGATGTTCGGATCGTAGGGCTCGGGTCCTTCCGGCCCAATCCAATCGACCTCCTGGCCGTTGGCGGGTGCCTGCTGGTCACCGGGTGAGGTGCACGCGGCGAGGGCGGTGACGGCGGCGCACAGGGCGCTCTTGAGGAGGAATCGCATGGGTTTGGGTCGGAGAGCGGGGGGGAAGGCAGGACGACGCTTCCCGGGGCTTCTTCCCCGCAACCATAGCTTCCAGGATGATCCGGGACCGCAGGTTGCCTGGCATCGCTACCCTCCTGTCCGCCCATGTCCTTCCACGTCCTAGATGCCATGGCCCGGGAGGGCTTCGAGCAAGTCTCGGCCATCCACGACCGGAAATCGGGGCTCCGGGCCTTCCTGGGGATCCACGACACGGTCCGCGGTCCGGCCTTCGGCGGGATCCGCCGCCGGGAGTACAGGGATGAGCGTGAGGCCCTGTTCGACTGCCTGCGCCTCTCGCGGGCGATGACCCACAAGGCGGCGCTCCTCGACCTCCCGGCTGGCGGCGGGAAGATCGTCTTGATGGACGAGGAGCGGGTGGACTGGCCCCGTGCCTACCGTCACATCGGTGACGTCGTTCAGGCGCTCGGCGGCACCTTCTACACCGGTCCTGATGTGAACACTGGCGCCGAGGAGCTGGCCTCGGTCGCGGAGCAGACCACGTACGTGACCGACCCGGGAGACTCCGGCCCCGGTGAGCTCGCGGAGGCGACGGCGGAGGGAGTGTTCCAGGGAATGGCCGCGGCGCTCCGGTCGCGCTTTGAGGCCGAGGACTGGGAGTCGCGGACCATCGTCGTGCAGGGGCTCGGCGCGGTGGGGAGCGGGGTCGCGCGCCGCGCGAGAGCCCTGGGCGCGCGCGTGCTCGGCGCCGACGTGATCGAGGCTCGGGCGCTCGCTGTAGCGGACGAGCTCGACATCGAGATCGTCGACCCAGGCAGCGCGATCGAGGTTCCCTGCGACGTGTTCAGCCCGAACGCGCTGGGCGGGCTGTTGCACGACCTCTCCCTGAGCCGACTGCGGTGCAAGATCGTCGCCGGGGGAGCGAACAATCAGCTGGCTCGAATGCTCGTGGGGGATGAGCTGCACGACATGGGGGTGCTCTACACGCCGGACTTCGTCATCAACTCGGGGGCGCTGGTGCGCGGGACGATCTTCCACCTGGAGCGCCGCCGGGAGCCGGTGGAGGCCATCGGCAAGCGGGTCGGTGCGGTTGCGGAGCGAATCCTGGAGTGCGCGCTCGAGGAAGACGACGCGCCTGCGCGCGTGGCGATTCGCCTCGCCGAGGCGCAGATCGCCGAGTGGCGTGACTAGCAGCCCGCCGAGCGGCGCGACTAGGCGGCGAAGAGGAGCTGGACGGCGCGCGCGACAAGGAGCAGCAGCGCGGCGGCGAGCAGGCCGAGCAGGAGCCGAGGGGACACCCCGCGGCGGGGCGATGAGACGCGGGTGAACTCCTCGAACGTGTCGGGGATCTCGGGGCCCTCGGGCTCGGGCAGGTCAAGGTCGTCGTAGGCCGTGGCCTCGGACCAGCCCGTGCGTTCGTCCGAACCACACTCGCGGCAGGAGGAGGCTCCGCGGCGGACCTCGGCGCCGCAGACCGGGCAGGTGAACCAGCCGCGCTCTCCCGCGGCGGGCCGCCCTCGAAGCAGCCCACGAAGGCGGGAGAGGAGCCCAGGAGGGCCAGCGTGCCCCCGTGACGTGCCGGCTCGTCGACCCTGTCCAGGGCGGGTCCCGTTCGGGCGGGCTCCGTTGGGGCGGACATCGGCCGGGCGAGGCCCCGTGCCGCGCGGGCTCACACCCTGGCCCGCATCCGGCTGGAGGGCCCCGAACAGGGGCTCGACCAGCTCGTCCCCCGGACGAGGGGTGTAGCGGTCCTCGTCGTTCTCATCCTCTTCCCCGGGCAGGGGCGGGCGACTCATCCTTCGAGCACGGCTGTGGCGCCGGAGTCGCCGAGCCGGAATTCGGTGCCA
>CBFHHK010000045.1:0-9428 GCA_965655435.1 Planctomycetota bacterium | reverse complement strand
GGCTTGCCGGCAACGGCGATGCGCGTCACACGCGTCATCGCATCGCCGAAGGGACCGATCTGAAAGGAGTGCGGCGCGGCGCCGTCGACGTCGATGCCCTCGATGACCGCGGTGACGTGGGCGTTGGCGTCCGGACCGACCAGCTCGATGGGAGCGTGGAGCTCGGTCTCATCGGCGAGCGAGACGTCCTCGGTGAACAGGTACATGTCGAGGGCCTGCATCAGCGCCGGGGCCTCTCCGGGCTCCGTCGAGATGAGGTATCCCTCGCCGAGCGCGGCGAGGTCGAACACGTGGACGACCTTGCCCTTCCCCGTCAGCAGGAGGTTGCGGTTCCCCTCACCGGGCCCGACTCCTTTCACGTCGTTGGCGAGGATGCGGTGGAGGAAATCCGCGGCGTCGCCGCCCGTCACGGTGATGAGCCCGCGGGTGGTGCGGTCAAGGAGGAGCGAGCCCTCGGCCGCCGCTGCGGCGTACTCCGCCGGGGCGGCGCCATAGGTGATGACCTCGCTCCCCGCCTCGGTCGAGGTGAGTCGAGCACCGGACTGTTCGTGGGAGTGGAGGAGGGGGGAGGTGCGCACGAATCGGCCTTGGTCGGGACAGGTGGTCGCGGAGCCGCTCCCCGGCGGAGCGGGGAGCCTGCGAGGAGGGATCCAGGAGGGATCCAGGGGAGGCCGAATCGTAGGCCTCAGCGGCCCGGACGCAACGCTGGGTGGCGGTCGCTGCGGACGGAGGGCGAGGGAGGGCGCGGGGGAGGGGCGCCGGCCAACTTCCCGTGTCTCACGGCGTAGCGGCCTTCACCGGCCGAGTATCTTGTTCGGCCGGAAGCTGCGACGAGTCGTCCGCCCTCGGGGCTATGCCAAGTTCCTCGCTTCCACCTCGCGCCGCTGGTGCCATAGAACCAGCGGGCGAAGCCCTCATTCAACGCATGGTCTCTACTACCACAGCTGACTCCTTTGCTGGAGACGCTCCGAACACTGGTGCCCCCGACGAGCGGACTCTCGACGAGAAGACCCCCGTTCGGTCCGACGCGCAGGCCGGGCCCCGGGTGACGCTCCGCAGGGTGCTGGTCCTCCTCCTGGCTGTCGGTGTCCCGATGGCGTGGTCGAGGGACCCGCAGCTCGTCTGGCAGCCGCTGCTGCCCATCCCGCTCCTGTTCATGAGCCCGCGGGGCGCGAGCCGCGTGCTCGTCGGGTTCGTGGCCGCCCTCGTGGTCATTGGTGGCGGCGTGACGACCTACCGGGTCGGCATGGCCGTCCCCGACTGGCCGGCGACGTTCCAGCAGAACATGTGGACCTACCCGTTCAGTGACATGCTGGCGGAGGGACACGGTGTGACCCTCGAACACGCCCACCGGGTGTGGGCCTCCGCGGTGGGACTCGTGGCCATCTGTGTCCTCCTCACCTGCTACATCCAACGTGCCGCCCGCGGCGTCACGGCGATGGCGTGGGTGGTGCTCGCCGCGATCATCGGGCAAGGGCTCCTCGGCGGGACCCGCGTGCTGGAGAACAGCCAGAACCTCGCGTTCCTGCACGGCGCCCTCGCCCAGCTGGTGGTGGCGTTGATCGTGGCGCTCGCGGTCACCGCGAGCCGGACCTGGAGCAACCTGAAACCCTCGCCCTCGCGCTTCGCGGGCGGGCTCCGTGCGCTCGGGGGGATCACCGCGGTCGCGGTGTACGGTCAGATCGCGCTGGGCGCCTGGCTGCGCCACCAGGGCCAGACCGCGGCGCTGCTCGTCCATGGCACCCTCGCCCTCGCGGTCGTCGCCCTGGTCCTGACCTTCTCGAAGATCCTCGGGGACGCAGCGACCGAGGGGGCCGAGCGGGGCGCGGACCGCGCTCCTCTCCGGTTCCTCCAGCGGCTCCAGCTCTGGTCGCTGATCGCCCAGTTCGCCCTCGGCGTGCTCGCGACCATCGCCATCTACTTCATCTCAGGCGGCATGGAGGCGGAGGTCTCCGTCGGGGAGGTCGCGTTTGCGACGGCCCACGTCTTCGTGGGCGCCGTACTGCTCTCCTCCGTGATCGTCGGCGCCATGTTCTCGCGCCGCGCCCTCGTCGCAGAAGAGGTGGCGGCGTGAGCGGGCCCGAGGAGTCGAGCGCCGCGGCGTCTCGCGCATCGGGCGGCAGCCCCCTGGCGCCGTGGCTCGAGCTGCTGCGGGTGAGGGTCGCCACCATGGTGTTCCTGACGGCGGCCCTGGGCGGCTGGCTGGCCACCCGTGACCTCGCCATCCTCAACCTCCTGCGGTGCGCCGAGGCCGGGCTCTACGTCCTCCTCGTGACCGGCGCTGCGAGCATCATCAACCAGGTGGTGGAGCGGGACACCGATGGCCTCATGGAGCGGACGCGCCATCGGCCGCTGGTGACGGGCGAGCTGACGGTGCTCCAGGCTGTGGTGTTCGCCGTGGTCCTCGGGGCCGTGGGGACGGCGGGGCTGGCGCTGTCGTTCAACCTGCTCTCGGCGGTCCTCGTCCTCGCGACGCTGGTCGTCTACGTCTGTATCTACACCCCGCTCAAGCGGGTGAGCACGCTCAACACGGTGATCGGGGCGGTGCCTGGCGCCGCTCCCGTGCTGATCGGCTACGCCGCGCTCGCGGGGGAGATCGGGCCCCTGGGCTGGGCGCTCTTCGCGACCATCTTCGCCTGGCAGTTCCCGCACTTCATGGCGATCGCATGGCTCTACCGCGAGGACTACGCGCGCGCGGGGCACCGGATGGTCCCGAACCAACCCGACTCAGAAGGGGTCGCGGGCAGGTACGCCGTGATCTACTCCCTCAGCATCGTGCCCGTGACCCTGATGCCGGCCATGAGCGGGCTCGCGGGTCCGGTGTATGTGGTGGGCGCGCTCCTGCTCGGCGCGCTCTACATCATCCCTTCGATCGCCTTCGCCCGCGAGGAGTCGCACGAGACCGCGCGCCGGCTCCTGCTCGCGTCGATCATCTACCTCCCGGCGCTGATGGCGCTGCTCTTCGTCGACCCCGTGCTGCGCGGGGTCTGACCGCGCGCCGATTCAACGGACCAGCCGCACCATGCTCCGAGTCGCCGCCCTCCTCCTCGTCTCCCTCCTCGCCCACGGCTCGTCCGCCGCGGCGTCTCTGCAGGGCCTGCAGGGAGAGCCGCCCCCCGAGTCCGCAGAGCGCTTCGCGGACGTCCCTGACTTCCGCTTCGAGGACAGTCAGGGCCAGCCCGTCACCCGCGAGGACCTCCTGGGTGAGCCGTGGATCGCGGTGCCCTTCTTCGTGCGCTGCATGGGGCCCTGCCCGAGCGTCTCCAGGGACATCGCCGAGCGGTTGATCCCGGCGCTCGAGGGGACGCCCGTGCGCGTGGTCTCGTTCTCCCTGGATCCCGAGGTGGACACGGCCAAGGAGCTCCAGGAGTACGCGGACCTCTTCGAGGCGGACCCCTCGCGCTGGCTCTTCGTGCGCAGCGAGACGGAGGAGGCCATGCATCGCTTCATGAACGAGGGCCTGCTGGTCCCCGTCGTGAGGGATGCGACGGAGGCGGCCGCCGGGCTCGCGATCACCCACGGGACGCGCATGCCGGTCATCGACGGCGAGGGCAAGGTCGCTGGCTGGTATGAGCTGCGGGATCCTGCGCAGGGAGAGGATGGAGCGGAGCTCGCCGAGGCCGAGCGAGTCCTGGCGAACCGCTACGGCCTGATCGTGGCCCGGGCGCGTGCGCTCGCCGGCCTGGAGTATCAGTGGCCGCTGCCCGCCCGATCGGCCCTGCCGCTCGTCAACGCGAGCCTCAACGGGGTGGCCTTCGCGCTGCTCCTCGCGGGGCTCCTCGCGATCCTGAGTGGCCGCAAGAAGCTCCACGAGGCCCTGATGAAGTCGGCCTTCGTGGTGAGCGCGGCGTTCCTCAGCTGCTACCTGTACTACCACTTCGCCGTGCTGCCCATCAGCGGCGGCCCGACCAAGTTCAACGGGGAGGGTGCGGCCAAGGTGGCGTACCTGCTGATGCTGTTGACCCACGTCGTCCTGGCGGTGGTGAACCTCCCGATGGTCCTGCGGGTCTTCTGGCTGGCCCACAAGGAGGACTGGGACCGACATCGGCGCCTCGCCCGCTGGACGCTTCCTATCTGGATGTACGTGTCCCTGACCGGCGTCCTCGTCTACCTCGTGCTCTACCCCTTCAACCCGCCGCCGGCCTAGGGGCTGCCGGCCTCCACTGGGGGGGCCGGTCGCCGGCTGGCCCCGTCGCCGGCTGGCCCCGTCGCTGGCTGGCCCCGTCGCCGCTCGGGAGGGTACGGGGGAGCGCAGGCGCGTCACCACTGCCAGCGTGAGCGGCCCGTGGCCCGCCGCTGTGGTCTCCGCCGCTGTGTCCTCCGCCGCTGTGGAGTCTGCCGTGAGGCCTGACGTGAAGTCCGGGTTGGGACCTGCCGCAGGGTCGGTCGGGGAGTCGCCGAGCCAGGCTCTCCGGAGAGGTGCCCGCGAGACGCGCTGCCAGCGGGTCCTGGCCCCGAGTCCCCGGCGGGGCGTTGGCTCCTCGACAGCCGGCGACGCTGCCGGGCAGGTGAGGAGGATGCGACACCCGCGGGCGGGTCGTTCGTTCACCTGGACGTGCTCTCCAAGATGACGACCCGTCGCCGGTTGGTCGAGATGGCCATGGGCCTCAGCTCCCTGGGCGCGGGTTTCGCGATGGGCCTGGCGGGGTCCGGGCGCCGGGCGAGCGCGGGTGGGGTGCCAGAACGCGGGGTGCCAGAACGCGGGGCGCCAGAGCGACGAGCTCTGCGGGGAGAGGCCCCGGAGCGAGCAGCCTCTCTGGGAGGGACCGCGGAGCAAGGGGGGCGGGAGCGCGTCGCGCTCTGGGCCGCAGATCGGGCGGGCCACGCTCTCTACGGGTTGGGGGCGGACGGCGCGGTGCTCCGGCGGATCGAGGTCGACGCTCCCCTGGAGGTCAGGGCCTCGCCTGGCCCAGGCTGCCTCGTGCTCTCCGCGCTGGACCGTCACCGTGCGGGCCCCTCGAGGTGGCTGGAGTGGACGGGGGAGAGGCTCCGAGACGTCTCGGAGGGCTCACGCCCCCAGGCTCGGGCGACGGAAAGCGCGTTCCAGCGCCCGTCGAGCGAGGCCCTCACAGTTCGCACGGAGGCGGGCGGGAACGGAGCCTGGGTCCTGCGGGGTCCCACTGGCCCCCGACCCGTCGACCCTAGCCTCCTCGAGCGCTGGGACCGGGTGGCGCGTGCACGGGGCGGCTGGGTGCAGCGGTCGTCTTCACCGCTCCCCTTCGCGGCGCGCGCGCTCGCGCCGATCGACGGCGGGGTCTGGGTCGCAGGTTACCGAGTGGCGGTGGCGCTGAAGGTCGCCCGATCCGGCGCCGTGCTCCGTGAGGTGGCCCTCGAGGGGGCCGATGGGGTGGAGGATGCCCTCGCGATCCCCCCGGGTCTCGGCGGCGGGGTATGGCTGGCCGCCTGCGGCGCCCTGGTGCGGCTTGATGGACGAGGTCGTCGACGGCCCGGGCAAGGAGGCTTCGCCCACCTGGTGTCTCTCGCGGCGGGGTCTCCCCCGTAGCTGAGACTCCTCCGCGAGGGACTGCTTGCCCCAGGCGGGCTCCACCCCGCGAAGGGCTCCTCCCTCGGGCTGGGCCCTCCTCACGACGGGCTCACCCGCGACAGGGCCCCTCTCGACACGATCCACGGAGTTGCAGGATCCTCGGAGCCATGGGGCGCAGCGCGACGCCGCGCTTCCTTTGGAGCCGTTTCTCCCGAAGGGGCGAGCCTGGCCGGTGGTCAGGCCTTGGTCGCGATGGAACTCAGTCGCGATGGAACTCAGTCGCGATGGAACTCAGTCGCGATGGAACTCAGTCGCGATGGAGTTCGTTCGCAGCAGGCTCTCGGCCTCGGCGCGCGGACGATCTCGGCGGGACTCAGTCGTCTCCCAGCTGACGCTGGACGACTCCCAGCATGCCGATGACCGTGTTCGCGACGTCGGTGCGTTGATCGTCGAGGGCGGTCTGCGCGAAGGCGGCCGCCTGCTTCTTGAACTTCACGAAGCTCCGGTGCACGGGTTGGTCTCGCTGCTCCTTGCGCTTCATGCGGGACTCGACATCGCGGATCTTGGCCTCCAGGTCGGAGATCATCTCGTCCTCGGTTCGGCGGGTGCGGCTGGTGTTGGGGCTCGGCATCTTGGGTGGGGGAGCGAGGCGCGCCAGCGGGGCGCGCAGCGGTGGATCGATGAGCAGGGCGCTCTGGCCGGCTGAGCAGGGAGGCTCGCCAGGGGGCCACGCACAGCGCCCGCAGGGCGGGTCGCGGGGCGGAACGCCGCTCCGGCGGCCGCGGGATATGGGGCGAACAGGCTAACAGGCTGGATCCAGCCAGGGCGATCCACTGACGGTCAACGGGCCGCAAGCGCCCCAGGGTTGCCTCAGGACGCGCGCAGGCAGCGGACCGAGGCAAAATCAGCCGAGGCGTCCGCCGCCGGGGCCCTCACTGATCTACCCTCTTCGGCCCAAATGACCAGCGTGCATCAAGACATCGACAGCGTCCTCTTCGACGAGGGCAGCATCGTGGAGGGTATCGAGCGGGTCGCTGCGGCGATCACCGAGCGCTTCGAGGGAGGAGATCTGACCGTGGTCTCGATCCTGAAGGGGTCGTGCATCTTCGCCTCGGACCTCATCCGCCGGATCCCGATCCCCCTGGAGCTCGCCTTCGTGTCGGCGTCGTCTTACGGCGATCGGACGACGTCCGGGGAACTGGAGATCAGCTTCTTTCCGACGGGGGAGATCGAGGGTCGTCGCCTGCTGCTCGTGGATGACATCCTTGACACCGGGAAGACCATGAACCGCCTCAAGGCCGAGTTCCTCGAGAGGGGAGCGGCGGAGGTGGCGACGTGCGTGTTCCTCGACAAGCCGAGCCGACGCAGCGTGGACCTCGACGCGGACTTCCGCGTGCACGAGGTCGACGACCTCTTCGTGGTCGGCTACGGGCTCGACTTCGCGGGGCGCTACCGGAACCTCCCTTACGTCGGCGTCCTCAAGCCCGAGATCTACGCGAGCGCCAGCGGTGCGGATTCGTCCGTGCCGTCCGCGAGCTGACGCCATGGATACGTTCGTCGTCGCGGGCGAGCGGGCGGGACTGGAGCTCGACGAGTTCCTCTGCCTGCAGTACCCCGGCCTCTCGAAGGGGTTCCTGCGCCAGGAGATCGCCGCGGGCAACATCCTCCTGGACGGTATGGACGCGGTCCCCGGCAAGCGCCTGCGACCGAACCAGGTCGTGATCGCCACGATCGATTGGGAGCGCGCGCCCAAGCGACCGGTGGCCCCGGGGATCGAGATCCCGGTTCTCCATGAGGACGATGACGTGCTCATCGTGAACAAGCCCCACAACCTGGCGGTCGAACCGGAGCGCTGGATGCGCGAGCTGGGGTCCCTCGCGGGCGCCCTGCTTCAGATCGTCGAGGAGCGTGAGGAGGCGGATGACGGCGGGCTCAGCTTCCGCCCGCGGCTGGTGCACCGGATCGACAAGGACACCACCGGCGCGGTCGTCGTGGCCAAGAACCTCGAGGCTGAGCGGGCCCTCCGCCAGGCCTTCGAGGCCGGCACGATCAAGAAGTCCTACCTCGCGCTCGTGGAGGGGGAGCCGTACCTCTCGGACGGCGAGACCATGTTGATCGAGCACCCGATCGGCCCCGTGCTGCGCAAGAGCGGCCGGATGCAGGTCGCCAACGATGGCAAGCCCTCGAGGACCCGGGTCAGCGTCGCCGAGCGGTTCGACGGCTACACCCTCCTGCGCTGCGAGCCGATCACCGGCCGTACCCACCAGATCCGGGTCCACCTCAGCCACGACGGGTTCCCCCTCGTGGTGGATCGCTTCTACGGGCGCCGCTCCGAGTTCAAGCTCTCCGAGTTCAAGGCCGGCTATCGGCCCAAGCGGGGCCTTCCCGAGCGCCCGTTGATCGACCGTCTCACGCTGCACGCCCACGAGGTCGTGCTTCCTCCCCTGGGCGCGCGGACAGAGCCGCTCGAGATCGTGGCCCCCGTGCCACGCGACCTCGAGCGAGTCCTGAAGCAGCTGCGCAAGGTCCGTCCCTCCCGCCACTGATCGCGCCCGTGAAGCTCAAAGTCCGCCCCACAGATTTCAAGGTCACCGAACGCCTCCTCCCCGAGGTGCTCGAGTCCTCCGGCCCGCATCGGCTCTACCGTGTGCGCAAGGAGAAGCTGACGTCGATGGAGGCCGCCACGGAGCTGGCGAACCTCGTCGGCGTGACCCCGGCGGACATCTCCATGGCGGGCCTCAAGGACCGCCAGGGGGTGACAACCCAGTACATGAGCATCGAGCGCGGCCCCTCGGTCAGCGTTCAACAGCGAGCCCTTGGGATCCAGACCGTCGGTTGGACGGCGGCGCCGCTGGACTCCAGCGCGTCGATCGGGAACGAGTTCAGCATCGTGGTGCGTGACCTCGACGGGGCGGATTGCGACAGGGTTCGCGACGCCCTCGAGCCGGTCCGTGAGCACGGGCTGCCGAACTACTTCGACGAGCAGCGCTTCGGGAACGTGCGGCACGGGCAGGGCTGGATCGTCCTGGACCTCGTCCAGGGAGACGTGAGCGGCGCCCTGCAGCGGCTCATCGCGAGCGCGTCACCCTACGAGCCGCCCGCCAAGAGAGGGCTGAAGGACGCCCTCTGGCGCAGCTGGGGGAACTGGTCCGCGTGTCGGTCGATCGCGGGCAAGCTCGGCCGCTACCACTCGGTCTTCGAGCACCTCAAGCGCTACGGCGACGACTTCGCCGGGGCCTTCGGCCGGGTGGGCACGCGCGAGCGGCTGATCCACCTGTACGCCTTTCAATCTCACCTCTGGAACCGGGCCCTCGCCTTCTGGATCGACCAGCACTGCCCCGAACGCTTCGGCCTCCCGGGCATCGAGGGGAGACTGTCCCTGCCGAAGGGGGCGATGCCGCTTCCCGAGCACTGGCATGAGTCGCTGGTCCTGCCGGGCGAGCGCCTCGACGGTGTGGAGGATCCGGAGCAGCGTGCGCTGTTCGAGCGGGTCCTCGAGGGCATGGGCCTGCGCCCCGATGATCTCCAGCTGCCCGACGTCCCGGGCTTCCAGCTGAAGCCGGAGGCACGCCCCGTGGTGGTGCGCCCAATGGACCTCAGGGTCCGGCCTGCCGAGCAGGACAACGAGTTCCGTGGCCGGAAGATGCTGCGGCTCTCCTTCGGACTCCCGAGGGGGGCATACGCGACCATGGTCCTCCGCCGCCTCGTTGGCCCGGAGAGCCGCGGGGGTGAGCGATATGACGATCGCGACGGCGGTGCGCCGCGAAGGGGGAGTCGCCGAGGCGGCGGGGGGCGCGGCTTCACGCCCCGGGACGAGCGGGAAGAGTACGGCCAGGACCGCCGCGGCGGGGGCCGTCGCGGCGCCCGGAGAGGCACCCGGCGGGGTGCGGGGCGAGGCTATGGCCGTGACGACCGCGGCGAGGGCTACGGCCAGGGCCAGGGC
>CBFHHK010000044.1:0-23746 GCA_965655435.1 Planctomycetota bacterium | reverse complement strand
CTCGGGCGCGTGGACCTGATCGAGGTCCAGGTCGATCCCCGCAGCCGGCGCGCTCGGCTCCTCCACTTCCGTGACATGGCAGCCGAGGCCCCGCCCTGGCGGGCCCTCCCCGCACCCGCTCGTGGAGGCCAATGAAGGACCCCGCCCGGACGCAGGAGGAGCGTCCGGGCGGGGCCTTGTACCGCTCGGAGGAACGGGCGCGTCGCGCTGTCCCGCCGAGAGCTGGCTGAGGGGTCTACTCGGCGTCAGCGTCCGCTGCCCCGGAATCCGCGGGCTCGGAATCCGCGCCCTCGGAATCGGCCGCGTCTGTCCCAGCATCGGCCGCGCCGGCGGCGGAGGCGGAGGTGGCCGATTGATCAAACTCACCACCAAACATGCCCGCGACGCCCTTGGCGAGGCCGCCGGCGTTGCCGGTCGAGAGGGACAGCAGGATCGGAGCGGTGAGCAGGAGCATCAGCGCGGAGATCAGGAGCATGCCCGTCACCCAGGCCGGCTCGGCGTCTTCGTCCTCATCGGACGCCGCAGCCGAGGAGCGCTTGATCGGGCGCGCGGAGGCGCTGCTGCGCGGCGCCGGCTCGGCCTCCTCGGGCTCCGGGTCGTCCACCAGGGTCTCGACGTCGAGCTCCTGGGTGGCCATGCCGGCGTCCGCGTCGAGGTCGGAGTCGTCCTCGAAGACGAGCTCGTCCACGGTCTCGTCGAGATCAGCGACGTCCGAGTCGAGCTCGGAGCGAAGGAGTTCCACGTCCGCGCGGCGGATCTTCATGGTGTCTCCCTTTCGGAAGGCGCGGAGCTCGCCTTCCGACACAAGTCGCTTGAGCTCTTCTTCCTTGAGCTTCAGTTCGTCGAGGGCTTCATCGAAGCTGTAGAAATCGTCGGCCACGGGCACTCCTTATTGGGGGGGCTCTTGGGCAGGACTGGGCGCGAGCGCCGTCCTACCGGGGGTCTGGTCCGGTACAACCGGATCCGGGGAATCGAGGGGGGAGCGAATACTCCCGTGCTAGCGTTCGTCCACTTCCACGTCGAAGCGTGCTTCGAGTTCCTTGTAGGGAAGGGGTCGACCGTCCAGCGTGGTCTTGTCGTTGAAGCCGTCGAGCTGCAGATCGAGGTCGATTCTGCGGGCCGCGACGAGCTTGATGTTCTGGGTACCCGAGGCACCGCCCGAGGCCTGGTAGACCGCGAGGTGCGGGTTGAGCGAGTCGATGACGTACAGGACGGACTGCCCCGTGATGTCCACGCCGGTCACCGCGATCATCCGGTTGTTCGAGTCAGCGGCCATCCCGCTGGCGCCCATCGGGACGGGTCGGACCACCGTCGTGTCCTGGGGGCCGGGGCTCGCGATCGCCGGCCCGAGCAGCATGAGCGATGCGAAGGACGCGACCGCGCCCGCGGCGAACCAGGCGACGCGCTGGGCCTTCCCTGGCGCGGCGGAAGGGTGGATCTCGTTCGACTCTTGGGGCTGCATATCGGGGCCTAGCCTAACGAGAACACCGGGTTGCGGCCATGCCCCGGGCAAATCCGCTCACCGGACCACCTCGTGCGAGATCCGCTCGAGGAGGTCGTTGACCGAGACCAGGCCCAGAATGGCCTCCCGGGGGAGCGGACCCGACTCTCCCGCCACCTCCTCCGTGACCACCAGCGCGATCCGCCGCCCGCTGGCCGCGAAGGTGTTGAGCGCCCGATCCACCGGGACATCCCGGGCCAGGCGCGGCAGGGGGCGGATCTGCTCCAGCACATCCGGCAGCTCACGGGCCTCGCCCATGGCATGCCAGCGATGGAGGATCTCCATCTGGTGGACGTAGCCCTCGATCCGCAGCAGCCCATCCTGGATCTCCAGGACCGGCAGGCGAGAGAACCTGGACTCACGGACCCTCTTGAAGAGGTCCTCCCGAGGGGTGGCCCGGTCAAGGACGGCGACCTCATCCCAGGGCACCATGCTCTCGGATACCGGGATCGCGCGGAGGCGGAGGGCGTTGGCGGCGAGGGCCTCTGCCCGCTCGGAGAGGACCCCGTGTCGGCGCCCCTCGGCGATGAAGCCCAGGACGGCAGCTCGCCCCCCCACAGGCGCCGTCACCTCCGCGCTCAGCCCTAGAAGGCGCTCCAGCGCGAGCGTGAAGAGGCGCAGCGCGCGCTCGAGGGGCCAGAAGAGGACCCGCGAGAAGGCGATGATCGGGACCACCAGCGCCGTCGTGCCGTGGGGGCGCTGGCGGAAGACGTCCTTGGGAAGGGCCTCACCGAAGAGGAAGACCAACGGGGTCAACGCGGCCGTCACGACCAGCGCGACCATCGCGGGGTCATGGGAGCCGAGCAGCTGCACGGTCATGGACTCGGCCACGTGGGTCGCGAGCTCCAGCGCGAGGTTGTTGCCGATCAGGATGGTGATCAGCAGCGCGCTCTCGTTCTTGAGCAACCAGCGCATCAGCACGGCGCGGCGCGAGCCGCTCCGCGCGTCGATGTCGACCTGCACGGACGAGAGGCTGTAGAAGCCCGTCTCCGACCCGGAGTAGGTGGCGCTCAGGCCCACGAGAAGGAGCAGCAGCGCGGTCTCCACGAGGAGATTCATGAGCCGGCCTCCCGATCATCCCGTCCTCGATCGCTGCCCACGGGCGCCTCGCCCTGCCGGCTCATGAGGGTCAGGGTCACCACCCGACGCCCGCGGACCTCGTCGATGACGCCCGTGAGACCTGCGCCGAGGTCGACCTCATCGCCCGCTCTTGGGATCCGCCCGAGCACCGCGCTCACGAAGCCGCCCACCGTCTCGAAGGCGGCGGGGACCACGTGGAGCCCGAAGGAGTCATTCCAATCGCGGACCGAGAGGCTCCCAGAGACACGGAAGCGCCCCTCGCCCACACCGACGATCTCCGGAGCCTTCTCCTCCCCCTCGACCCGCAGCTCCCCGACCAGCTCCTCGAAGACGTCCTCGAGGGTGACGACGCCGGCGGTCCCCCCCCACTCGTCAATGACCACGGCCTCCGAGACCCGGTCCAGGTGGAAGTCCGTCAAGAGCGCGCCCAGCCGCGCGACCTCGGGCACGAGCTTGACCGGCATCACGAGCTCCTCGGCGTCCTTGCCCGAAGCCAACAGCAGGTCGCGGATCCCGATCCCGCCAGCGACGTGATCCGCGCCCCCGCGGATCGCCGGGACCCACGCCATCCGGCCGCGTCGCGCCTCGTTGAGCACCCGCTGCCGCTCGGCCGCGCCATCCTCCTCCGCCAGGTCGAACATCACGAGGTCGACCCGCGGCGTCATCGCCTCCCGCACCCGCAGCCGCTCGAGCTCCACGATCTCACCGAGGAGGTTCGCCTCCTTGGCGGCGAGCACCCCCTCGCTGCGGCTCCTCTCGAGGACCTCCGCGAGGGCCTCCGGCGTGACCCCCTTCTCGGAGCGCTCGTCCTCTCCGATCATTCGACGTGAGAACTCCAGCGCCCCGCTCACGAGCTGGCGCGCCGGCCCGAGGGCGCGGATCACGCCCGCGACGGGCGCCGAGGTGATCCTCGCCACGGCCCGCGGCGCCCTGAGCGCCACGGCCTTGGGGAGAATCTCGCCGCTGATCAGCAGGATCACCAGCGCCCCGAAGCCCCCCGCGAACGAGGCCTCGTCCGGGGAGAGCCCCCCCGAGTTCTCGATCAAGCGCCCGAGCGCGGTGGGCGCCACGGCGAAGAAGGCGAGGTTGACGATGAGGTTGCCGAGCAGGATCGTGACCAGCAGCGAGCGCGGGTCCTCGAGGAGACGGCGGACCCTGGGCGAGGCGAGGGCGCGCTCGCCCTCGTCCAGCTTGAACAGCGCCGTCTCGGAGCTGCTGAGGGTGCCGGAGACCAGCACGAGGAGCATGATCGAGACCCAGATCACGTCGCCTGCTCCCCCGCCCGGTGCACGGGCAGCTCGATCGCAACGCGAAAGCCCTCCCCCTCGACGCTGGAGACGAGCACCCGCCCGCTGTGGGCGGCGACCACGTTGTGGACCATGGCGAGCCCCAGCCCCGTCCCCTTGCCCTGCTCCTTGGTGGTGAAGAACGGATCCGCCGCGCGCTCGAGGACCTCCGGCGAGACGCCCGGCCCGTCGTCCTCGAACACCACGTCGAGGGACCCGTCCGCCGTCCGGCCCAGCTCCAGGCGAATCCGCCCCCGCTCCACCGGGATGGCCCCGCTCTCCCGGCCCCCCTCGATCGAGTCGAGGGAGTTCACGAGGAGGTTCAGGAAGGCTTGGCCGAGCTCGTTCGCTGCGCCCTTGAGGGGAGGCAGCTCACGCATGCGATCCATCGACGAGGGGAGGAACGGGTCGAGGGGCTCGGAGCCTTGACCGGAGCGTACGTGGAGCTCCAGGGAGACCCCGAGACGCTCAGCTCGGTGGCGAATGAGCCCCAGCGCATCGGAGAGGGGGCGGTCGAGCCCGACCTCACCGAGGGTGGCCTCCCTGGGCGAGAGGCGCAGGAGGCGCCCCACGGTCTCCCCCATCCGCTGCAGGCCCCCACTCACGAGCTTGAGGTACTCCCGCCGCCGCTCCTCGGGGAGGTCCTCTCGCTTCAGCGCCTCGACGGCGTTCGCGAGCCCCCCGAGGGGATTGTTCAGCTCGTGGGCGATCCCCGCGGCGAGCTCGCCCGTCGCCGCGAGGCGGCGCTGGGTCATCGCCGCGGCCTCGGCGCTACGAACTCGATCGGTGGCCTCCTGTACTGCGACCTCCAGGTCCAGGTTGTAGCGTTCAAGGCGGGCGGCCATGGCGTTGAAGGTGCGAACGAGCCCGCCGAGCTCATCCTCCTGGCGGCCCCGCTCTCTGGCGCGCGCCGAGAGGTCCCCCGCCTCCAGCCGGCCGGCCGCGCGGGCCAGCCCCGCCACGGGATCCAGGACCGTGCGCCGGATCAGCACGAGGGTGCTCAACGTGACCCCCGTCAGGACGAGCAGGAACACCGGCAGGATCTTCCGGGTGCGCGAGGCCGCGAACTCGATCGGCGCCCCCTTGAACCAGGCCGCCCCCCAGGCCGTGCCCGACGTGGTCAGCACCGGCGCCGCGGCGCCGAAGCTGTTGCTCACCAGCGCCCGGCTCTCGATGGCGCGAGCCATCATCGCCAGCGCCTCGTCCTCCTCGAAGTCCACGGGGCGGTGGGCTCGCCCCAGGGGGTTCAGGTAGACGCCCGCCACCTCGAACGTCCCGTCGGGCCGCCGCTCAGGCGCCTGCGCCACGATGACATCGTCGAAGTACCGCCAGCCGCTCCAGTCCAGCACCTCCGCCGGACGCAGGCGACCGAGCCCGTCCACGACCGCGTCGAGGTGGTCGCTGAGCTGGAGCGAGTAGTCGTACTCGATCGCCTCGCGGTCCAGACTCGCGGCGCGCTCGTTGATGACCGCGATCACCGCGAAGGAGAGGACGTTGGCGGCGATGACCGCCGCGGCGATCGGGCCGCGGATCGAACGGCGCCAGGGGAGCCCCGGTCGAGCGCTGCCTGCCCCGCCCGCCCCGGAGAGGGCGGGCAGCTGGCGGTCTGATCCTTGTTCTGGGTCCAACGTTTTATTCTCGGAGGGAGGGCGGAGTTGAGCCGCTCAGCCCTGGGCCCCGATGGTGCTCATCATCTCTGTCAGGGGCAAGATGAGCGCGATCACGAGGCCGCCGATCAAGACGGCCATCAGCACGAGGATCGCCGGCTCGAGGATCTTGAAGAGCGCCGCGAGCTTCCGGTCCACCTGTTCGTCATAGGCGTCCGCGACCTTGAGCAGCATGGAGTCGAGCTCCCCCGTCTCCTCGCCGACGTCGACCATGTTGGTCACGACATCATCGAAGAGCCCGGTCTCCCCCATGGGACGCGCGATGCCCTCTCCCTCGCGGACGGTCCGTCGGATGTCCTCGACAGCATCCACGAGGACCTCGTTGGCGCTCGCATCCCGGACGATCCCGAGGGCGTCAAGGTGAGGGACGCCGGCCTGGACGAGCGTCCCGAACGTCCGGGCGAACATGGCCGTCATGGACCGGTTCAGCACCGTCCCGAGGAACGGGATCTTCAGGAGGACCGCGTGCCAGCCCCGGCGGTACCCGCGGTTCCGACCGGCGGCGACCTTGTGCCCAACGAAGGCGAGCACCGGCACGCCGAAGACGAGGTACCAGTAGGAGGTCATGAACCCGCTGAGGCCGAGGAGGATCAGCGTCGGCTCGGGGAGGTCCACGTCGAAGCTCTTGAAGATCTCGTCGAAGGTCGGGATCACGAAGATGATGACCGCGGACACGACGACCACCGAGACCAGGATCAGGATCGTCGGATAGATGACCGCCTGCTTGATCTTCGAGCGGATGTCGGCGGCCTTCTCGCGGAACTCCGCGAGGCGGTCGAGCACACGGTCCAGCACACCGCCGACCTCGCCCGCGCGGACCATCGACGAGTAGAGCGTGTCGAAGACCTTCTCGTGCTTGCCCAGGGCGTCGGACAGCGGCGCTCCGCCCGAGACGTCCTCCGTGATCTCACGGAGGATGTCCTTGAACGGTCCCGGCTCGGTCTGCCCCTCGAGGATGGTGAGGGCCTTGACCACGGGGATCCCCGCGTCGGAGAGCGTGGCGAGCTGCACGGTGAAGTCCGTGATGAGGGCGGCGTTCACGCGGCCGCCCCGCCGCTTACGGGCGGGGGCGTCCCCGGGGGCGCCGGCTACCTGGGCCCGCTTCGGCGCGGGGGTGGATCGCTGGATTCTCTTTGCCATATCAGACGAGCGTCTCCCGGATGACTTCTTCGATCGTAGTGCGCCCCTCGGCAGCAGCCCGCAGGCCGGACTCCCGGAGGGACCTCATGCCGCCGTTGAGCGCCGCCTCACGGAGCTCCTCGATCGAAGCGTTGGCCTCGATCAGCCGGCGCACCTCATCGTCGATCGTCATGATCTCGAAGAGGCCCGTGCGCCCACGGTAGCCCGTGTGGTGGCACTTCTCGCAGCCCTTGCCGTAGGAGAGTGTGCGGCCCCGGACCAGGTCGGCGTCGGGCCCCAGCTCCATCAGCACGTCCTCATCCGGCTCGAACTCAACGCGGCAATCCGCGCAGACCGAGCGGACCAGGCGCTGGGCGACGACGGACTCGAGCGTGGCGGAGATGAGGAAGGGCTCCACCCCCATGTCCACCAGCCGCGTCACCGTGCTCGGCGCGTCGTTGGTGTGGATGGTCGCGAACACCGTGTGGCCGGTCAGGCTGGCCTCCACCGCCGTGGCGCCCGTCTCGCGATCGCGGATCTCGCCGACGAGGATCTTGTCCGGGTCCTGGCGCAGGATCGAGCGGAGCACGCTGGCGTAGCTGACGCCGATCTCGTCGTTGATGGGCACCTGGACGATCCCGGAGATGTCGTACTCCACCGGGTCCTCCACCGTGATGATCTTCGTCTCCGGGGAGTTCGCCTCCGAGAGCATCGCGTACAGCGTGGTGGTCTTGCCGGAGCCCGTGGGCCCGGTGACCAGCACGATGCCGTGGGGCAGCGTCGTCATGGCCCGCAAGGCGGCCTCGTCATCGGCCTGCAAGCCGAGGGCCTGCAGGTCCAGGCTGACGGCGGAGCGGTCGAGCACCCGCATCACGCACCCCTCGCCGGAGGCGCCCGGCAGCGTCGCGACCCGCAGGTCCACGGGCCGGCCATCGATGGCCAGCTCGATGCGGCCGTCCTGCGGCACGCGCCCCTCGGTGATGTCCAGGTCGGCCATCACCTTGATGCGGCTCACCAGGGGCACGGCCAGGTGCGGGGGCGGCGCCTCGACCTCGTAGAGCGAGCCGTCCACCCGATACCGGATCCGGAACACGTCCTCGTACACCTCGAAGTGCACGTCGCTCGCCCGGTCCCTGATGGCGCGGTGCAGGATCGAGTTGAGCAGCCGTACCACTGGCTTGCTCTGCGCGGCGCTCTCGGCGTCACCGCCGATCGACGCGCTCGCCGCGTCGGCGATGGCGTCCGCCAGGCTGGACTCTTCGCCGTAGAGCTCGAGGACGAGGGAGCGGATCAGCTCGCCGTCCGCGACCACCGCGCGGGTCTCGAAGCCGGTGGTGAAGGAGAGGTCCTCGAGGACCGCGGTGTTCATCGGGTCCGCGAGCGCCACCAACAGGACGTCCCCCTCGAGGCGGAGGGGCAGCACGCCGTAGGCGTGGGCAGCCGATCCGTCGATGGTCCCGATCGCCTCCTCCGTCGGGCGCTCTTGGCTCAGGTCCACGGTCTCCATCCCCGCCTGCTCGGCGAGGGCCAGCGCGATGTCGCCGGGGGTGCACGCCCCCATCTCGACCAGCGCCTGACCGATCAGCCCGCCGTGGGTGCGCTGCTCGCCGAGGGCGGCCTGCACCTGGCTCTCACGGAGAATCCCGCGGGCCTTGAGGACCTGCCCAAGGAGCGGGCGGCCCGGAGAGGATCCGCCGTCCGTCACAGCCGCGCCTCCATGTCCCTGGGGTCCTGGGCGTAGTCGAGAGCCGTCTGCGCCGAGATCTCCCCTTCGCGCACGAGGTCCATGAGGTAGTCGTCCAGGGTCACCATGCCCATGCGCTTGGAGGTCTGGATGGTCGACTGGATCTTGTTCGTCTCGTTCTTCCGGATGAGGTTCGCGATCGCCGGGTTGTTGATCATCACCTCGAAGCCCGCGACGCGCCCCTTGCCGCCGTCCTTCGGCATGAGCACCTGGCTCACCACCGCGACCAGCGCGACGCTGAGCTGAGCGCGGACCTGCTCCTGCTGGTTCGCGGGGTAGGCGTCGATGATCCGGTTGATCGTCCGGGCGCTGCCCGTGGTGTGCAGGGTCCCGAAGACGAGGTGCCCGGTCTCCGCCGCCGTGAGGGCCGCGGAGATGGTGTCGAGGTCTCGCATCTCCCCGAGCAGGATGACGTCCGGGTCCTGGCGCAGCGCGCGCCGCATGGCCTCGGGGAAGTCCGGGACGTCTTGGCCGACCTCCCGCTGGGTGACCAGCCCTTGACCGTGGCGGTGATAGAACTCGATCGGGTCCTCGATCGTGATGATGTGACGATCGAGGCTCTGGTTGATCCAGTCGATCATCGTGGCCAGCGTCGTGGACTTGCCCGAGCCCGTCGGCCCGGTGACGAGGACCAGGCCCCTCGGCCGACGCAGCAGCTGCTGCACCGTGTCGGGCAGGCCGATCTGGTCGAAGGTCAGGAGGTCGCTCGGGATCAGGCGCAGGACAGCGCCGAAGCGGCCGCGCTGCTTCATGCAGCTCACCCGGAAGCGGGTCCCGGACTCGTGGGCCAGGCCGATGTCGGTGGTGCCCACCTCCAGCAGCTCCTCCCAGTGCTTGTCGTCGCAGAGCTCTCGGCACCAGCGCTCTGCGGTGGCGTCATCGACGGTGTCCGTCGAGAGGGACACGAGCTTGCCGTCGACCCGCCCGACAGGCGGTCGGCCAGGGTTCAGGTGCAGGTCAGAGGCGCCGACCTCGATCGACAGGGTCATCAATTCCTTGGCATTCATAGGGGCTTGTTGGGCCTTCGCCCGCTGCGTCCTCGACGGCGTCGGCCGTCAGGCCGAGAGGGACGCCTCCTCCTCGGGACTCAGACCTTCGGTGCCCACGACTCGGAGCACCTCGGTCACGCTGGTGACGCCCTCGGAGACCTTCCGTGCGCCGTCCTCGATGAGCCCTCGGAGCGCGCCGGAGGCCTCAGCCGTCCGGCGAACGTCTCCCTGAGCCGCGCCCCGGAACGTCATATCCCGGATCGTGTTGTCCATGCTCATGAGCTCGTACAGCGCGACCCGCCCCTGGTAGCCGCTGCCCTCGCAGCTGCGGCAACCGCGCGGACGCTTGAAGCGCACGTCGCTCCCCGGGGCGAGGACCGTGTCCGGGTCCAGCCCGAGGGCGGTGACCTCAACCGCGGTGGGCGCGTACTCCTCGGCGCAATCCGAGCACAGCCGGCGGACCAGCCGCTGGGCGAGGACACCCTGCACCGACGCGGAGACCAGGAACGGCTTGACGCCAAGGTCTGCGAGGCGGGTGAGGGCGCTCGGCGCGTCGTTGGTGTGCAGCGTCGAGAAGACCAGGTGTCCGGTCAACGCCGCCTGAATCGCGATCTCGGCGGTCTCCAGGTCGCGGATCTCTCCCACGAGGATCACGTTGGGCGCGCAGCGGAGCATGGCCTTCAGGATGCGCGAGAAGGAGAGCCCGATGCGCGGCTCGACCTGCACCTGGTTGATACCCCGGATGTGGTACTCGACCGGGTCCTCGGCCGTGATGATCTTCACGTCCGCGCGGTTCAGCTCCTGCAGCGCCGCGTAGAGCGTGGTCGTCTTGCCCGACCCCGTGGGGCCCGTCACCAGCACGATGCCGTTCGGCCGCGTGATCATCTTCCCGAACCAGCGCTGGTCGTCGATGCCGAGCCCGAGGTCACCGAGACCGAGCAGGCTCTTCCCCCGGTCCAGGAGTCGCATCACCATCGTCTCGCCGTGATTGGACGGGAGGATCGAGGCCCGCACGTCGACGTCTCGCCCGCCCAGCTTCAGGCCAATGCGGCCGTCCTGCGGCTTGCGCTTCTCCGCGATGTCCATGCGCGCCATGATCTTCAGGCGGCTCATGAGCGGAGCTGAGAGGTGGTCCGGGTGCTCCGCGGCGTCGCGCAGCAGCCCGTCCACCCGGTAGCGCACGCGCACGCGGCCGTGCCCGGGCTCCACGTGGATGTCCGAGGCACGCTGATCGAGCGCCTGCCGGAAGATGCTGGTGACCAGCCGGATGATCGGGGCGTCGCTGTCCTCGTCGTCGCCGTCCGCCACGGCGCCCATGGACTCCGCCACGGCGTCCTCCACACCGGCGCCGTAGGCCGTCGCGATGGCGGCCTTCAGGGCCGATGGCGCGGCGATCGCGCAGGACACCTCCAGCTCTCCGAGGAGGAACTGCAGCTGGTCCGCGACGATCCGCTTGAAGGGGTCGTCGATGGCCACGATGAGCCGTCCCGCCTTCTCCATGACGGGCATGATCCCCTGCTCGGTCGCGAACTCCGCGGGGACCTGGGCCACCACGGCGTCGGCGACCTTGCCCTTGGAGAGGTCCACGAACGGCATGCTCTCGGACTTCGCCAGGGCCCGATAGACGGTGGGTTCGTCCACGAGCCCGAGGGCGGCCAACGCCTCCTCGAGGGCCACGCCGCCGTTCCGCTGGTGGGCCCTCGCGCGCTGGAGATCCACCTCCTGGAGCGCTCCGGAGGCAACGAGGATTTCACCGAGGTCCTGGCTCACGGAGGGTCTGCGAGTGAGGGTTGAGAGCGCGAGGGCGCGGAGGGATGGGAGAGGGGCCGCGGGGGCTATCCCCCGCGGCCCCTGATGGTACCGCCCGCGAGCCGGAAACGTATCCGCGCCCGACGACCTGTTGCAGGCTGAGGCCAGCCGCCTGGGCGGACTGGGGCCAGACCTGCCGCGGGCCGAAGCCCGCCGGGGGGGTCAGCCCCCCTTCTTCCCGCTCGTCACGGGACGCGCGACGTTGCGGGCTGTCTTGCGGCAGACGCCAGAGAAGCGCACGAACTCCGAGGGCTTGGTGGGGTGCCCGGTCTCGATCGCGATGCGGCCGCGGAACGAGCCGTCGGCGTCCGCCGGGAGCCCGTTGAGACGCAGCTCGATGTCGACGGCGTTGCTGCCGCTCACCGGCTTCACGCTGACCTTGAAGCGGTCGGCCCACTGGAGCGGCTGGTTGCCCTCGCCCGTCAGCGTGGCCTTGACGTTGGAGAGGTCGAAGTCCGCCTCATGGCAGGTCAGGCGCACGTTGCGGACCACCGGCTGGTCGGGTCGGACCAGGCCCAGGGACAGGTACTGCGTCTGGAGCGAGATGGCCCCGAGGATCGTGTAGTTGACGTTCGCGGTGACCTGGTAGACGGTCGGCGCTCCGACCTTCCCGGCCGCCTTGTCGGGCAGGCTCGGGTTCTTGGGGAGCTCGACGTCGCTGTTGAGCCGGACGGCGTAGCTCTTCCCGCCCTCAGGCGAGTCCTTCGCGACGGTGAACGTGGCGCGCCAGATGCTGGCCTTGCCCGACTCATCCGCGTTCACGGGGGCGAAGTCCATGGACAGCCCGGCCGGCAGCGGGATCGGCCGGGTGGGGTCCTCGGAGAGCGTGATGCGGTCCCCGTTCGACGTCCGGAAGTCAATCGTGCCGGTCCGCTCGGTGCCCTCGCGGATCTGGCCGAACTGGAGGAACGGCGGCGAGGCCACCAGGAACGGCTCCACGTTCGCTGCCAGGGAGAGCATCGTCACGCCGGTCTTGCCGTCGTTCGAGTAGACGTTGATCCGGACGTTGGTCTTGTTCTTCTTGCTCTTGGTGTCGAGCGTCGCGCTGATCTGGACCTCGGAGCCCGGCTCAATGGGGTCTCCGAAGGTGTAGAGCGCGGGGACCTCCTCACCGTCGGCGAGGATCTTCACCTCCCCCAGCGTGCAGCCGCAGGTCGGGCTGGCCTGGGAGATGACCACCGGCTCGGCGCCGTTGCTCTGGAGCTTGAAGGTGTGAATCAGCAGGTCCCCCTGCCGCGCGCGACCGAAGTCGTGCTTCTCCATGCCGAAGGGGATCTCCAGCTTGGCGTTCGGGTTCCGCGGCGGGCGCGGCGCGGCGGCGGGCTTCTTGGCCTGCGCCTGCTTCATCTTCGCCTCGTAATTGGCCTTTTGGGCCAGCTGCTCGGGCGTCATCTCGCTGCCGACGGCCTTCGGGGCGGCGAACTTCTGGGCCCCCGCCTTGGCGGCCTTCTGGCTCAGGTCCACTCCGCCCGAAGCCTTCGCGCCGGTCACCTGGATCGGCTTGGGGGCGACGATGCCGCTCCGGGACGAGGTCGGGATGGACGCCGGCTTGGGCGGGGCGCCGCGACCAGAGAGGCGGCTCCGCTTGACCGGGGTGCCCTTCTTCGGAGCGTCCTGGGTCTTGGCGGCCTTCTTCTCCTTCTGGGCGTCTTGCTTCTGGCCCGTCTGCTTCTGGGCCGTCTGCTTTTGGGCCGAGGCGTCGTCCTGGGGCATCGCCGAGGCCGCCGGGGCGGCCCAGAGGTGGAGGGCGAGACCCAGAGAGGTGACGGCCAGAAGGCGAGTGGCGGTCCGGAGGTTCGAGGGACGAACGTCGGCGCTGAGGGGTGCGTGATCGAGCATGGGTTCTACGAGTGAGATTCGGGCGCTAGAAGATTGCCAGCAGTCCCGACGGGGAGCGGGTCTTTTTTGAGGTTCCGTCGGTCCCAGGATCGCTACAAGGGGGAGGCGGGGCTCATCCCCCGTTCGTTATCGGCAGGTCGGGACCAGGAGTCACAGGCGGGTATGAATCGGAAGCATCAGGAATCGAGGGGCGGCGAGATGTCGGCCCGGTGGCGGGCTCAAGGCCGGAGCGCGGCGATTGGGGTCCCGGGTTGGGCCATTAGCCCGCTTCCGCGGCGATGGAAGGCCCTCGTGGGGCTTCTGGTAGTTGGACTCACGACGGCCTGCAGGGTTCCCGCCCCCACGGTGCAACAGGGGTTGGAATATGGATTTCGGACCCCCAAGCAGGCCTTTGAGTCCTGGCGTACGGCCGTGCAGGGCGACCTGTTGGTGCAAGAGTACAGGTGCTTTTCCCGTCGCTGGCGGGCCAGGAACGGCGTCACGCTGCTCAAGTACGGCGAGGCTCGAGACGAGCTGCTGAGCGAGGTCCCGAAGCTCCGCTGGGCCCTCTATCGCGCCGACGCCGCCGAATTTCTGGACCGCCAGGATCGCTCGGCGCTGCTCGTCGCGCGGGTCCCTGGCCCCCTGTGGGTCAACGATCAGTACCTGCTGGTCACCCTCCGCCGCCAGGGCTTCTGGGAGCTCTCGGTCGAGGACACGCCCCTAGAGCCCGAGTTCGGGGACCAGGTGGACGACCCGTTCCGCTCTCAGCTGTTCTGGTTCGACAAAGAGGGCGACCGCTTCTTCGTCATCGTCGATGAGTTCGGCGCTCGGACGGAGGGCGCGGACCCGGACTCCATCCACCTGGTCGCCGCCGGCTGGGAGTGGAAGATCGACGACTTCACCGTCGTGGACGAGCTGCCCGAGGGCATCGAGTCCATCGAGTGATGGTCAGCGGCTGGAGGCCTCCCTCTCCAGGAACGCCTCCATGGGGAAGTCCAGGCTGAGGCGATGGCGCCCCGGCTCAGCCGGGATCTCCACCACGGCGGGGACCCCATCGAGCCGAATCGTGATGGCCCGGCGGACGTCGACCGGCGCCAGCCACCAGGCCACGGAGTACGCGCCACCGCGGGCCAACGCGAGCTCCGCCTCGCGCCCCGTACATTCCACGACCTGGGGTCCGGCGAGGGCCCCGAGGGACTCCCCCTTCTCCGAGTAGTCGACGGCCGGGCTCAGGTCTCGTGGGCGGAGAGAGAGTCGGACGCTCCACTCCGTCAGGTCGGGCATGGGGCCGACGGGCTCGAACACCGCCCTCACCCCGGGGCCCAGGTGGAGCTCCTGGTCATCGAAGAGCCCCTCGAAGAGCTCCGTCGCCGCGCCGGGGACCAGCGGGACCACGTCGAGGCAGGGCCCGGTCGCCGGGAAGATCGCGCGCCCGCCCTCGATGGCCGCGTCCCCGGTGAAGGCGGTGGCCGTGTCCCCCGCCGGGCGCGCCTCCCGCCAGACCAGATGACCCGCAGGAGCCGGGGCCCCCGCGTCGTCGAAGACACGCAGGTCGAACCAGTAGAGGCTCGCGCCGAGCTGGATCGGATCCAGCCGCGGGTCCAGGGGGACCTCCGCCCCGAAGACCACGCCCTCGGCCCGCCAGACCTCCGCGCCGCTCCCCAGCTGGACGGCCACCGAGCCGGTCCCCGCTGGCAAGCCGATGACCTCGAAGGTCCCGGTCGGGCTCACCTCGGCGACCCGCCGGATCGCGAGCGACCCGTCGTGGGACTGCGCCATGACCGCCACCCTCAACCCGTCCAGGGGCCGCACGATCCCGGCCGCGCCATCAGCAGCCTCGGCCGCGCCGTCCCCTTCGAGCCCCGCCTCGAAGGTGACACGCCCCCTGATGACGCCCGAGAGATGACGGACGTTGTCGAAGAGGAACTGGGGGTCGCTGCGGAACTCCACCTTCGTCCCACCGCACTGGATCGGGAGCGCCCCGACCGCCCACAGGAGTCCTGTCAGGAAGAAGAGCTGGATGAGCGTACGGGGGAGCAGCGGCACTCCAGAGAGCCTACCCGGTCCCAGGATCTCGAATCTGGGGTCTCGACCTCGGGGTCGTGAAACCGGGATCGCGACCCCGGGTTGAGGGGGACAGCCCCCCCACTTCAGCCAGGGTCACGTGGTCCGAGATCGGAGCCAGCGAATCGAGGATCCCTGGACCGCCTCCAGGGCTTCTCCACGCCCCTGCTCGCGGGCGCGGGCCAGGTCATCGCGGTTGGCCTCACACCACTCGCACCCCACCTCGTCCACGTGGAAGGCGATGAAGCGCGCGGGACCAGGCTCCAGCCCCCCGTCTAACCAGCGCGCGATCCAGCGCCGGGACGGGCAGGACACCCGGCGGTCACTCCAAACCGACTGGACATCCATGGGCGCATCAGCTTCAGCGGCGAGCCCCTCCAGGGAGGCGGCGATCTCCCCCGCACCCTCCTTGGCGAGGAGCAGCTCACGGATCTTCTTGAGCGCACGGAACTTGATCCCCGCCACCGCGACCTCGTCCCGGAGGCCCAGGGGCTCCCAGATGTCGCAGTTCCGCATCCCGCCACGCAGCAGGCCCTCGACGACCATCAGCCGGTCCATCTCACCCGCCGACCACGTCAACTCGACCCACTCCTGGAGCGCCGCGGCGAGCAGGTCTCGTCCTCGATCGGCGAGGTCCGTCCGTCGGATGATCCGGCTCGGGGTCTGATCCTCAGTCGCGAAGTTGTCGAGGTCGAAGCTCGCGGCGGCGCCGTCGTCCTCGCCACCTCGGCCCCGAACCTCGCGCCGGCGGAGCTGGTCGATCGTGCGGTTCCGGCAGATCCCGAAGAGGAACTGCTCGAAGCTGTAGGCCGGTTCGAAGGTCTCGATGCCGCGCACCGCGCCCAGGAAGGTCTCCTGCACCACGTCCTCACGCGCCTCCGTGTCCGAGATACGACGGGAGACGTACGAGAGCAGCCGCCCCGCGAAGGCGGCCTCGACCCGGGCCCACTCGGCCTCGTCGAACGCGGCGAGCCGCGCGGGATCGGGGCTCCAGTCCGTGTCGGTCATGATCCCCACCCTAGCTGCTCCACCGCGTTGATGCCCAGCAGGCCAAGCAAGGTGGCGCCGAACCCAATGGTCGCCATCAGGAAGAGGAACAGGGCGAAGCGTGAGGAGCGGCCCAGCCAGCCCCCCCGCCGGCTCCGAACGAGCTGGTCCGAGATGGAGCGATAGCCCGCGAGCACGCCCCGCATGACCGCCACCACGGAGCCCACGAACACATCGAAGGCGACGCGATTGGTCTCGGCCAAGGTGCCCGCCAGGCCGCCGGTCACGCGCGGGGGAACGGGGATCACCGCGGGGACAGAGACGGCCGAGGTCTCCTCGAGGCCCGACGCTCCCGGACCGGCGTCGAGGCTTCGGGACTCCGCCGCGCCTCTGGACTCTGCCGCGCCTCTGGACTCTGCCGCGCCTCTGGACTCTGCCGCAAGCTCCGCGACCAGCGCACGGGCACGGCTCGCGGGGCTGCGCCCCGCACCGGACCCCGCCTCCGAAGGGCCAGCCTCCGAAGGGCCAACCCCCGGAGAGCCAGCCCCCGGGGCGGCCTGAGCGGCCGAACCGTCGGCCCCCATCTCCTCCCCATGCTCCGCTCCGGCATCGACCTCGAAGCCGCCCTCCAGGAGCGAGCGCCCGAGCGGTGTCAGGGTCGGCTTGGGGCGGGGAGCCTCGGGTCCGCGTGAGGAGTCGCCCCGCACCGTGAGGCGCGGGACCTCGAAGGTGATCTCGTCCCCCGCCAGCGCGGATTGGCCGAGCATCCCCAGGACCTCGCGCACGCTCTCCGGTCGGTCTTCCGGGTCGAGACGGAGGCAGGCGCGGGTCGCCTCCAGCGCGACCGCCGGGAAGTCCTCGGGGAACTCGGGGGGGTCGTCATGCTTCCGAACCACGAAGGCGCCGCCTGCGCTGCCCGGGTAAGGCACCCGCCCGACCAACGACTCGTAGAGGATGACGCCAAGGCTGTAGATGTCCGCCCTGTGGTCCGCCCGCTGCACCAGCATCTCCGGCGCCATGTACAGGGGCGTACCGCGCCCGAAGGTCAGCGTCATCCGCCCGCCCTCGAGCAGCTTCGAGAGCCCGTAGTCCCCGAGGCGCGCGCTGTCCCCGCGGATGAAGATGTTGCTCGGCTTCAGGTCGAAGTGAACGATCCTGCGCTCATGGAGAGCGACCAGCCCGCGCGCCGCCTGGGTCACGTGGCCCAGCGCCTCCGCCATGGTCAGCCGCCCTTCCTTCAACCGCCGCGCGAGCGTTTCCTCCCCCGCGTATCCCATGATGAGGTACGGCACTCCCATCACCGATCCGAGGTCCTCGACGGTGACCAGGTTCGGGTGGTCGATGGCCGCGAAGCGACTGACCAGGTCGAGCTCTCGCTGAACGGCGGCCCGCTGGTCGTCGTCGTCCACCTTCAGGAACTTGATGGCGTACGGCTTCCCGATGGAGGTCTTCCGCGCCTTGTAGACGTCGCCAAAGGCGCCGCCACCCAGCCGGTTCTCGATCTCGTAACCGGGGATGAAGTCCGGCTGACGGAACGAGTTGTAGAACGCCTCCCAATCCATGTGCATCGCCGAGGCTAGCGGCGAGCGAGCCCGAGCGCGACGAACATACCAGCGCCCGTACGAAGTCCGGCCCGGCCCGCGCCAGTCCGGCTCAGATCGGTGCTCGATCCCGGAGCGGCCGCGGCGGTTGGGCCATCACAGGTCCCCAGGAATGGCAATCGGCAGTGGGACCGAGATGGGGCCCCCAACTGTGGTACCCAGCAGCGCCCCCCTGCTCTCCGAGTGCCCTGTGGCTCCGTCGACCGGAGCGCGGGGGCCGGGCCCCTCGACGAGGTGCTCCCCTCCCGTCTCGCAAAGACCTCGGCTTCTCGCTGAGGTCTCCGCGCTGAGGTCTGAAGCTCCGGGGCCTCAACCGCCGGGCTCAGGACCCCCTCAGCCCAGAGCGCAGGAACTCGGAGCGCAGGGACTCAGAGCGCAGAGACTCAGAGCGCAGAGACTCAGAGCGCAGAGACGACGATTCCGCCGCCCGCCTCGCGCGCCTCAAGGAAGGCCTCTCGGGCGGCGCTGTAGAGATCTTCGCGCTGGTCGATATCAGGGCTTGGGAAGTTCCCGATGCCGATGGCGATGTCGATACGGTCACCCACGAGATCGAGCAGGCGGCGCTCATCAGCGCTGTCGGCCACACGCCGCGCCATGATCTCCGCACCATCCGGCCCCGTGTTGGGGAGGAGGAAGAGGAAGGAGTTCTCGTCGAAGCGGCCCAGGACATCCGTGTCCCGGGAGGCGTCGAGGAAGATCGCGGCCAGCTCCCGCAGCACGTCGTCAGAGGCCTGGCTCTCGAACCCGAGCATGGCGCAGGCGAGCGGCGCGTGGAAGCGGCGCGCGCGCTTGAACTCCTCGTCGAGCTTGTAGGAGAGGAACGAGAAGTTGAAGAGCCCGGTCACGGGGTCGATGACCGCCTTCAGCAGCGCGTCGTCCCGGGTCTCGCGCTGGACAGGCGCCGCGCTGGAGAACGCCGCGCCGGTGACGAGGGTCTCGAGCAGCGCCTCCGGGAGCTGATCCTCGCGCGATGTCCCCCGGTCCTGGGTGGGCAGCATCGGGCGAGGACCGCCGTTGAGCCCGAGCAGAGAGGTCAGCTTGCTCGCGCTGATCGGACGCGAGAGAGACCCCGTCGCGCCGCAGAAGCGGGCGATGGACTGCGCCTCGGCGTTGTTCTGATCGACGAGCAGGAACGTCCGACAGCGCGTCCGCCCGGAGAGCTGGCGGAGCACCTCATAGACGTTGCGGTCGTCGGGTCCAGTGGTCCGCATCCAGGCGTCCACGATGACCACATCCCCGGGGGCAGGGGGCGCCTCGATGAGCTCCCGCCAGTTCTCCACGTGGGCCACGCTCCACCCTGCGAGGGCGTCGTCCCTGAGCGAGGAGGACTCGATGGCTGCCTTGGCGGAGGCCAGCACAGAGTCATCGTGGGTCGCGATTCGGATGGAACGGAGGCCGTCGCCCATGGGAGGTATCGGTGCAGTGCCCCTCTTCCGAGGGGACGATCTGAGGTCTTGGTGCGGGGCCGGCGCCCGCTCTCCGACGAGCGTGCAGATCTGCCCCCCCGGATTCAAACGACACGGGGCTGAATCCGGCACGGACCCCACGACTCACACCAACGGGCCGGTCGGGTCCTCGCTCGAACCGAGGTCCCCTGATCGGGCCCGCTCGTTCCCGTCCCCCGCCCCGCGGCGCCCGTCGGCCCTCCTGCCGAGGGCACCTGCGGGTCGCACGCGGGACCGCTGACCTGGGCTCTGCTGGCGTCGCCCTCCGGGTGGTGCCTGCTGGCCGGGCGCCGCGACCGAAGCACTTGGGTTCGAGCCCCTGCGCCCGAGCCCCTGCCTCGCTGCTCCTGCCTCGCTGGCCCTGCCTCGCTGCCCCGGATCGTCCGCACCGGTTCTCTCCTGCGGGGTCTCTCCTGCGGGGTCTCTCCACCGAGCCTCTTGCGAACGCCCATCCCTCGGCCGGCTCTCACGCACCCGCCCCTCCAAGCCGGCGCTCCCCAAGAGGGCCCTCAGAGGTTGCCCTCAGGAACGGGCCGATGCTTGCCGGGGCCACAGGGGCGGCCTTCGGCCCGAGCCCCCTGAGGAGGCCCACGCCCGGGTCCCATGACCCGAGAGCCCGGCAACCAGGACGAGCGCCGCCCGCGCCGCCGCTCGGTCAGGTGACGGACCGCGCCGCGGCGTTGGGCACTGCGGCGTCGGACACTGCGGCGTCGGGCACTGCGGCGTTGGGCACTGCGATGCTGGGCACTGCGAGGCTGAACACCACGACGCCAGGCGGCGAGCCCCGCCGGACCGGAATCTTGTTGAGCCGTGGCGGGAGGTCCGGCTGGTGGATTCGGGCGAGGGACGGAGCCACCAGCCAGTGAGGACCCAGCCAGTGAGGACCCGGCCCGTGAGGACCCGGCCAGTAAGAACTCGGCCTGCGGGGACTCCCCAAGGGGCTCGGGCGAAGGCCGCCTTCAGCTCGCGAGCTCTTCCATCCACTCTTCGGGGATGTCGTAGTTCGCGTAGACGTTCTGGACGTCCTCGTTGTCCTCGAGACGATCGATCAGCTTCAGGATCTTCTCGGCGTCGGACTTCGAGGCCACCTCGATCGTGTTCTGCGGGACGTATCCGGTCTCCGCCGACAGGAGCACCGCGCCGCCAGCCTCGAGGGCGGTCTTCACGTCCAGGAAGTCCGTTGCGCCCCCGAACACCGTCGCCACGTCGCCCTCGACGAGCACGTCCTCTGCGCCGCCTTCGAGGGCGATCTCCATGAGGCCCTCCTCGTCCAGCGCCTTGCCGTCGAAGTCATCCGCCGCCTGCTCGCCGGTCATGTCCACCACGAAGATGGACCGGAAGTCGAACATGAACGACACCGAGCCGCTGGTGCCCATGTTGCCGCCACCGCGCTCGAGCGCGAACTTCACGTCCGGAGCGGTGCGGTTGCGGTTGTCGGTCAGGCACGAGATGAGGAGCGCGACGCCCCCGGGGGCGTACCCCTCGTACATCAGCTCCTCGAAGTCGTCGCCGTCCTTGGACCCCGCCCCGCGCTTGATCGCGCGCTGGATGTTGTCCTTGGGCATGTTGGCCGCCCGCGCCTTCTCAACCGCGTACTTGAGCTTGAGGTTGGTGTCGGCTTCAACGCCGCCTTGGCGAACCGCGGAGATGATGTTCCGCGCCAGCTTGCTGAAGATCTTGGCGCGCTTGGCGTCCACCGCGTTCTTGCGGTGCTTGACGTTCGCTGCGTGAGAGTGGCCTGCCATCGCTCGGGGAGGGAGGGGGTCAGAGGGGAGCCCGGCATCGTGCGGCCGGTCCACCAATAGTAGCGGGAGAGGGGGTGGGCATCCCCACCGGGATCAAAACGGTCACGCCCGCCGCCGCGGGAAGCCCGGCCAGGGAGGCCGGAGCTCGCGCGGGGGCGGGCGTGTTGGGGCGGCGCGTCCGTGAGGACGCAGCGCGGATCAACGCTTCGAGAACTGGAAGCCGCGACGGGCGCCGCGACGACCGTACTTCTTCCGCTCCTTCATGCGCGAGTCACGGGTCAGCAGACCCTCCTCACGCAAGGCGTCGAACGACGCGGGGTTGATGTTCTTCAGGGCGCGCGCGATGCCGAGAGAGACGGCCTCGCTCTGTCCCGTGGGGCCGCCGCCGTTCACGTTGCAGAACACGTCGTACTGACCGGCCGACTCCGTCGCCACGAGCGGTTGAGCCGCACGCTGACGCGACTGAGTCGTCACGAAGTACTGGTCCATCGGCTTGCCGTTGACGACGAAGCCACCGGCACCGGGCTTGAGACGGACGCGGGCGATCGCGGTCTTGCGGCGACCGAGGCCCCAGGTCCAGGGATTGTTGACTGCCATTGGAATCTGGTCCTTGGATCAGAGGGATTCGACCTTGACCGGCATCTGAGCCCCGTGCGGGTGCTCTTCGCCAGCGTAGACCTTGAGGTTACGGAGGAGGTCCCGGCCCAGGCGGGTCTTCGGGAGCATCCGGCGCACGGCGAGGGTGACGATGTCAGCCGCACGACGCTCGGCGACCTTCTCGATCGCGACGTGCTTCTGTCCATCGGGGTACCCCGAGTAGTGCCGGTAGATCTTTTCGGTGCCCTTGGAGCCGGAGAGCTTCGGGCTCGCCCCGTTGATCACCACGACGTGGGCTCCCGTGCGCTCGCTCGGGGTCCAGGTCGGGCGGTCCTTCCCTTGAAGGACGGTGGCGATCTTGGCTGCCATGCGGCCAAGGTTGTTCTCGGTGGCGTCAAAGAGGAGCCAGCGCTCCTCGACGTCGTCGCGTCGTACGTGTGTGGTGGTCATGGGTCGCGTGGCCGCATCGTGAGCGGCGCGGGGGGCCCTGGAGAGGCGACTGCCGGAGGGGCAGCCGTCCCCTCGGGACGGCGTTGGCGGGGGCCGCCAGACGCAGCGCACCACGCCGGGACACAGGTCTCGGCGCAGCGCAAGGGCGAGAAGGTTAGAGGCCCGGCCACTCCGCTGCAACGGTCGAGGGCCGATTCCTCGGAGAGCTTCCACGACTGATCTTGCCTGAAGGCCTCACCCGCCCGGCTCCTTGGCCGGGCCTCCTCGCCGGGCCTCTCAGCTGGGCCTCTTGGCCTGGCCCCTTCGCAGGGCCCCTGCGCTGGGCTCACCGGCCGACACTTCGACCGGGCGGCCTGAACGCCCCCCTGCCGGAGCGGCCCCAGAGAGGCCCAGCCAGCCCCCCCGGCCCCTGGCCTCCCGAGTGAGCTCCTCCCCCGGGCGCCCGCTGAGCTTCGTGGTCCGACAGAGCGGCGCCCAAGCACAGCGATACGCCATCGGGCTTACAGCGTACAGGTTTACCCCTATAGCGCGGGCGGCAGACCGCGCCACCCGTTGCCTGATACGCCAAAGCAAGCACACGCCCTCGACGGTCCATCCATCGGCCGCCTCAGCCGCCCTTCTCTGCGCCAGCCATCGCCCTCTGGGCCAGCCATCGCCCTCTGGGCCAGCCATCGCCCGTCCCTCCGGATCCCCTCCCCCACGATCCCAGGCTCCGCCAAGTCGCAGCCGGGATCGCTTGCCCCCTCCCCGTGCCGCGGCCTTTCGTTGACCGCCAGCTTCTGCTTGCCATGACCCTTCGACCCGTTTCAGCCCCGCTTCTCTTCGTACTCGCGGCGGCTGCTCTTGCCTCATCAGCCGGGGCACAGTCCTTCGGCGCCCAGCAGGTGATCACGACGAGCGCGGACTTGGCCAGGTCGGTCTACGCCACCGATCTGGACGGGGATGGGGACGCGGACGTGCTGTCAGCGAGCGGCTACGACAAAGAGATCGCGTGGTACGAGAACCAGAACCCACTGATCTACTCCGGTGTTTCATGCTCCGTGACGAATCACTCCGGGGGCTATCCCGCCGACCTCGTCGCCCTTGGGACGCACCACGTCAGCGCCAACAGCTTCTCGCTGAAGGTCTCTCAGCTGCCACGGACCGGAACGACGGCGTATCTGTTGAATGCCTTCCTGTCGCCTCAACAGTCGCTCTCGGTCGCCTCCAACCCGAGCCTCGGAGGCGTCGCAGCTTCAGGCAACGTCTGCATTGCGGGCGACATTTTCGGACGCCACCTCTTCGGGAATGACATCTACATCGGAGCAGGCGGCTCCTTCGAAGTCGCTGTCGACCTGACCGATGTGCCGAGCCCCAGAAACGGGATCAGATTACCCACCCCGGCTCACGACTCGACCTCGGTCCTCGCCGGCGAGACCTGGTACTGGCAGTGCTGGTTCCGCGACGCACAAGAGGGAGCTGGCCACAGCAACTTCTCGAACGCTATCTCCGTCACGTTCCAGTAGATCCCCCACCAAGGGGAACCCAACCCATCGCGGGAGACAAGCGATCCAAGCCGCGGCTCCGGAGCATGGATCGCTTGTCCGAACGGTGCGGACTCTCGGCACGTCGGCCCCACCGACCTTCGGCTCGGGGAGCGAGAGGCCCCCTCAACGCAGCTCAACCAGCACCGGCAGGTGGTCCGAGCCGATGCGCGGGCTGACCTCGCGGTGGAGGACCCGTACGTCGCGGCCCACCAAGAAGTGGTCGATGAGGATCCGGACGATGTAAGGCAGGCCCGCGCTCCAGGTGGACTGGAGCCCGCGGTCGCCTCGCCCCTGCACGATGCCGCCGCGCCGCGC
>CBFHHK010000043.1:0-23853 GCA_965655435.1 Planctomycetota bacterium | reverse complement strand
GCTCCCGCCAGCGCAGCAGCTGCGCCCGGCGCTGCTCCACCAGCACCGATGCCCTCGCTCCTTCACCGGCCGCCAGCTGAAGGATGGCCGTCGCGCCCTCCATCTGGTCGCGGGCCACCACGAGCGCCGCTTGCGCCTCCGGCACCGCCGACCCGCGCGCCTCGGCGCACCGCAGCTGGGCAAGGTCGAGCTGCGCCACGCGCTCCGCGAGAGCGGCTGAACCCGCCGACCTCGCGCCCTCGACCCGTACGGCCTCACGCTCGGCGAGAGCCAGGGCCTCGGACCACTCCACGAGAACAGGCTCGAAGCCCGACGCGCGCTCCTCGGCCGCGCCGAGCGCCGCCTCGGATCGCTCCATGATCGCGCGCGCTTCCGTTGCCCTTGCGGCGGCCTCCGCCGCGGCCCGGCTGGCGCCAGCGGCCTCCCCGCTCTTGCCCCGCTGTCCCACCTCGGCCGCTGCGAGCTCCTCTCGGGCCGTCACCAGCTCAGCTGCCAGGGCTCGCGCGGACACGGTAGCCCTCGCCAGCGCCCGCGCCTCGTCGGTCGCAGGGAACGGGGAGACGACCGCCCGGGTCTCCTTGCTCGCCGAGGCGATGACGTGCACCTGCCCGGCGCTGTCTCCTCCCAGGACCCATTGACCGTCGCCCGAGACCGCCACGCACACGGCCGGCCCGGGCGCGGGGCCCATCTTGGCTCGCTCCTTCCCGCTGCCGTCATGCAGCCGAAAGCGACCGTCGCGGCCCGCCGATGCGATGCCACCTGCCCGTCCAAACTGAAGATCCAGCACGCCGGACCCGGCGCTGAAGTTCTTGATCCGCTTGCCGTTCTCCATCTCGAAGAGCGCGACCTTGCCGCCCTCCCCCGCCGCCGCGAGGACCATGGAGTCCGCTCGCCAGCTCAGGCTCGTCACGCCCCCGTCCAGCGCCGGCAGGCGGTGAAACTCCTCCCCGCTCAGCGCCTCGCGGACGAAGACGCCGCCGGCCCGGTCCCCGGACGCGACGAGCACCCCGTCGGGGCTGAAGGCCACAGCGGTGACCCAGTCCGTGTGCCCGCTGCCCTCGAAGGCCAGCTCTCCACTGGCGGAGTCATAGACCCGGAGGGTGCGGTCCGGACCGCCCAGCGCGATGCGGCGGAGGTCCACCGAGATGTCCGCATCCAGGACGACGTCGGGCTCGTCACCCACCTCGGCCCAGGCGCGTCCGGTGGCCACCTCCCAGGCGACCGCCTTCCCCGAGTCCGCGGAGCGTCCACCGCCCGCCACCAGGCTCTCCCCGCCCGGGCTGAAGCGAAGGCTGTGCACCTGCCCCGCGGGGAAGGGCAGGACCCCGAGGAGCTCTGCATCTGGGAGGCTGTAGAGGCTCACCTGCCGGTAGCCCGCCACGGCCGCGAGCGGCGCGCCAGGGCTGACGGCCACGGCCATGACCGCCCCGCCCCGCTCCGACCACCAGACCGGCTGAGTGGGGAGCCCAGAGGGCATCGGCGCCTCGCCCGAGGGCAACGGCGGCGGCGCGGCCGAGGCAGGCGGGCCAGCGGAGAGCGACCCGGAGTCGCTGGCGTCGACCCGGGCGCCCCCGTCGATCCAGGCCGCCACGACCTGGGCCAGCGCCGGGTCCAGCGCGTCCTCGTCGGGCGGCATGAAGGGCTCCGCCTCGTGGGCGATGACCTGATACAGGAGGGAGCTCGAGGCGTCCCCGGGCACCACGGCAGGCCCGGCGCTCCCGCCCTTGAGGATCGCCTTCACGCTCCGCAAGTCCAGCCCGTTGCGCGCCCGGCTCCCGCGGTGACAGGCCACGCAGTGCTCCCGAAGGATCGGCGAGACCTGGTCCGCGAAGTTCGGCGGGGCCGGGTCGTCGAGCGGGGAGGCCGCGGCAGCGGCGAGCAGGAGGAGGTGCCACATATCAGTGCTGGAACAGGAATTCGCGCGAGTTGAGCAGCGCCCAGAAGACATCCTCGAGCGCAGGCGCGGGCTCGGGGGCCGCGGCCACCTTGGCCTGGAGGCCGTCGAGCTCCGCCGGGAGTGGCGCACGCCCCAGGCACCGCAGGTAGAGCCCGGAGATCACCTCCGCAGGCGTGCTCCCCTCGGCCAGCCACCGCTGGACGAGCTCTCCGCTGGCGATCTGCCTCGAGACCGTCGCTCCGTTGAGGAGGTGAAGCGCCTGGGAGAGGGAGGGCTCGAAGGACACCTCGCAGGCGCAGACCGACTCGCGAGGCGCGCGCCCGAAGGTGGTGAGGAAGTAGTTGCTCGTGGCGCCGTCCGCGATCTCCACCGCCCGCGCCCCGAGGGGCAGGCCCTTGAGCTTCACGGGCGCGCCAGTGACCTGGCAGACCACGTCGAGCAGCGTCTCGGCCCGCAGCCGCCGCACCTGCTGACGGGTGAAGTTTCGCACATCCTGAGCGTTCGCCGGGGTGGAGGCGGTGCTCCGCTGATACGCGCGAGAGGAGGTGATCTCACGAACGAGCCCCTTCAGGTCGTACCCCGTCGCCACGAGGCGCGCCGCCAGGCCGTCCAGGAGCGCCGCCTCGCTCGGGGGGTTACTGACCCGGAAGTCGTCCACTGGGTCCACGACCCCGCGGCCCATGAAGTGGGCCCAGACACGGTTGGCGAGGGAGCGCGAGAACCAAGGGTTCTGCGGAGAGGTGAGCCACTCCGCCAGCACCCGGCGTCGATCCCGGCCGCCGAGTTCAGGCGCCTCACCGCCGAGGAAGCGCGGCCTCACCGTCTCCTTCGTGACCGGGTGGCGCACCTCACCGCCCCGCCGGTCGTAGATCACGTACTCGCGGGGGTCCTCAGCGCGCTTGCGACCCACCTGGGCGAAGAACGCAGCGAACCCGTAGTAGTCATCCTGGGTCCAGCGGTCGAACGGGTGGTTGTGGCACTGCGCGCACTGGAGTCGGATCCCGAGGAAGGCCTGCGCCACGTTCTCCGTGAGCACCAGCGTGTCCCGCTCGACCTGATAGAAGTTCGACTGCGGCGCCCCGAAGGTCCCACCGCTGGCGGTGAGCAGCTCCCGGACCATCCGGTCCACCGGCACGTTCGCCGCCAGCTGATCCCGGACCCACTCGAAGTAGAGCAGCGCGGACTTCTCGCTGACGCCCTGGTTGTCGGAGCGGATGCCGAGGAGCTCCGCCCACTTCATGACCCACAGGTCCGCGAACTCACGCCGCGCCAGGAGCGACTCCACGAGCGCGGCGCGCTTCTCATGCGCCGGCCGCCCGTCCGCGAGGAAGGCCTCACGCTCCGCCGCGGTGGGCAGCAGGCCGACCGTGTCGAGCGTCACGCGCCGGATGAAGTCCTCGTCCGAACAGATCGCCGAGGGGGAGACCTGCAGCCGGCGGTGCTTGACCTCCAGGAGGTCGTCGATCCAGTTCCCTGGGAGGCTCCCCTCCGCCGGGTCGGCGTACGAGGCGCCCCCCTCGGCGGGGAGCACGATCACCGGGACGCCTACGGTATGGGGCCCGAAGCTGGCCGTGATGAAGGCCTCCCCGGGCTGCCCGCTCTCGACCAGGCCCCCCGCCGATGGCGCCGCCGTGATCTCGTTGCTCGTGCGAAACCTCGCGAGCTCGGTCACGTCCCGGTCCGTTCCGTCCGAGTAGATGGCACGGACCAGCAGCCCGACCGTCTCGCCCGCTCCGCGGAGCAGCACCTCGGCGGGGTAGACCTCGACGGAGGAGAGCTCAGCCACATCCTCCCTGTCCGCCCGTGCCCCCTCGCGGATCCAGGCGAGCAGCGTCTCGTGGTCCGCCTCGCCGGCGGCCATGAGCGCCCCCCCCGAGTGAGGGACGGCCCCAGTCGCCTTCTCCAGCAGGAGGCTCCGCTCGGGTAGGGCGCGGTTGAGCCGGCGCCCCGGCAGCTCGTCCACCAAGCGGCTACGGTCGCCGCCGGGGTCGTAGCCGAAGAGCGACAGGTGGAAGCCGTCCTGCCCCCGGGCCGAGCCGTGGCAAGCGCCGCTGTTGCAGCCCCGCGCCGTGAGGACCGGGACCACATCCAGCTCGAAGCTCAAGGGAGCGTCCTGCTCCGGGTCGCTCACCGAGACCGGGACCTCCTGCACCTGCCCCAGGGCATAGACCCAGACGCGGGTCTCCCCCGCAGAGACCGGCACGAGGCGCGCACCCTCCATGCGGGCGACCCTCGGGTCGGCCACCTCGAAGGACGCCGCCTCCGTCCGGTCCTCGCTGAGCCCGCCGACCCCCTCCGCCACCACGAGCACACCCTGACGGTCCCGCCCGGTGTCCAGAGAGACCCGCGGCGGGTACACGCGGAGGCGCGGCAGCGCCGTCGCCTCGGCGGCTCCACGCGGCCCATTGTGATCGGACGCCACGGCTGGGCCGGTGGCGTCCACCGGCTGGCCTGGACCCCCTGCCGCGGTGGGCCCAGATGTTCCGGCGGGTCCAGTGGTTCCTGTGGACGCGGTTGCTCCTGTGGACACCGTTGCTCCTGTGGACGCAGTCGCCGAAGTGGACGCAGTCGCCGCAGCAGGCTCCGTCTCCGCGCCAGGCCTTGTCGCCGCGCCAGGCTCCGTCTCCGCGCCAGGCTCCGTTTCCGCGCCAGACACAGGCTCCGCGCCGGGGTCACCCGACAAGGCGCCCTCGGCATCGACCGCCCCGCCCCCGGGACCCGGACCCCCTTGGCTGCTGGCCGCTTGACCTGGGATGGCCGCTGCAGCCAGCGGTGCCGCAATGGGCTCCTCGCCGACAGGGCTCCCCGGACCATGTCCGGCAGCGAGACGGCCTGCGCCGCCCCAGAGGGCGAAGCCAGCGAGGGTGATCGCGAGCAAGGTCATCGGCCTCCTCCGCCGGGCCCGACCTTCCGGGCGTGTTCCGACCGGAGCTTCTCCAGCCGGGTGGGCGGCCGTGCAGGGGCTGCCTCGGGCGCGGCTTCGGGCACCGCGAGCTCCGCCGGCCTAGGCTCCGCCCGGGGCGCCTTCTTGATCCGAAGCTCGGCGGCCCCGAGCGATTGGACGACCTGCCCGCCCGGGAGGTCGAACACGGCCTGGAGTACCACCCCGCCGTGCTTGCCCGTGGGGCTGTCCTTGGACACGGAGATCGGCACGAGGACCTCTGCGTCCGCGGCGGGCGCGCCCGCCTCCAGTGGCACCGCCTTGGCCGTGACGCCGCGCGGTAGACCCAGCGCGCGAACCTCCCCGCCCCCGGGGTATCCCTTGGCGCGGCTCACCTGCACGAGCAGGGAGCCGGACTCGGTGCGCTTCAAGGAGAGGGCCTGCGCCTTGCCCGTGAGGAACGGCGCCGTGACCTCGAGGCGGGCCGGCGCAGAGGCCAGGCGGACGCTGCTCTGCGGCCCCTCCATCTCGGCCTCTGCCACCAGGGCCCAGGACCCGAGGCGAGCGTCACCGGCCGCGTTCAGGCGGATGACGCCCTCATCAGCATCGGCCGCCACGACCACCTGACGGGAGGACGTGAGGCCCGGCGGCAGGAACGGGAGGAGCACCCTCACCGAGCCCTCGACACCCTCCGCTCGCTCCACCCGGACCCGGACGTCGAGCGCGCCCCGCCGCGGCAGCGGGACGGGCGGGATCTCCAGGTGCACCTCGAGCGGTGCGGGCTCCGTCACGGCCAACGCCAAGCCGCGTACGGCCTGCGCCCAGAAGAGCGTCTGGTTCGGACCCTCGACGAGGCGCCGCTCATCCAGGAAGCCCGCCGTCACCCCGGCCGCCTCCGCAAGGACGCCGAGCTCCGCGTGATCGAGGGGAGCGTCCGCGGCCGCCTCGAGCAGGAAGGGTCGCACCTCCATCCCGGGCGACACCTCGATCGCCTCCGCCGTCACCCCGGGGGGGAGTCCCTTGAGGGAGCACTGGAGCTCACCGGGCGCGCCCTCCCGCTCGATGCGCACCAGCGCCAGCGACCGGCCGCCCCTGGGCACCGCGACCGTCTTGACGGCACGGGGCGTCGTGACCTGGAGCGACGGCGCGGGCCCGGTGACCTCGATCCGGTACGTGTACTCTGCCCCGCCCCGGCCCAGCTGATCGAGGATCTCCAGCTCCACCATGCCGCCCCCCTTGGCCGTGAAGTCCATGAAGCTGTCCGGCTGACCGGCGGCGTCGTCGTTGACCTTGACGGCCCGCTTCGCCGGGTCCCGGCGGAGCCGGAGCACGCTGTCCAGCGGGGACCGGAGGCGGCGGGCCCAGACCTCCACCGCGTAGGCCTGTCCCTCCTGCACCTCGAAGGCGAAGCGATCCGTGTCCCCCGGCGTCTCCAGCCGCCCGTTGAGGGCCGCCGGCACCTCGAAGGTGGTCACCGAGCCGTCCGTGGACTCCATCTTGTTGGTGAGCGGTGACGGCCGAACCCAGCAGGGGGTGGGCGCCACCTGTCCGTCGAGCTGGACCGTCACCGCTGCCGCCCCGCGGGGGACCCAGCCGCCACGGGTCCCCGAAGAGGGAACGACAACCGACGAGGAGCCGAGCGACCCGGAGTCGGCCAACAGGTCCACCTGGAGCCTCTCTCCCGCAGGCCCCCCCAGGGGGAGCACCGAGAGCGGCCGCGGGAACGAGCCCACGTGCAACAGGTAGTGCGAATCCTTGGACCCCCGGTAGGCCGCCTGCCGGACCCGAATGAAGTACGGCCCGTCCTCCGGGAGCTCCACCGAGAAGGCCGGGTCCTGACGGGCGAAGGCAACGTCATCGCAGGAGCGCAGGACGAACCCGCGCTCGTCCACGAGGGAGACGGCCGCGTCCAGTCGGCCCCCAATCCGCATGGCTTCGACCTCAACGGAGAGTTGCTGGCCGCGGACCCCCTCGATCCGAAAGACGTCCATGTCCTCCAGCTCGATCACGCCTCGGACGGTCACCGAGGCCCCCGCTGCCAGCGAGAGCCGCTGGGCGTCCTCCTCGCCTCCGTTCGGCTCCGCCTCCGCTTGGTGCGGGAAGGCTCCGACCGAGAAGTTGAGGAGGTTGGTGAGCCCGGTGGAGGTCCGCAGCCTGACCCAGCGCGGCCCCGGCGCTGCCTCTGCGGCGATCCGAACCCGCGCGGAGACCTCCCGGCTGGATCCCTGCTCGAGCTCAATGAGCTCCATGTCGGGGTCGCTGAACATCAGCCCGAGGGCGCCCCCCAGCTTCTTCCCCTTCAGCTGCAACGTGACCTCGGTGCCCCGCTGCCCTCCTCGGGGGAGCAGCGCGTCGAGCGTCGGGACCTGCGCGCCCGCGAGCCCTGTGAGCCCCAAGGCGGCCGCCAACGCGACCAACAGCGCCATGCCCCCCGGCCTCAAGCGAGGACCTCGCGGATCACCCGTCCACCCTTGACCAACTGCAAGGGGCGGTTCCCGCCTGCGAGCAACGTTCGGTCCGGGTCCACCCCGATCAGCGTGTACACCGTCCGCGCGAGGTCCTCGGGCCCCACGGCCTTCTCCTCCACCTCCGACGCGGTCGCGTCCGAGCGTCCATGGACGTGCCCGCGCTTCACGCCGCCGCCAGCCATGACCACGGAGAAGACCCGCGGCCAGTGATCTCGCCCGCCCGTCGGGTTGATGCGCGGCGTCCGCCCAAACTCCGTCGTCAGGAGCACGAGGGTGCTGTCCAGGAGGCCTCGCTCATCGAGGTCAGCGATCAGCGCGGCGAACGCCCGGTCGACGGGCGGGAACTGGCGCGCCATCCCCCGTGAAATGCGCTGGTGCATATCCCAGGACCCGAGGCTCACGGTCACGTACCGCACCCCGCTCTCCACCAGCCGGCGCGCCATCAGCAGGCGCTGCCCCGCGCCTCCGCGGCCGTACCGATCTCGGACCTTCTTGGGCTCCTCGTTGATCCGGAAGGCGCTCTTCGCCGAGTCCGACTCGAGCAGTCCGTAGGCCCGCTCGTAGAAGTCTCCCATGGCGCCGACCTCGTCGGCGTCGACGGTGTCGAGGAACGCCCCGTTCACGTCCTCCAGCATGGCACGGCGGCGGGCGAAGCGCTCCGCGTCCACGCCGCGTGGCAGGTCGAGGTCCCGCACCTTGAAGGCGCGCGACGCAGGGTCCCCGCCGAGGCCAAAGGGCGCGAAGGATGACGAGAGGTAGCCGGGCCCCGCGTACACGCTGGGGGGGCGAGGCACGCACACGTAGGCGGGCAGATCCCGCTGTCCACCGAGCTCGTGGGAGACCACGCTCCCCATGCTCGGGTACACCACCGCCGGGCTGGGCCGGAACCCGGTCATCATGTTGTGCACGCCGCGCTCGTGGGCGGCCTCTCCGTGGGTGAACGACCGGAGGACGCAGAGGCGGTCTGCGACCCTGGCGGTCTGCTTGCACAGGCTCCCGAAGCGCACGCCATCCAACGCCGTTGGGATCGCCTTCACGTCGCCACGGTAGGCGAGGGGGGCATACGGCTTGGGGTCGAAGGTCTCCTGGTGGGCGAGCCCCCCGGGGAGGAAGATCTGGATGACCGCCTGCGCGGACGGTGCGCCGACCCGGCTCACGCCCAGTTGCCCGTCGCTTGGCCCGTGGCTTGAGCCGTCGCTTGAGCCGTCGCTGGACCCATCACCGGGGCCAGCAGCAAGATCAGCTGCACGCACCAGCCCTCCAAAGCCAAAGGAGGACGCGACTCCGGCACGAAGGACATCTCGCCGGCTCGGGAGGAAGGGATGCTGGCTCATGGCAGGGCTCACAGCGCGACGATTCGAAGCACGGTGACGGATTGGGCCTGTGGCTCGGCGTGCTGCAGGGCCAGCATAGACCCCGGCGGAAATATCGGGGGCAGGTCGGCGGCGCGCCCCCTACGGGCTGCCCGCGCCCGCCACTGGGAGGCCAGGGCCCGTCATGATGCGCCCGGTGTCCGCCGTGGGGAGACCGGTGTTCGCCCTCGACGGACCGGCGGTCGGCCTTGGGAGAGTCGTTGCATGACCCGCGGCACGGTGACAGCATCTCGTCAGGCCGCGCCCCCCCGGTCTCCGTGGCACGCCCTCCACCCAGGGGGTCCGCCCCCCCGCGACGGCGTCGCCTCTCCACCTTGGATCCGACCAGCTCCTCTGCCCACCGGGCCCCGGTCCCTCCACTCCAGCAGGCTGAAGGGCGTCCGCGCGAAGCGGCCGCGGACGACGGTCCTCGAGCCCTGGAGGGCGGCGCTGGCCCTGACGGGCAGGAGCCCTGGCCCGTGGCCCCTCGCGCCCGCGTGACCGCGGCGCTGCTCCTGGTCAACAGCGCAGCGGGGATGGCCGTGGCGCTGACCCTGCCGACCATCTGGTATCAGACCATCGGGTACCCCGAGGAGATCTACTCGATCCTCGGGGGCATCCGCGCCCTGTGGGACGACGGAACCCCGGTCCTCAGCGCCGTGGTCTTCGCGTTCTCCCTCGTGCTCCCGCTCTTCAAGCTGTGTGTGGCGGGGACCATCACGCTTCGAGGCGCCGCCTCGGTCCGCGCCGCCCGGACCCTCAAGCTGCTCCACGGCGCCGGCAGGTGGTCCACCCTCGACTTCTGGGTGGTGGGCCTGTTCGTCAGCGCCGTGCAGTTCAGCGTCACCCGCAGCGAGACCCGCGCCGGGATCCACCTCTTCATGCTCGCCATGGTCGCCGGGATCCTCGCGACCCGGGTGCTGGTGGGCGCGCTCCCGTCGAGGCCGCCTTCTCGGGCCCCGCGACGCCGGCCTCCCCATCACGCCTGGGGCAGGGTGGCTCACCTGGCGTCGACACTCTGCCTCCTGGCGACGCCCGCCCTGATGCTCATGAGCGTGAAGAAGGGCGTGCTCCTGAGGCACGACCTCTCCGTCGCGGGCGCGATCTCAGAGCAAGTGTCGGGCGGTGAGTGGTCGCTGGCGTTGGGGCTCGGCGCGTTCATGATCCTGCTCCCGGCCGCCCGCGCGGTGATCGCGGGCTACGGGCACTGGTCAGGCGCTCCGCCCAGCGCCAGTACCTGCACCCTCGAGCGAGAGCTCCGAAGGTGGTCCATGCTCGACGTCCTCGTCCTCGCGCTCTTCATCGTGGCCTCCAAGCTGAGCGACCTCGCCACCGTCGAGTTCGGCGCAGGCGCCCTGACCCTTGCAGGGGCGGCGGCGCTTGGAGCGGTGGACTCTGCCCTCCTCCAGGGGCGAGCCCGCAGCGGACAGGCCGGAGCTTCGGTCCCCCGCTGAGACGAATCGCCGCCCAACGGGCCCCAAGTGTGTCCAACCGTCGCTGATGGGCGAGTTCGCGCAAGGAGCCCCCTCGTCCCCCCCGCCTCAGTTCCAGGCGGCGGCTAGTATTCAGCTCATGCGCGCGGCAAGTCCCTCCCTCCCACTGTTGCTCCTCGCGAGCGCTGCAGCGGCCTCGGGGTTGGCCACTGCCTCGACCACAAGCTCGCGGCCTGCCCCACAGGCAGGCCAGCAGCCGAACGTGATCATCCTGCTCGCCGACGACCTCGGCTATGGCGACCTCGGGTGCTACGGCGCCCCGCTGATCTCCACGCCGCGGCTCGACGCCATGGCGAGCGACGGTGTCCAGATGGACTCCTTCTACGTCCAGCCTCGCTGCTCCCCCACCCGAGCCGCTCTCCTCACGGGGCTCACGCCCCAGCGCATGGGGATCTTCACCGCGCTGTCCCAGTGGAGCGAGTACGGAATGAGCTCGAGCGAGGTCACCTTCGCCGAGCTGATGCTCGGCGCCGGGTATCGAACGGGCTACTTCGGGAAGTGGCACCTTGGGGACTCCCCTGCCCAGCTCCCGCAGGGCCAGGGCTTCGACCACTACTTGACGAGCCCATGGGGCCACCTGGCCGAGCCTAACGCCTACGTCGACTCCGCCACAGCGGCGTGGGAATGGGAGCCCGACGCGCGCCTCAGCACCGAGCGCTTCACGGCCCGCACCCTCGACTTCATCAGCGAGTCCACCCAGCTCGGCGCGCCCTTCCTCGCGGTCCTCGCGTACTCCACCCCCCACGTCCCCGCGATCTCCAGCCCGGCCTTTGACGGGGTGAGCGCGGATGGCCGGGAGTACGGCGACGCGGTGGAGGAGCTCGACCACAGCGTGGGTCAGGTCCTGGACCTCGTGGACACCCTCGGCATCGAGGACGACACGCTGGTCATCTTCCTCTCGGACAATGGCCCCGCCGGCCCCTTCAACCCGTACCAAGCGGGATCGACCGGCGGTCTCCGCGGCGCCAAGGGCAGCACCTTCGAGGGTGGCATCCGGGTCCCGTTCATCGCCAAGTGGCCCTCAAGGATCCCCGCTGGGCTCCGCCTCACCGACCTCGGCGCGGACGTCGACCTGACGCCGACCATCCTGGAGGCCACCAACATCGCGGCGCCGCCCCCGCTGAGCTTCGACGGTATCAGCCTCCTCTCGACCATCACCGGTGGGCAGCCCGCCCCCGCCCGCCCGCTCTTCCGCGGCGCAGGGGTCTCGCTGGACGCCATCCGGTTCGGCCAGTGGAAGCTCCGCCAGGGGGAGCTCTTCAACCTGATCAACGACCCCACGGAGTCCACCGACGTCTCGGCGCAGTTCGGCGGCATCGCCGCACTCCTCCAGGCAGACCTCGACGACTTCCACGCCAACGTGAACAACAACGCGCGGGCTCCAGAGCCGCGCTCCACCTTCATCGGGGTCTGGAACCCCAGCCTCGGCCTGCCGGCGTCGGGCACGCTCCCTCCTGGGCAACTCTGGCAATCCCCGCAGCAGCCCTTCCCCACCTGGCAGTTCTATGACCTCGACGCCTCGGCCGACTTCGAGATCGTCCCCCGCACCGGCCCTGGGCCTGGCGACCTGACGAACAGAGTGATCCGCGCCGCGGCTCCGAGCACCAACCTCCGGCTGGCCCGTCGCGGACTGCCCGCCGAGGCGAGCTCCGCGTTCAGCGTTGCGCTCTGGACCAGGAGCCTTGAGCCTCAGCCGAGCCAGCAGCTTGCCCTGCTGGATGTGGGCGACGCCGCAGAGGGCGTGTCCATCACCGTCGGAGACGGCGGCGTCGTGGGCGACGACTCCACCCCGGGGATCGCTGACGACCTCCGGGTTTGCCTCCGAGGTTCGCAGTCCGGACTCACCACGACCGCGACCGTGGACCTCCCGGGAGAGTGGAGCACTGAGCTCACCCACCTGCTCGTGACCTACGAGGCCGCCGGCGATCTAGTGGTCTATCTGCAGGGCACCGAGGCCGCCCGGGTCCCCGCGCTGTCGGGCTCCATCAGCAACCTGCCCTCGGCCGAGTGGACCGTCTTCGGCCGCGACGGCGCCCTCGGCGCCTCGGGCGGCGCGGGCCCCGCGCCCTTCGACGCCCAGTCCTGCATCGGAGAGCTCGGCGGCGTCACCATCCAGAGCCGCGCCATGTTCCGTCAGGAGGTCGAGCGCAACCTCTGCCGGCACGTCAAGTACTCCTACTGCAGCTCGCGCCAGAACTCGGTGGGCACCTACGCGGACCTCGACCTCGCGGGGCGCTTCTTCCTCGAGGCAGAGGACCTCCAGGTCCGGGTCAGGAACATCCCGCCCAACACCTTCGGCTTCATGCTCGCGTCGAGGGCCCAGCGCCGGCTGCCCGTGGCGAGCGGCTACGTCTGCCTCGCCGACCCGATCTTCAGGATCAGCAATCAGATCTCCCAGGCCGACGCCAGCGGCGCGGTGGACTACACCCTGGATCCGCTCCTCACCCCAGCGATCATGGACCTCCAGAACTCCGCGTTCATGAACTTCCAGTACTGGTATCGAGACGGCGGCGCCTCCAACTTCACCAACGCGGTGAACGTCATCTTCTGCCCCTGAGGGGCCGGATCTGCCCCGTTCCGGGACGGCCGCCCCCCGCCCGGCTCCTAGGGCTCTCCTCCCTGCGCAACGCGCCGCTCGGCGCGTGGGGCTTCGGCAAGGCACGCAAGTCCTCGAGGGGCTCAGGTCGATAGCTTGGGAGCCAATCTCGCTCGCCTGCCAACGATGCCTGACCTCTTTCCTGAAAGTACCGCGCCCACGGTCACCGTCGCCACCGAGGGTGGCCCCGCCGTCCACGGCTGCGTCGTCGACGCGGGCTTCGCCCGGATCCACGTCCGCTTCGAGGGCGCCGAGCTCCCGAGCTACGGGATCACCACGGCCGTCTCGCTCAGCTTCTGCTCCACCGGCTCGATCTCGGGCGTGGAAGCGCCGGGCCGCGTCATCGAGCGCAAGGAGGGGGATCACTCCAGGCTCTACGTGATCCAGGTGCCCCCGGGGATCTCCCGTCGGGTCCTCCAGGCCGAGGGGCTCAGGAGCGACTACCGCCTCGAGATCGCCAGGCACCCAGAGGCGAAGGCGCGTGTCCGCGCCGCTGGAGCAGAGTGGATACCGGTGGCGCTACAGAACATCTCGATCTCTGGCGCAGCCATCCTTCTCCCTCCCAGGGAAGAGGCGGCCATCGCAGACGTGGTGGAGGCCGAGCTGGAGCTGACCCTCAACGAAGGGTGGGTCCATGTGCTGCCGATACGGATCGTCCAGCGCCGCCTGGAGGGCGCGCGCACCAACTGCGGCATGACCTTCGAGTGGCCGGTGGCCGCAGGCTCTATCGAGGTCGAGCGCCAGCTAAGCTCGTGGATTCAGAACGAGCAGGTTCGCTGGCACGCAGGGCGCCTGCGTTCCGCCTGAGCCCTGTCCCCGCCAGGACGACAGCAACGCGACGGTCGGAGGTCCGGGCAGAGTCACGGCGGAGTTGGGAAAGGGCGCTGATCTGCCCCTTGCCCTCGCAAGTGCCGCCGTGTTGCACTGCGCAGAGAACGGCGGCCGAGGGGCTGCCCTGGCCCCAACTCGCTGATGCCCCAGACCACCCCCTTCCAGCCCCGTCTCGTCGAGCTCAACCAGACCGGGATCTGGAAGCACTGGGCCGGACACCTCGTCGCCCCCGCGTACCTGCACTCGGTCTCCACCGAGTACTACGCCATCCGTAACTCGGCGGCGCTGCTCGACACCTCCCCCCTCTACAAGCTCCGGTTCTCGGGACCGGACGCAGAGGCCCTGCTGCGGCACGCAATGGTGCGTGACGTGGGGTCCATCGCCGACGGGCGGGCCCAATACACCTGCTGGTGCGACCACCGCGGATACGTCCTCCAGGACGGCGTCGTGCTGCGCCTCTCCAGCGAGGAGTTCTTGCTGACGGCTGCAGAGCCCACCCTCAAGTACTTCCGAGACCTCGCCTCGAGCCTCGGCATGGACCGCTCGGTGGTCACGGACCTCTCGGCCGACTTCGGGATCCTCGCCCTGCAGGGACCCCTCTCTCGGCGCATCCTCGCCCGCCTGACCGGAGCCGCTGAGGACCTGCGGTACTTCGGCGTCGTCCGCTGCTCCGTCGCCGGACACGATGTGGTCCTGTCCCGCACGGGCTACACCGGAGACCTCGGCTACGAGCTCTGGGTCCCGCAGGCCGGAGCCCTCGAGGTGTTCGACGCCCTGCTCGACGCCGGCCGCGGGGACAACCTCACCATGATGGGCACCACGGCGCTGAAGATGGCGCGGGTGGAGGCTGGCCTCCTCCTGATGGACGTGGACTTCCACTCGGCGCGCCACGCCTGGGTCGACGCCCAGCGGGAGACGCCCACCGAGCTGGGGTGGGGCTGGATGCTCCGCGCGATGGAGCGCAGCGACCGGGACTTCGTCGGGCGCGAGAGCCTCGCCCGTGAGCTGGCGAGCGGCTCGTCACGCTGGACCACCACGGGCCTCGCCATCGACGTGCACGACTACGAGCGCGTCCACGAGGAGGCGGGCGTGTTGGCTCCGCGCCATGAGGTCTACGAGGAGACCACGATGAGCGTCTACCGGCGCAGCGAGACCCCTTGGGACTACGCGGGCTACGCCACCAGCTTCCACTACTCCTCGCTCCTGCGGCGCCCCCTCGCCCTGGCGAAGGTCCCGCTGGACCTCGCGGTGAAGGGCACCGAGGTCGACCTTGAATTGACCGTCATCCGGCGTCCCCGGAACGTCCTCGCCCGGGTCCACGGCGCGGCGTTCTTCAACCCAGCGCGCAAGACCGCGAGCGCAGAGGAGGTCCAGAGCACATGAGCGTCACACCGAACAACGCGTCCCCCCGCTATGACGCGGTGGTGATCGGCGCCGGCCACAACGGACTGGTCCACGCGGGCTACCTCGCCCGCGCGGGGATGAGGACCCTGCTGCTCGAGCAGCGCCACCTCGTCGGCGGCGCGGCCATCACCGAGGAGCTGCTGCCGGGCTTTCAATTCACCACCTTCTCCTACGCGATCAGCCTGCTGCGTCCCGAGATCGTGGACGACCTCGACCTCGTGGAGCACGGCCTGATGGTGCTCCCGCTGGCGAACACCTTCCAACCCGGGCTGAACGGCGAACACCTCTTCCTGGGCCCGGACGCCGACGCCAACTACCACGAGATCGCGCGCTTCTCCGCGGAGGACGCGGAGGCCGCGCGGGACCTGGACCACCTGATCGCGCGGCTGTGCGTCGCGCTGAAGCCGTGGATGGACCGTATCCCCCCGAACTCCCGCAGCGAGGACCCCGCCGAGCTCGCGGCCGTCGCAGAGCTGGGCGCGTTCATGGATGGCCTGGACCCGGAGGTGCGAGCCCTGGGCGAGCGCTTCGCCACCAGCAGCGCCGCGGAGATCCTCGACGAGTACTTCGAACATGACCTGGTCAAGTCCCTCTACGCCTCGAGCGGCATTATCGGGAGCATGGTCAGCCCGCGGGACCGCGAGTCGGGCCTGATCTGGCTGTTCCACAAGATGGGCGAGTACGACGGCTCGCCGGGGTCCTGGGGCTTCCACAAGGGCGGCAACGGCGGCTTCACCCAGGTCCTCGCGCGAGCGTGCGAGGCCTTCGGCGGGGAGATCCGAACCGAGGCGCGCGTGCATCGCGTGGTCCACGAGGGCGGTGTCGTTCAGGGCGTGGAGCTCGAGGGTGGCGAGCGCATCGAGGCGCCCGTGGTCGTGAGCGCGCTGGACCCGAGGCAGACCTTCACCCGCCTCGTGGACGCGGGAGACATGCCCGCGGACCTGATCAAGCACCTCGAGGGGTACAAGTACCAGGGGAGCGCTTCGAAGGTGAACTTCGCCCTCTCCGACCTCCCCACCTTCCCCGGCCTCGAGGACCAGCCCGACCTCTTCCGCGGCTTCACCAACCTCGGGCCCTCGATCGACTACCTGCACGAGGCCTTCACCGAGGCCAAGGAGGGCCGGTTCAGTCGCCGGCCCTTCATCGACTGCTGCATCCAGTCCACGGTGGATCCGGAGATGTCGCCCCCCGGCAAGCACGTCATGTCGTGCTTCGTGATGTACACGCCCTACAAGCTGGCCGAGGGGACCTGGGACGACCAGCGTGACGCCCTCGGCGACACGGTCCAGGAGACCCTGGAGGAGTTCTTCCCCGGCTTCAGCGACCTGGTTCTCCACCGCGAGGTGGTGACCCCGCTCGACATCGAGCGGACCGTGGGCCTCTCCGAGGGCAACATCTTCGCCGGAGAGCTCTTCGACTCACAGCTGTTCCTGAGCCGCCCGGCTCCGGGCTGGAACCAGTACAGGACGCCGATCCAAGGCTATTACCAGTGCGGCTCGGGCACGCACCCGGGGGGCTGCGTCACGGGCGGCCCGGGCATGCTCGCGGCCCGCCAGGTGCTGGGCGACGCCGATAAGAACGTCTGACCGGCTCCGAGGGCCTGACTGGCACCATGCGGCTCCCTGGCACCGTGCGGCTCACTGGCCCCGTGCCGCTCACTGGCACCGTGCGGCGGCCCAGAGCCCCGCAACGAAGCGGGGCCCAAGGGAGGACAGCGACCAGCGTCTGAGGGCCCCATCAGCCCCAGAGGCGGGCCTCAGCGTCCGCGGAAGCGCGCGGCGAAGCGGATTGGGGCGCAGGGAACGCGGGAGAGTTCCCGCTGGCATTGGCAGGCGCAGGCAGCGCAAGCTCCGCCCATGCCCGAAGTCACCCTCACGGAGCTGTGGCTCCCGATCCTCCTCGCCGCCGTCGCCGTCTTCGTGATCAGCTCGGTGATCCACGTGGCCTCGCCGCTCCACAAGTCCGACTACAAGCCCCTCCCTGAAGAGGAGCGGCTGCTGGAGGCCATGCGCGACGCGGGGCTGGAGCGAGGCGGCTACGCCTTCCCCTACGCGAACTCCATGAAGCAGATGGCCGAGGAGGGCTTCATCGCCCGGCAGAACCTCGGCCCCGTCGGGTTCATGCAGGTCCTCCCGCGGGGCCCCATCAAGATGGGCGGCTCCCTCACGATCTGGTTCCTGTACTCGGCGCTGCTGGCCACCTTCGCGGGGTACATCGGCACCCTCTGCCTCGAGCGGGGCGCGGACTACCACGAGGTCTTCCGGATCACCGGGACCGTGGCGCTGCTGGGCTTCGCGACAGCGCCGATCCAGGACTCCATCTGGCGCGGCGTCCAGTGGGCCGTGACCGCGCGCTTCGTCTTCGGCGGCATCCTCTATGGGCTGGTCACCGCGGGTGTGTTCGGGGCCATGTGGCCCTCTGCCTGAGTAGCACCTCCGCAGGGTCCCCAGCAGTGTTCCCTACGTGTACACCGCTGTGCTCTCAGCTGTACTGTCAGCCGTGCTCTCCGCTGCCCGTCGGCAGTCGCTGAGCGAGCGCTCAGAAGCCGCTCCACGGGCGCGGCGCTCGGCGCCAGCCCTGGAACGGCGCGCTCGCGCCGCCCCGGACACGCGCGCCTGGCGCCCGAGTGTCGCGCTCAGTCCTTGTCCTTCTTCACTGGCCGGAAGGGGTGGACCCAGCCGGCAAATACCCTCGGGCTGCGGGACTGAACCCAGAGCCGACCGCGCCCCGAGAAGCGGAGCAGCAGCTGATCCGAGAAGAGGAAGGAGCGCACCTTCTGCGACCGGGTGATCTGGTACTCGAGGGTCGAGTCCCAGGCCACGGCGTAGCCGTTGTCGACCAGGTACTCCTCGTCGTTCAACTCGACGCATTCCATCGCGCCATAGGAGTTGAAGAAGAGCGACCCCTGCCCCGAGCACCGCAGCACGAAGAAGCCCTCGTTGAAGAAGCCCCTGAAGCCGTTGAACGAGGAGTCAACGCTGACCCCCTCGCTGGCGGCCAGGAAGGCGCTCTTCTCCAGGAGGATCTCCCCGTCCACCTCGGCGTGCTGGATGTCCCCGCACGCGCCAGGGGCCAGGGTGATCGAGCCCTCCTCGCCCTCCGCGGTCCACGTGTTCTGGAAGAAGCTCTCGCCGGCCAGGAGCTTCCGCTTCAGGCCCTGAAGCAGGCCCCCTCGGCTCGCGGTCTCCGCGCGGACGTGGACGTCCTTCCAGGCCATGGCGCCGGCCTCGGAGACGATCGAATGCCCCGCGGGGAGGGTGACCTCGACGCAGGAGAAGCTCGGGTTGTTCGTGATCTCGTATTCCATGATCAGCTCCGCCTGGGCGGCAGCATCCGCCCGATCCGTCGCCCGAGGCTCCCCGCGTCATGCGACTGCACCAGCAGCCGCCCCTTGCCCCGCACGCGCATCACCAGGCCCTCACCTCCGAGCATGGAGCGAAGCCACGACCCGCCAGCCTTGGTGATCTCGAAGTCCAGGGTGTCCTCGAAGGCCACGAGATGACCGGTGTCGACGATCAGCTCTCCGTCGATGTCCGCCTCGTGGATCGCACCGTAGGCGCTGACCAGCAGGGGCCCCTCGCCGGTCACCGAGATGGCGAAAAGGCTCTCACCCGAGAACAGCCCCTTGAGGCCCTGGCCCTGGGTGTCCAACTCGAGGCTCGGCGCCGACCCGAGGTAGCTCCCCCCGAAGCAGAGCCAGCGGCGCGAGCCGTCGAGGTCGATCCGGCGCACGTCCCCGGGGAGGCCCGGCGCCAGGTGCACGGTCGAGGCATTCCCGTCCTTCGCCTGGTAGTTCGAGAGGAAGAAGGACTCTCCCCCGAGCATGGACTTCAGCCCGCTCATCAGGCCGCCCTTGCCGCTCTTCTTGCGTCGGGTCGTCACGTCGATCTCGACGTTCGGGGTGGAGTGAAAGAAGCAGCCCGCCTCGGAGACGAAGCGCTCCCCTGGCTCCAGCCGCACGCTGGCCGAGGCGAAGGCCCCGGTGTCCTTGATTGAAATGTCCATCAGCTCATCAGGTAGGGGGTGATCCAGCCGGCGGTCTCCTTGAGCGTACGGGTCTGCAGCCAGACCTTGCCGCGCCCCCGGAGCTCCATCACGAGGCCCTCGCCGCTGAACAGGGTTTGCTTCAGCCCACCGACAGCCTTGATCTCGTAGTCGAGCGACGGCTCCCAGGCCACGAGGTGTCCGCTATCCACGGTCATGGAGCCATCGAGGTCCCGCTCGACGATGCCGCCGAACGCGTTGAAGAGCAGGTCCCCGTGCCCCTTGGCGAAGAGCAGAAACGCGCCCTCACCGCCGAAGAAGGACTTCAGCCCGCCGAACTTGGTCTTGAGGTCCACCGTGGCGCTCGACGCCAGGAAGGAGCCCGCCGTCAGGATCAGGGTCTCCCCCTCAAGCTTGCGATGGATGACCGAGCCCGGGGTCCCCGGGACCACCGTGACGAACCCGCCGGAGGCGCTGGAGTACTCGGACATGAAGAAGGACTCTCGCCCGAGCGCCGAGCGCGCGAAGGAGCGCAGCAGTCCCCCCTGGGTCCTCACGTGGAGCTCCATGTCGCCGCTCATGCGGCTCATGGCCCGCCCTTCGCAGATCAGCTTCTCGCCAGGATCCAGGACGCAGGTGGCCTCGCCAAAATCGGGGTTTCCCCGGACGCGAATCTTCATGCCCCGAGGGTACGGTGCGCCAGCGACTCGCCTGAAGATTTCCCCAGGCAACCGGAGTCGACGGCCCGCCCAACACGCCTTCCCCGCCCCACACGCCCCGCCTGCCCATGCGCCACCACGTAACCCTCGCTCTGACTTCGCTCCTCCTCGCGGCGTGCGGCGCGGCCACCTCGCCCGAGGCTGAGCTGCGCTGGCTCAAGGGGAACACCCACACGCACACCCTCTGGAGCGATGGCGACGCGGCCCCCGAGCAGGTGGCGACCTGGTACGCCGAGAACGGCTATCACTTCCTCGTCCTCTCCGACCACAACGTCTACCAGGACACGGAGCGCTGGTTTCCCGTCGCCGAGGACGGCGTCGGGCGGCTCAAGCCCTCCGAGGTCGACCTGCTCATCACCCGCTTCGGGGCCGACAAGGTGGAGCTGCGCGGCGAGGCGGGGAGCCGGGAGATGCGCCTGCGCACGTTGGCAGAGCTCAAGGCCGAGGTGGAGCAGGCGCCCCAGGACGGCGCAGGTGGCTTCCTCCTTCTCCCCGGCGAGGAGGTCACCTCCAGCTTCGAGGGCCGGCCAGTGCACATCAACGCGGTCAATATTGACGGGGTCCTGCCGGCGCTCCAGCGCTCCTCAATCGTCGAGCTCATCGGCGACACCATGCGCTCCATCGAGGAGGCGGGCGCCGCCGCCGGGCGGCCCGTGTTCGGACACCTCAACCACCCGAACTTCGGGTGGGGCGTCACCTGGGAGGAGGTCGCAGCCGTCAAGGAGGACCGCTTCTTCGAGGTCTACAACGGGCACCGCTCGACCCGCAACGAGGGCGACTCCGAGCACCCGTCCATGGAACAGCTCTGGGACCGCGCGCTCGCGAGGCGGCTCGGCGCCGCGGAGGCCTCCCCGATCCTCTACGGCGTCGCCACCGACGATGCCCACCACTACCACGGCAACCTGACCTCGCCCACCGGGCGCGGGTGGGTCATGGTCCGCGCCGAATCCCTCGACCGCGACGCCGTCACCGAGGCCATGAACCGGGGGGACTTCTATGCCTCCAGCGGCGTGGCGCTGGACGAGCTGGAGGTCACAGGGGACCGCTACCGGCTGCGGGTCAAGGCGGACGGCGACGCGAGCTTCCGGATTCGCTTCATCGGTACGCGCCGGGTCGACGGCACAACGGGCCCCGTGGGCGAGGAGCTCCTGGCCGTGGACGGCAGCGAGGCCGAGTACCGGTTCAGCGGCGACGAGCTCTACGTCCGCGCCCAAATCACCTCCAGCAAGCTCCACCCCAAGCCCTATCTCCAGGGCGACCACGAGATGGCCTGGACCCAGCCGGCGGCCCCTGCCACCCGATGAGCCATCACCCGCAGGCCGCCGGCCGTCCCGCGCCCATCGAATGGAGCCCGCCCGCTGAGTGGACGCGCTTCCGCGTTATCGACGCGCACACCGCCGGCGAGCCCCTGCGGGTCATCACCGGGGACTACCCCGAACTGAATGGCTCCACGATCCTCGAGATGCGGCGGGACGCCATGGACCGCCACGACGCGGTGCGCCGGGCGCTCATGCTGGAGCCGCGCGGGCACGCCGACATGTACGGCTGCGTCCTCACCCGGCCCGTCACCGACGACGGAGACGTGGGCGTGCTGTTCCTCCACAACGAGGGCTACAGCACCATGTGCGGGCACGGGATCATCGGCCTCGTGAAGGTCGGGCTCGACTGCGGACTCCTCCGGCTGCCCCCCGGCCAGGACGTCCTCCGCATCGACTCCCCCGCCGGTCGCATCACCGCACGCCCCGCCATCACGGCAGACGGCGTCGGCGACGTGTCCTTCGAGAACGTCCCCTCGTTCCTCCTGGGGCGAGCCTGCTCCGTCGACGTCCCGGGCCTGGGTCCGGTCACCTACGACCTCGCCTACGGCGGCGCCTTCTACGCCTATGTGGACGCCGCGTCGGTCGGCCTTGAGGTGGACCCCTCCCAGGTCGAGCGCCTCATCGCCGTGGGTATGGACATCAAGCGGGCGATCATGGCCTCCCACACCTTCGCCCACCCCGACGGGGACGAGGACCTCAACTTCCTCTACGGCGTGATCTTCACCCAGCCCGCGGACGGCGGCGCCCACCTGCGGAACGTGTGCATCTTCGCGGACGGGGAGGTCGATCGCTCTCCCACGGGAACGGGCGTGAGCGGAAGGGCCGCCATCGAGCACGCGAGCGGCCGGCTCGCCATCGGCGAGCCGCTGGTCATCGAGAGCCTCATCGGGACCCGCTTCTCGGTTTGCGTGGCGCGGGAGACGCGCGCCGGCGACCTCGCGGCCGTCGTGCCGGAGGTCACCGGAAGGGCCTACATCACCGGCGTCAACGAGCTCGTCATCGAGCCCCAGGATCCGCTGGCGGACGGGGTGTTCCTGCGCGGCGGGAGCGCCACGGACCCGAGCTGAGGCGGCGCGCGTCCGCTGGCCCCAGCCGGCCCCTCCGGAGCCTGTACGAGAGGTTCTGCCGAGTTCAGCGGCGGCGCGCGCCGGAGTGCCACGCCCGATCGCTGTCGCCACGCTCTGCCGGCTCGCTACTCTGCATCGGCCCATTGGCGCGGCCCGGTCGGCCCCGTTAGCTTGAGCCGGTCGGCCCCAAGCCTTGAACACGTCGGCGCCAACGGCGCGCACCCGCCGGGCAGCCACGCCGACGCAGGACGGGAGAGGGGGCTGAGAGAGCGTCGAGACGAGAGGCTCCGTGCCGCGGTCCGTGAGCGAGCACACACCGCAGGAGCCCGGTGGGGTCGCCCCGCGAAGTCCGCACGGAGGCCCCGCTGCTCAGGTCGCTCCAGCCGTCGAGGGCGAGACGAGCGCCGCGGGGGCCTCGGCGCCGCACCCCTCGCAGAAGGGGAGCAGCGAGTGGCGCGACCCCGAGCACTCACCGCAAGCCTCGAACAGCCCTGTTCCGCAGCTCGGACAGCTGAAGTCCACCCGCCCCGCTGGCGCGAGCGGCCCGGCAGGCTCCTGCGTCGCGCGGCGCCGTCGCTTCCCGGGAGGCGACGCCTCGATGGGCGTCCGGCTCAGCTGGAACGCGCAGATCGGGCAGACGCTCTCCATGTACGCCGCTCGGTTCCGGGCCAGCACGAGCGACGGGCTCGGCGAAGTCGCCTTGCGGATGATCCACGCGAGGAAGGCGAGGGTGATCCCGATGGCGGTGAGAATCGCGATGTACTTGAAGTACTCCGCCGGGAACTGCTCGAACATCTCGTACCCGAGGGTCCAGAAGGTGGCCACGAGGAAGGACAGGTGGATGGGGCGCCACGCGTGCCGCCAGCGCTTGCGAACGGTGGCCGCCGCGAGCAGGAACAGGGGGATCAAGATCCCAAGCCTGACGCCAGCCTCCACCAAAGCGCGCGCTCGCACCTTGGCCTGGTATGCCTTCTGGATCGGCGCCTCCGCCGCAGCCCTCCTCGAGGACAACAGGTCCTGGCGCCCCTGCAGCGCGAACAGCGTGGCGTTCGCGGACTGGATCTCGATGTTGGCCTCGCGGTACTGCCCCTGAGCGGAGAGGAAGGTCTCCTGCGCTGTGGCCAGCGCCTCCCGCTCCGCCCCGGAGGGGGCGCTCCCCTTCTCAAGCGCCAGCCGCTGGAGGTCCATCATCTGCCGCATGACCTCGCCCGAGGCCTCCATGTCGCGCTCGAGATCGCGCTGGATCTGCTCCTGGCGCTTGATCTTCCGCTCGAGGTCGCGCACCTCGCGGTCGACCCCAGCAAGGTCTTGGAGCAGCTCCGGCGGCATCCCCGCCCGGTAGATCTCGTCGTAGTTCACCGGGCTCATCCGCCCGACGTCCTCGAGGAGGAAGGCCAGCAGCCAGATCCAGAGGAACGTGAGGATCGTCGCGAGCGAGAAGGCGCCGAACCTCGAGCCGCGCGTGGTCGGCGGCGCAGGGGGCAACGGGGTGGTCTGATCCATGGCTTGAACCTACAGGTGTCGCGGTAACGTCGCGCGCCCCTTCCCACCATTGACGCTCGCATCTGCACCGCACCAGTGGTTATCAAGGGGAGCCGGACAACGTCCGGAATGCACCTTGAGGACCCCGTACTTCAGATCGCTGGACCCGGCCGCAGCGCGCAGCGCGCTCACCGCAGGAACATTCCTTTGGGTCGTATGCGCCGCTGGCTGCGCACCCGACCAACCCGTGACGCTGCCGTCGGCCCACGCCGGCGAACCGGGGTCCGTGGGGGCCGCCCACACTGAGGCGCCCCCGACTTCCTCCGCGCTGCGCGCAGCCGCGGGCAACGCAGACTCCTC
>CBFHHK010000042.1:17924-24708 GCA_965655435.1 Planctomycetota bacterium | reverse complement strand
TCCTCATCTGGCTACCAGGGGCGCACCCTCGAGATCAGCGGCGCCGCCTCCGGCGGAAGCCGCGCCGACCGCCGCCACCGCGACGGGGGCCACCGCCAGTGGGGCCGCGGTCGCGGCGAATCATCGTCATCGGGTTCCGTTCGTCGCGCTGGCCGGCGTTCTTCTCGAACTCCATCGCCACCTCCTCGCGCACATCGAACGTCGTGGCGTTCGGGTGGATGGAGATCGCGCCGACGTCCGAGCCCTGGACGTTGCCGCGACGGCAGACCTGGGCGAGGACCTTGGACGGGTTGGCGCCCTTGAGAGAGCCCCAGTTGATGAAGAAGCGGACCATTCCGGGGGTCGAGACGCTCCCCTGGTCGTACCGCTCCCCGCGGGGCTGGCTCTCGTAGCGCTCGTTCCCGTGGCCGGAGCCGCCGCCCACGTCCCGCGCCTTGGCGCGACGCTTCTCTCCCAGTCGGGCGAGGAGCGCGGCCACGAGCCTCGGGCCCTCGTACTCCTCGAGGAGCGAGTTCGCGTGCTCCAGCAGCGTCTCCTTGGGCTCCTTCTGGAGCGCCTTGTCGAGCTCCGCGCCGAGCTTGGCTCGGAAGCGCTCCTGAAGGACCGCCTCGACCTCTGCGGCGGGGGGGAGGGGGCGCCACTCGAGGTCCACGCGGGCGTCCGCGAGGAGGTAGCTGAGCTTGCGCCGGCGGTTCGGCGGCGCGAGCAGGATGCTTCGGCCGGTCTGGCCGGCCCGGCCCGTCCGACCGCTCCGGTGGGTGTAGACCTCCGGGTCGATGGGGGGCGAGGTGTGAATGACGGTCGTCACGTCAGGCACGTCCAGCCCTCGCGCTGCCACGTCCGTGGCGACGAGGATGGTGGCGCGACCGTTCCGGAAGGCCGCCAGGGTGTGGTTACGCTGGCTCTGGGCGAGCTCGCCGCTGAGCGGGAGCGCGGAGAAGCCGTCCTCGGAGAGCATGGTGGCGACCTGCGCGGCGTCGGAGCGACGCTCGACGAAGACGAGCACGCGCTCCTCGCCGGCGAGCAGCAGCAGGTTGACGAGGGCCGTGTAGCGATCCGAGCGCTGGACGAGGTGGCCGATGTGCTCGATGTTCGCGTTGGCCTCGCCGAGGGCGGTGCCCTCGACCGACACGGGGTCCCGCTGGTATCGCTCGGCGAGCCGCTCGATTCCGGGAGGGAACGTGGCGGAGACCATGTGGGTCCGACGCTCGCTGGGGGTGGCGTTGAGGATCGTCTCGAGGTCCTCGCGGAACCCCATGTCGAGCATCTGATCGGCCTCGTCGAGCACGAGCTCGCGGGCGTTGCCGAGGTCGAGGTTCTCGTTCGTCAGGTGATCGACGAGACGCCCGGGGGTCCCGATGAGGACCCGCGGCTCGTTCCGGAGGGTGTTCTTGTCCTGGAAGATCGGCGTGCCCCCTGTGACGGAGGCGACGATCGTGTCCTGGAGGTCCGCGAAGAGCCAGCGGAGCTCAGTCGAGACCTGCTGGGCGAGCTCACGGGTGGGGACCACGACCAGCACGTCGGGGCCGCGGTCGCCGCGGGGCTCCACGAGGACGCGCGCAACCACGAGACCGAGGGCGACCGTCTTCCCTGAGCCGGTCTGGGAGGAGATGCGCAGGTCGCTGGCGCCCGAGTCGGCCGCGAGGACAGCGGACTGAACCTCCGAGAGCTCGGTGAAGCCGCGTCGCTGGAGGGCCGGCTGGAGGGCGGCGGGGACCTTCTCGAAGGGGCTGCCTTGGGCGTCCTCCATCGGTTCACCGTGGGATCCCTGATCGCGGCCCTCTTCGCCCTGGTGCTCCTCGTTGGCCCCCTGGTGCTCCTCGTTGGCCTCGGCGCGGTAGGCGTCAGGTGCTTCGTGTCCAGCGCCGTGTGGAGCGGAGTCTCCCGGCCCTTCGGAGTGGTTCTCCGGGGTGCTCGGCTGCGGCTGCTCGTACGAAGGATGCTCTTCGGCGCCTTCCGGCGCCGTCATTTCAGGGTCCATGATGTGGTCCACGCGAGGCTTGTTGCCCCGTAACGGATTGCGGCGTCTTCGCCGCTCTGAAGGACCTGTCGATGGCCCCGATGATGATCGCGCTTCCTTGCTCCGGACTTTCAACGCCGGGCCGTTTCGCGCGCTTGCTCTGGCACGAGCGTATCCCCGTGTCCGAGGCGAGTGGGGGCGACGGGGCGAGAAGGTCGGGATTCCCTGGGCAGAACCGCCGATTCGCCTCAGATCGAGCGCCAGGGCGGGACCGCGCCGGTGCCGCCAGGGACGGCGCCGGCTCGGTCCACGAGTCGGGCCCCGGCTGGGTCGAGTTGGCGCTCGAAGGTCGGGTGATCGGATAGAACGGGGGCATGAAGCTGCCCTTCAACGGCCTCGTTGCCGCGCCACACACGCCCTTCTTCGAAGAGAACGGACAGGGCGGGGCCATGCGCCTCGCGGCGGTCCCGGCGCAGGCGGAGCACCTGGCCCGGGACGGTGTCAGCGCGGTCTTCGTGGCCGGCGCGACGGGGGAGGGCGCGTCCCTGGGCGTGGACGAGCGTCGAGACCTCTTCGAGGCCTGGTCCGAAGCCGGGCCGAGAGCGGGCCTCCGGGTCATCGCCCAGGTCGGCGGCGATAGCCTTCGAGACGCGGCGTTGCTGGCCGAGTTCGCAGCAGGGCTCGACGGTGTCGAGGCGCTCGGCGCCATCTCGCCGTGCTTCTACCGACCGGCCTCGGCGGAGCTCGTCGCGCGCTCGATGGGGGAGATCGCCGCAGCGGCCGGGGACCTGGCCCTCTACTACTACGACATCCCTGCGCTCACCGGCCTGCCCTTCAGTGGCAGGGAGCTGGCGCGGGCGTTCGGTGAGCATGTCCCGGGGTTGCGTGGGATCAAGTGCAGCCGGTACGAGGGCTGGCACGTGCAGGACTACCTGAGCGCGCATGGGAGCAGCTACGACGTGTTGTGTGGCACGGACGAGGCCCTGCTCTCCGCCCTGAGCCTCGGGGTGAAGGGTGCGGTGGGCAGCACGTACAACTTCGCGGCGCCGCTCTTCCGCCAGATCATCACCGCGCACGAGCAGGGCGAGATTGAGCGAGCGCGCGAGCTCCAGCGGGCCTCGATCGACCTCGTCCAGACGCTGGCCTCCTTCGGGTACATGGCCGCGGCGCGCCACACCATGGCCCGGCTCGGCGTCTCCCTCGGGCCCCCGCGGCTGCCGATCGCGGGGCTGAGCGCCGAGGGGCGCGAGCGGCTCGACGCGGCCCTCGACGCGCTCGACCTCGAAGGTTCCATTCGCGCTGGAGGGGCACGTTGATCGCCGCCCTCCTCCTCTCCCTGTGCGTCGCTGCCGGTCCACAGGAGGCCTCGCCGGCCGCGCCGGTCCGGTGGGAGGCGCTGCCTCCGGTCCCCGACCCTGTGGGCTTCGGAGGCCCGTTCGTCGCGACGCTGGAGGGACCGGACGGCGAGCAGCGTCTGCTGGTGGCTGGCGGCGCGAACTTCCCGGAGGCGCCGCCCTGGGAGGGGGGGGCCAAGGTCTGGCATGCGGAGACCTGGGTCTTTGATGGGGAGGCCTGGGCCACCGGCCCACCGCTCCCTGAACCGCGTGCCTATGGCGCCGTGGTTCACCTTGACGGCCGCGCCCTGCTGATCGGCGGCGGGGACTCGACTCGGGCCTCGTCGGAGGTCCTCATCGCCGAGGTGGACGAGAGCGGCGCGCTGCGGTTCACCCCTGGACCCTCCCTGCCGGCCCCGTCCCAATTCCTGGCGGCGGGCCTCGTCGACGGTCGCGTGGTGGCGCTCGGCGCCCAGCAATCGGCGGACGCCTCCGATCTCGTGCGGGCCACCTGGATCCTGGACCCCGAGGACATGGCCGCGGGGTGGGGTGAGTCCGCGCCTTTCCCTGGGCGCGCGGGCCTCAAGTTTGTCGCGGCACCCCAGCGGAACGCGCAGGGCAAGGAGGCCCTGTTCGTCTACTCCGGGGAGATCCCGGGTCAGGAGCCGGAGAGCCACCCCGACGGGCGCCGCTTCTTGCCGGTCTCGAATGAGCTCTGGAGCTTCGAGCCAGGTCGGGGGACGTGGACCCGGCATCGCTCTCCTTCCTCCCCGAGGCGAGGAGCCCACGGTGAAGGGCTCGGACGCTCGGCAGGGCTTGCCTGGCCGACGGGCCAATCGCACATCTTGTTCCTCTCAGGCGTGGCCGCCGTGCCCCTCGACGTCCCGCAGGCGACCCGCCCCGAGTTCGCGGCTGACGTGGACGCTTACCACACGCTCACGGATACCTGGACCCAGGAAGGGGCGATGCCGCGAGGGGTGGTCACGACGGGGATCGCTCCCTGGGACGGTGGCTTCGCGATCGCGAGCGGGGAGGTCCGGCCCGGGGTTCGCACGAGCGAGGTCCAGTGGGGTCGCGTGGACCGCGAGCCGGCGCGGCTGGCCGCGCTTGACTACGCGGTGATGGCCCTCTATCTGCTCGGCATCCTGCTGCTCGGGGTCTTCTTCGCGCGGCGTGAGCGGACGGCGGAGGACTTCTTCCTGGCGGGTCGGCGGATCCCCTGGTGGGCGGCGGGGCTCTCCATCTATGCCACCCAGCTCTCCGCGATCACCTACGTCGCGGTGCCGGCCAAGGCCTTCATGGACGACTGGGTGTTCGCGTTGACGTCCATCACGATCCTCGTCATGGCGCCGATCGTGATCGTCTTCTACCTGCCCTTCTTTCGGCGGCTGGAGATCTCGACCGCCTACGAGTACCTCGAGCGCCGCTTCGGGCTCTCCATTCGCCTCTTCGGCAGCGCCTCGTTCATGGCGTTCCAGGTGGCGCGGATGGCGATCGTGGTGTTCCTGCCGTCGCTCGCCCTCTCCACGGTGACCGGGGTGGACGTGTACACGTGCATCGCGACCATCGGTGTGATGGCGACGGCCTACACGGTGCTGGGCGGGATGGAGGCCGTGGTGTGGACGGATGTCCTCCAGGTCTTCGTGCTGATCGGGGGCCTGTTCGTCGCCTTGGCCCTGGCCGTGGACGGCGCAGGCGGACTCGACTCCGCCATCGAGATCGCGCGCTCCGGGCACAAGCTGCGCTGGTTCGCGCCGGGCGCCTCGTGGACAGACACCGCCAGCTGGTCTGTGCTGTTGGGGGCCATGTTCCTCCAGTTCGGCCCGTACACCACCGATCAGGCCGTGGTGCAGCGCTACCTGTCGACCAAGGATGAGCGCAGCGCCGCGCGCGGCATTCTCCTCAACGGCCTCGTGGCCGTGCCCTTCACCCTGTGCTTCTACGCCCTGGGCTCCGCGCTCTTCGCCTACTTCAGCGCCCGCCCCGAGGCGCTGGACCTCGGCATGAAGAATGACGAGGTGTTCCCGCTCTTCGTGGCCTTGGAGCTGCCCGCCGGGCTCGCGGGCCTGGTCCTGGCGGGGATCTTCGCAGCGTCCATGTCGAGCCTGGACTCGTCCATGCACTCCATCGCGACCTCCTGGACGAACGACTGGCACCGCCGGCTCGGGATCGGGTCGGCGTCAGATCTCCAGACCGGGCGCCGGGTGACGTTCCTGATGGGGTTGGTGGGGACCGGCACGGCGGCGCTCTTCGCCGCGTCGGACCTGCGCTCCCTCTTCGATACGTTCCAGAGCGTCCTCGGGCTCCTGATCAGCCCGTTGGCCGGGCTCTTCTTCCTGGGCATCTTCACGACCAGGACCACGTCCCGTGGGGCCGCGCTCGGGGCGCTCTCCTCGATTGCGCTCCTCGCCTACGTCCAGAACGCGACCTCGCTGAACTTCATGCTCTACGGCGCCGTGGGGAGCACGACGTGCGTTGTGGTCGGGTACCTGGCGAGCCTCCCCGTGCGCGAAGAGCGCGACCTCGCCGGGCTGACCTGGTGGACCCGCCCTGGCTAGCGGAACTCCACCGCCAGGGAGCCGGTGAAGTTCGTGGTTGCGGGGCCGCCGCTCGAGGCGCGGTACCAGGCCTGGAAGCGCCAGGTCTCTCCGGCGAGGACATCGCGAGAGGAGCTTGGGTCGGGGACCGTGGAGAGGTCGACTTCCAAGGTCGCCAGCCCATCTGAGCCGGCGCCCTGGGCCTCCCCCGGCCGGTCGAAGCGTCCGATGCCACCGCCGAGGCAGAGCGTGCCCAGGCTCCCGCCCGGCGCCACCACGTGGCCCGCGGTCTGGCTGGTGAGGAAGAGGGTCAGCGCTCCCGGGGGCAAGCGCGTCGCCCGGAGCCGTAGCGCGTTCTCGACACGCCACGGGGACCCCACGGCCTCGAGGATCGCGGGCTGCGGTCCGGTGCCGGCGCACTCTGTGGTGCCCAGGAAGCCGCGTGCGGTGCCGCGCAGGAGGGTGACCGAGTCGGCCCGTTCCGAGGTGAGGACGACGTCCGCATCTCCGTCGGCGTCCAGGTCGCCGACGAGGAACGAGGACACCCCCTCGGGGCGGTTGAGGACGAGCGGGGGGGCGCCGAAGGGGGCGGTGTAGATGGTGAGCGCCAGGGGCTCGAGGGAGCCTTCGCGCGGGGTGGTCACGAGATCGAGGTCCCCGTCGAGGTCGATGTCGATGGCCTCGATGGAGGCCCACCCTTGCACCGCGCTGCCCACGTAGTCGGCGCCTCCGAACTGACCGGGAGCGGTCTGGGGGATCCACTCGAGCAGGGGGAAGATGAACCCCGCGCCCCCGACGATGAGGTCGAGGTCCCCGTCTCCGTCCGCGTCCATGGGGACCACGTTGCGCGGCTGAAAGTTGATGGTCGGGATCGCGACGCGCGGACCGAAGGCCCCGGCGCCTTGGCCCGGGAACCACCCGACCGAGCCGCCGAAGCCCGGGCCGGTCAGGAT
>CBFHHK010000042.1:16432-17824 GCA_965655435.1 Planctomycetota bacterium | reverse complement strand
ACGCGCGGACCGAAGGCCCCGGCGCCTTGGCCCGGGAACCACCCGACCGAGCCGCCGAAGCCCGGGCCGGTCAGGATGAGGTCACTGTTCCCGTCACCGTCCACGTCGCGGATGGCCAGGTCAGCCACCGCGGGCTGATCGGTGACGAGGGTGCGTGGGGTGGGGTCGAGGGCCCCCGGAGTCCCGCGGAACCAGAGCACATCGTCCTCGCCGAGGACAGAGACGACGAGGTCGAGCCGTCCGTCGCCGTCCGCGTCGGCCGGCGTGATCGTGCCGCCGGTCGCGGTCCCGAAGGTGAGGAGCCTTGACGGCGGGGCGAACTGCCCCGACTCGAAGGTGCGAACGTCGACCCAGCCGCCGGAGAAGGACGCGAGGACGAGGTCTGGATCCCCGTCCCCGTCGACGTCGGCGCCGAGCATCATCTCAAGCGCGCCGGGTATCTCGAAGCTCGGTTCGGGTGTCGCGAAGTCACCGGCGCCGAGGTTCTCGAAGGTCATGACCTGGCCAGCACCGGTGGCGGCGACGAGGAGGTCGAGGTCCCCGTCCTCGTCCAGGTCGAACGCTGCCGAGGCCCGCGCGCCGTCGGCGCGCCGTGTGATCTCATGGAGCGGGCCGAAGGCGCCCGCGCCGAGCCCGGGGCTCCACCCGACCTGCTCGGTCAAGCAGGCCACGACGCGGTCTGGTTGGCCATCGGCGTCAAGGTCGAGCAGCTGCTGGTCGAGCACGCTCCATCCAGGCGCTGTGGTGAAGGGGCGCGGCTGGGGGGCGAACCCCACGGCGAGGGTCTCGAGCCAGTGGGGCGCGCCCTTGGCGGCAGAGAACAGGAGGTCCGGGTCTCCATCGCCGTCGACATCGCCGGTGGTGAGGGCGGAGGGCTCGATGGTGCGTTCGATGGCGAGCGTGACCGAGGCGGCGAATGCCCCGCTGCTGCTGCCTCGATAGAAGAGGATCTCCTGACCGAAGTCGAGCCCGGGCGACGTCCCGCTCGCGACCAGGTCCAGGCGGCCGTCTCCGTCGAGATCGAGGGCCTCGACGGAGCTGAGCCGGCTCAGCTGGTCGACGACCAGCGGCCCCTGCGCGAACGTCGCGCCCTGGTTTCGAAACCACACGACGCGATGGAGGTCACGGTCCAGGACCAGGACGTCGAGGTCGCCGTCGCTGTCCAGATCCGCCAGCTGTTGGGGCCCCGTGACGATCCCGGCGGCGGCCTGGCTGCCTGGAGTGAAGCGGGCCGGCCAGCTCAGGCCGCCGCCGCCGATTCCCCGGAGAATGAAGTGGCCCCGGTGGGCTGGGCTGGACGAGTCGAGAGCGATGAGCACGTCCAGGAGGCCGTCCTGGTCGAGGTCGCCCACATCGAGGTCCACCGCTTCACCGGAGAAGCCCGTGACCCGT
>CBFHHK010000042.1:12866-16333 GCA_965655435.1 Planctomycetota bacterium | reverse complement strand
TGAGCGGGGAGGTATCGGTCCCCAGCCCGCTCGTGGACGTAGAGCTGGGACGGCGACCTGGTCAGCGCCAGGACGTCGAGGTCACCGTCTCCGTCGAGGTCGGCGAGGTCCCACAGGGTGGAGGGGGACGGAGAGCGCAGGAGCAGCTCAAGTTCACCGACTCCTCCCGGGGTCTGCTCGACCCAGAACAAGCGGTGACCGCCTGCGTCGTTCAGCAGGAGGTCGAGGTCCCCGTCTCCGTCCACGTCTGCAGGCGAGAGGAGCCGCGGACCGCTCACCGTCAAGGTGAGGTCCGCTGGCGCCGCCAGCTGCGCGCGCGCCGCTCCGGGGGGTGCGATGACCGCCGAGAGGATCGCTGCGAGCGCGGGTGCGCGCGCTTGGTGGGGGATCCGCCATCCCATGGCTTCACCTTTGGTCAACCTCGGCAGGCTCGCCAGTCCCTTGAACAGGAAACTCTGCCGGCGCCCGGGCGGCGGCCCTGGGAGCTCATCGGGAGGGGGGGGCGAGCAGGGTCCCCCCCTGCGCACGGCTCCACGTGTTCGCCGGCTCAGTTCAGCGTGATGACGGCGCTCCCCGCGCCCTCGACGACGGACGCTGCCCCGCTGCTGTCGATCCAGTCGTAGATGGCCCCCAGCGGCGTCACCAGCCCCATGTGGGGGATGACGGTCGGCCGGATGGAGCCGTGGGTGTAGATCTTCGAGAAGATGCCGAGGAGCTCGTGGGACGTGAGCCCGTAGATCCCGCCGCCGGAGTTACCGATGTAGGTGGGCGCCGAGATCATCCAGAAGTGGGCGTCTGCCACCTCGTGATGGAGGTCGGTCAGGTGCCCCTGGGTGGGGATCGGGTCGTTGCCGAGCGGGCAGCCGACGGCGACCACGTCCTCGAACACCTCCGTGGCGGCGAGCCGGTCGCGGGTGGGCAGCATGGCCCCCACGTCGAAGCGCTCGCAGGAGTCGAGGATGAGGAGGGCTGAGTCCAGATCAACGCTGTGGGTCAGCACGGTCGCCGTGAACTCGCTCTTGGTGCCGTCGAGATCGCGGACGATGACGGGGATCGGGCACTCGGCGTCCTGGGAGTCCGCGCGGATGTCGCGGATCACGTGCCACGACGTGAGCATCAGCGTCCGGTAGGCCTCGGGGTGCGCCTCGGAGGGACGGGACTGGAGCAGGACGCCGCTCCCGACGGTGGAGGCGCCGCGGAGTTGGACGGTGGGCCCCACCGTCGCAGACCAGAGCCCGCTCGAGTCGGCCTGTGCGCCCTCGGTCCCGGAGAGCTTGGAGCGGACGTCGCCGAGCTCGGCGCGGGTCTCGTCCACCAGCGTCGTGGTGGCGTCGAGTGCTCGAACGAAGCCCGCCCAGCGGGAGTCCATTCCCTGCTCAAGGTCGTCGATCCGTTGGACCTTGTGGGCGATCTGTGAGACCTCATCGAGGGCGTCGCGCTGGGACTCCAGCGCGCGCCGCGCCTCGGCGAGGCGCGACTCGAGGGAGTGGACCCGTGTCTGGAGGGCGGTCACCTGCGTCTCACCCGGCAGCCCGTCGAGGCGGGAGGACAGTTCGCGGAGGTCCCGGTCCTGTCGGGTAGGGACCTCGCGGGTGAACTCCTCCAGCGAGACGAGGCGTCGCTCCAGGTGGGACTGGCGGGTGACGCCCAGGACCAGCAGGGGGGAGGCGGCGGCGATGCCGATGAGCAGGGTGCGATACATCGAGGAGAGGGCGGGGGTCTGGCGTGGGTCACGTCCTCAGCAGAGGGGCGGGGAGGGTGCCTCCGCCTATATGCGACTTCCTGTTCTCTCGTCCAGTTGAGCCCTGTGGGTCGAGCCATTCTCGTGTGGATCCCTTGTGGAGACACGGGGTCGTACAGGGCGACAGCACGTGGGCCTTACACGCTTGTCCGGGCCATCGCGTCTGAGTTCTCCACATCGTGGGGGGCGTTGTGGAATGACCATAAGTGTCGATTTAGAAGTGGGATGGGTTCTCTTTGAAGGCCTTCTCCCCGAACTTTACCCACCTGTCCACGGGCGCGCCCCGGCCGCCTAGGACTCTCCTGCGCTCCGCTTTGGCCCTGTTGGGGATATTCCCGTAGCGCTCCTCGTCGGCAGGCAGAAGCCGGGCGGGAAACCGTGGACGGATCAGAGCGGATCGCAGCGGATCCGCCGCGATAGCGGTCGGGTCAGGCGGCCGCCCGACCTAGGATGCCTCGCCGAAACCCCTGCCATTGCTCCAGCAACAGCCTCTGCCGTCGTCCTGGCCAGAGCCAGCAGCCGCTCCCGTCCCCAACATGCCCATCTCCTCGATCCCCGAGATCATCGACGACCTCCGCAAGGGGCGCATGATCATCCTTGTCGATGACCCTGACCGCGAGAACGAGGGCGACCTCGCCATGCTCGCTGACAAGATCACGCCGGAGGCCGTCAACTTCATGGCGAAGGAAGGGCGAGGCCTCATCTGTACCCCGATGTCGGGAGAGGTCTGCGATCGGCTCGACCTCCCGATGCAGGCGGCGCACAACACCAACGCTCACGGGACGGCGTTCACCATCTCGATCGAGGCGACGACCGGGGTCTCGACCGGAATCAGCGCCGCGGATCGCGCGAGGACGATTGAGGTCGCGGCCGACCCCACCTCCGAGGCCGCCGACCTTGCGCGCCCGGGGCATATCTTTCCGCTCCGGGCACGTGAGGGCGGTGTGCTCGTGCGCGGCGGTCAAACGGAGGGGATCGTGGACCTCGCGCAGCTCGCGGGCGGCTCTCCCGTGGGCGTCATCTGCGAGATCATGAACGACGACGGGACCATGTCCCGGATGCCGGAGCTCGAGGTCTTTGCAGCCCAGCACGACCTCAAGATCTGCACCATCGCCGACCTGATCGAGTACCGGCGAAAGAACGAGCAGCTGGTGGAGCCCGTGGTCGAGAAGGCGGTCCCCCTCCAGACGGACTATGGCCTGTTCCACACGCACCTGTTCCGCTCAAAGATCGACGGGAAGGAGCACGTGGCGCTCTCCCACGGTCTGGTCATCGGGGAAGACGCCGGCGAAGCCGGCCCCCCCGTCGACGATGAAGTCTTCGTCCGGGTCCATTCCGAGTGCCTGACCGGGGACGTCTTCGGCTCCCAGCGGTGCGACTGCGGGATGCAGCTCGACCAGGCCATGAAGATGCTGGCCTCGAAGGAGCGCGGCGTCCTGGTGTACCTGCGCCAGGAGGGCCGCGGGATCGGCCTGGCGAACAAGCTCAAGGCGTACCACCTGCAGGACGGTGGCATGGACACCGTCGAGGCGAACGAGGCCCTCGGCCTCCCGGTGGACCTGCGCGAGTACGGGATCGGGGCTCAGATCCTGTTCCACCTCGGGGTCCGGAAGATGAGGCTCCTCACCAACAATCCCAAGAAGATCCACGGGCTGGCGGGGTACGGCCTGGAACTGGCGGGCCAGGAGCCCCTCGAGGTTGAGCCTAACCCCAACAACATCAAGTA
>CBFHHK010000042.1:0-12768 GCA_965655435.1 Planctomycetota bacterium | reverse complement strand
ACGGGCTGGCGGGGTACGGCCTGGAACTGGCGGGCCAGGAGCCCCTCGAGGTTGAGCCTAACCCCAACAATATCAAGTACTTGCGGACCAAGAAGGAGCGCATGGGCCACACCTTGACGGGGCCTCTGGGGGCCACCGCCCCGGCCGAATCTGCGTCCGACCGGGAATAGGCGGTCCATCGAGGCGTCCACGCTTCCGAAGATGGGAGCGCTGATGCACAAACCAAGCCTCGAACGACAGGACGACAGCATGCTCGTCCAGGGGACCCTGGATGGGGACTCTCGTTGCTTTGAGGTGCTTGTGGGACGCTACCAGCGCCGTCTGTTCGGGCTGGTCCGCCACTACACCCGGAGCGCGGTCGAGGTGGAGGACATCGTCCAGGACACCTTCCTGAAGGCGTTCAGCCGGCTGGAGACCTTCCAGCAGTCCTCGGCCTTCTACACGTGGCTGTACCGGATCGCGGTCAACACGATCCTGGACTTCATGAAGCGCCAGGGGCGCAGTCCGATCCGGGCCGTGGAGGACCCGGAGGCCGTCAGCGGCGCTGTCGACGAGACCACCGAGCGCAAGTCGATCCGCCCGGACGCCCGTCTCGAGCAGGCAGAGATCTCGGAGATCACGCGGAGCGTGATGGATGAGCTCCCGGAGATCTTCCGGACGGTCCTCGTCATGCGGGAGCTCGAGCAAATGCGCTACCAGGACATCGCCGACGTGCTGCAGGTGTCCATCGGGACCGTCGAGTCCCGTCTGTTCCGGGCGCGGGCTCGCTTCAAGAAGCGCCTGCTCCAGCTCCATCCCGAGTTCGCGGCCAGTCAGTCCAACCCTTCCGAGTAGGAGTCCGAGGCATGAGTTCCACATCACCGATTCAGTGCGAGGTCGTCCTCGCGCTTGTCCCGACGTTCGTCGATGACGAGGTCACCGACGGCGTCGGCAGCACGGTACGGCGCCACCTGATGGACTGCCCCGCCTGCCGCACGGCGGTCCAGGAGGAGCAGACGCTCCGTCAGTGGTTCGTCGCGGGTCCGGAGGTGGAAGTACCCGATGGGTTCGCTGCCCGGGTGGCCCGGAGGGCCGTGGCCGGTGACGTCGGGTTCATCCCCGCCGTCGCGCCACAGGTCTCGATCCCGCCTGAACCTCGCATGGAGGGGCCTTCAGGGCGCTCGGCTGGCCGAGTCCTCGCCTTCTCGCGCACGCTGGTGGCGGTGGCCGCCGCTGGCCTGGTGGTGACCACACTCCTCCTCTCCGGTGGGGGCCGGCCTGAGGTGTCGGGCCTGGACGCGGGGAAGGATCTCCAGGAGGCACTCTCCGAACTCGACGAGGAGAACCAGCGGCTCGAGCTGGAGCTCGAGGCTGCGCCGACCTCAGCGGGCGGGCGCTGAGCTCCGGCCGTGAAGGACATCCGCGCCTGGTCCGTCGCCCTCGCGGCCTCCTGGTTCCTCCTGGGGCTTGGGGCCGGGATGGCGGTTTCCCGACAGACTCCGAGCCCGAGCCCGCTGGCCGGATACGCTGATGCGCTCTCCGACGAGTTCGAACTCTCGGGACGCCGCCGCCGCGTCCTGAATCAACTGCTCGACGAATATGAGAGCCGCCAGCGGGAGATCCGCGACCGGCACCAGGTCGCCACCCTCGACGCGATGGAACCCGAGTTTCGGGCCCTCTGCGCCGAGTTCGACGACAAGATCCGAAACCGAATCCTCCCCCCCGCTGCCCGCGCTCGTTACGACGCGCTCGCCCAGCCGCTGGCGGCTCGCTGACCGCACGCCCAACCAAACCAACTGAATGGCACGCTCCTGCGGAATCCGAATAGGTCCCCGAAGGTTCGAACTCGTCGTCCTCGACGGGAGTCCGAAGCGTCACAAGATCTCGGCCTACTACGCCGGTGAGTTCACCGCGGAGGAGACCACTGCGTACCTGTCGGGCGACGTCTCGAAGGTGGCGGACGTCCTGAAGGAGGCGGCCGCGTCGCACCGCGTGCCCAGGGAGAACGTCTCCGTGATCCTCCCTGCGGACCACGCTGCGTACCGCCGGATCACGCTCCCCTTCGCCGACCGCGAGAAGATCGACAAGGTCATCAAGTTCGAGGTGGAGAACGAGCTGCCGCAGTTCGACATCGAAGACGTCGTCGTGGACTACCACGTGATGTCCAAGAACGACCAGGGCGCCGAGTTACTCGTCTCTGCCGTCCCCAAGGACTGCGTGGGTCGAGCGGTCGAGGCCATGGAGAAGGGAGGTCTCGAGCCGCTGGAGGCAGAGCTGGAGAGCTCGGCCATGGTCAACTCGGCCCTGGCTGCTGACATCAGCCACATCGACGACGCTCAGCTGCTCGTCCACGTGGGCGAGCACTCGACCTGCGTCGCGGTCGTGGCGGGCGCCGAGCTGCGAGAGATGCGCGTGATCCACATCGGCGCCATGTCCCACCTCGGCGCGGAGCTGGCCATGGCGGCCAAGGACGCCGAGGGTGCGGACGGTGATTCCGACGGCAGCAATCCCGCCGGCAGCAATCCCGCCGGCAGTGACTCCACCGGCAGCGACTCCGCGGGCAGTGACTCCGCCGAGAGCGGGCTCGAGGGTGAGGCGGCCGCGAGCACGGCCCCGGACGCCCTCGATCCCATCGAGATGAACCGCCGCATCGATCAGGCCATCAGGCGGATCCGTCGTGAGATCGGGCGCACGATCTCCGCCGCTCGCACCGCGCAGCCGATCGACGCTATCTATGTCTGCGGCATGGAGCTCCCGGGGCTCATCGGGAGCACGGTGCTCGACGTCCCCGTCTACGTGCTCGATTGCTTCGAGGAGGACTCCGGCCAGCCGTCCGAGGGCTCCGGTCAGCTGGTGGCGGCCTATGGTGGCGCCCTCAGGCAGCTCGGCGGCGGCGTGATGAGGCCGTCCCTTCGAAGGGAGGAGCTGAGCTACTCCGGCGCCTGGGAGCGCCTCGAGTTCCCCGTGGCGTTCGCGGCGCTGATGCTGACGACCTTCCTCGGGATGGTGAACATCGTCCAGATCCGGAAGATCGACGCCCTGAACTACACCGGCATCCTCCAGTACCTGCGCAACGTCAACGCGTTCATCGTCGGGAGCGACGCGTCCCGCGGCCCCGCGATCCTGAACCCGGTCCCCAAGGACCTGGTGGTTCGAGCGAAGGTCTACGAGAACGAGGTCGAGTTCGGCGGTGATGTCCAGGAACCCCTGGACGAGCTGGAGACGATCGAGCGGATGATCGACAAGAAGGTGCTCGACCTCAAACGTGAGGTCGGTGACATCCAGGAGGTCCCGTTGCCGCCGTCGGCGTTCACGGCCATGACCTGTGTGCTCGGCGTGATGAATGGGAACGAGGACTGGCGGCCCTCTCTTCGCGCGCTCAAGGCGGACTACGTGAAGAAGAACAAGGACCTGCCTGAGCACACGAAGATCCGCCTCAGCGCGACCTTCTTCGCCGATAGCGTCCCCGAGGCGAGCAACGACATCACAGCCTTCGACGCCGCGCTGCGTGAGCAGCCCTGGTGCCTCGAGGTCGAGCAGGCGACGCTGACCCCGACCGAAGGGGACACGGGGCTCAACTTTCGAGGGAAGGTCATCCTTGTGGATCCCTCGAAGCTCTTCTCATCCCGCGCCGACTGACGCCCCATCTGGAGAACTGGTAACAACCCATGATTCGCATCATGATCGGCCTGCTGCTTGCAGGCTCAGCGTTCCTCGGCTGGCAGGCCATGCAGCAGCGCGAGACCATCGCTCGGTATGAGGCGGCGGTCGCCGAGGGGGGGGACGCAGAGCGACTCGCTCAGCGGATCCTCCGGAGCGCCTTCAGCTACACCCAGTACAAGGAGCGCAGTGCCAAGGAGGGGGTGAAGGGAGACGGAGCTGACCAGGTCAACTCCTACATCTTCGCCGTCGCCGCCGACCCCAACGTGCTGTGGGGCAACCCGAAGATCGAGAAGCCCAGAGAGACAAGCCCGCTGTCTGGTTACACCGACCTCGTCTACAAGATCAGGCCGGCCGAGAACAACGCGTGGTTCGACCGGGCCAGGATCGCCAACTTCTTCTATCTGCTCGAGTCGCGGAGCCGGAAGCTCCGCATCACGAACATCGACCTGCGGACAGCGGACAAGAAGGTCAAGCCGCATGAGATCCCCGAGGACCGTTGGTTCGTGGAGCTCTCCGTGACCATGCGGGAGCGGTCCAAGTAGGTCGAGGGCGCGTGGCGTTCAGGACAGCCCCGGCCTCGGCCCGAGCCCGCTCGAGCCATGCCTCACGGCGGCCTGGGCCGTGGCCGGTGGGGGCCCACATGGCGCGGACGCCCTCGATCGTCGCCGTCGCATGCGGGCTCGGCCTCCTCGGGTGTGGGGGCTCTGAGCCGCAGGGGACCGCCCCTGGCGGGGCGGTCTCGGAGAGGGTCGCCATGGAAGGTGGGGAGGTGCCGGAGGGGCTCCTTCGTGAGCGACCGAACCTCCTCCTGATCACCATCGACACGCTCCGCGCAGACCACCTCGGCGCGTACGGCTATCAGCGGCCGACGAGCCCCCGGCTGGACGAACTGGCGGCGGAGTCGGTGCTCTTTGAGCTGGCCCTCGCCCCGGTCGCCACGACGCTGCCCAGCCACACGACCATGTTCACCGGGGTCTCCCCCCACGAGCACGGGGTGCTCGCCAACATCGCGGACGGCAAGACCTACCGGCGGCGTCCGGACCTGCAGACGCTCGCAGAGCTCTTCTCGGAGAGCGGGTACCGCACAAACGCCGTGGTGGCGGCGTTCCCGCTTCGTCCTGAGTTCGGGCTCGACGCAGGGTTCGATGGCTACTCGGCGCCAGAGGCGCGGCCCCTCGTGGCGAAGGACGTCACCACCGCCGCGCTGGCGGTGATGGAGGAGCAGGTGAGCCTCTCGGAGCCGGGCATGCTCTGGGTGCACTTCTTCGACCCCCACGGCCCCTACACCCCGCCGCTGAGGGTCGCGCGGACCTTCATGATGGATGAGCCCACCCGCGCGTACCTGAAGGAGCGGCGGTTCGCGGAGCGCGCGCAGCGTCCGACGGGGCAGTGGAACGACCTGGAGAAGGGCGTCGACGGCTATGACGGCGAGGTCGCGTTCGTGGACCGCCAGATCAAGCGCCTGCTCAGCAAGGGAGCGGAGCTCGGGTGGGTGAACGAGGGCTGCGTGATCGCGGTGCTGGGCGATCACGGAGAGGGACTGAATCAGCACGGCGCGCCCGGCCACGGGCAGCTCTGGGAGGAGCAACTCCACGTACCCTGGATGATTCGTGCCCCCGGCGTCACGCCGCGGCGGATCCCCGGGCCGGTGACGCTCGCTGACTTCGTTCCGACGTTGCTGCACCTCTTCGACCTGCCGGGGAAGGGGGCGCTCCTGGAGCAGGTCACCGGGGTAGACCGGTTCGCGCCGATGGTGGGGCACGCGGACCTGCGGATCGTCGCCCAGACGTCACCGCGGCAGTCGGCCGTGGATGGCATCGGCTATGCGATCCGCGCGGGGAAGTGGAAGCTGCACCGGCGCGAGGATGGTGAGGTACAGCTCTTCGACCTCGACGCTGATCCGTTCGAGCTGGAGGACATCTCCCCGCGCTGGCCGGAGGTCGTGGACCGCCTCTCGGAGGACCTGGACGCCGCCTTGGAGCGGCAGATCTCAGGGGTGCAGACCGAGGAGGCGAGCGACGCCACGGCGGCCGAGCTGCGAGCCTTGGGCTACGGCGGCGACGACCGGTGACCGTTCAGGGCTGCGCCGCACCGATGAGTCGGTAGAGCAGGCGGGCCCCGACGATGGCGTCCCAGGAGCATCCCTCGGGGTCACCCGTGGGACCGGGGCTCACCTCGTTCAGGTCGAGGCCGACCACGCGGGTGTCGCTCGCTGCCAGCTCCTCGAGCCAGATGGTGACCTCGTCCCAGCCGAGCCCCCCGGGGACAGGGGTCCCCGTGTTGGGACACAGGGAGGGGTCGAGCCCGTCCACGTCGAAGCTCACGAAGACGTGTTCTGGGAGGGACGAGACGGCCGCGCGGGCCATGGCCCGAGTGCCGGCCCCGTGGCGAGCTGCAGCGAGCTCGTGGCCGAAGAGTGTCCGGATCCTCGGGTCCGCCTGGATCACGTCGTACTCCTGTTCACAGAGATCCCGGACGCCCACCTGGAGGAGGCTGGAGATGTCCGCTGGCCCCTCGAGCACGTTGTACATCACCGAGGCGTGGGACCACTTGAAGCCCTCAAAGCCAGGCCGCAGGTCGGCGTGGGCGTCGAACTGGAGCACTCCCATGCCCGGGTAGCGCGCGGCGCAGGCCTCGATGGCGCCCAGCGGAGTGGAGTGGTCTCCGCCCAGGATCACCGGCAGGCGACCCTGATCGAGGCGCTCCCTCGTGAAGGCTGCGACCGCCTGACGTACGGCGTCACCGATGGCATCGACCCGTGTCACGGCCTCCCGGTCGGTCTCCGCCGCGCCCCCGCGTTCGATGATCGGCGCCGCAAGACTCCTGGCCTCCTGATCCCATGCGCCCATCTGTGGGTCGGAGGGCACGATCCAGATCCCCTGTTCATAGGGCCTTCCGAAGTGCAGATCGAAGAGGTCGACCTGCCGGCTCGCGGCGAGGATCGCCTCCGGGGCGCGGCTGGTCCCGGGGCGGAAGGAGGTCGTGGCTTCGAACGGCACACCGAGGACGTGAACGCGCGCCTCTTCGGGGCCATGGGGGAGCCCAAAGAGGCCGCTGTCCATGGGCGAGGCTGCGTTGACGTCGAAGTCCATGGGGCGATTCTGGCGGAATTGCGCGAGAAACGCTCGTGCGAGGGCTGCGACCGACCGCGGCCTCCCGAAGAGAACCCCGGAGCGGTGTGAATACGCCTGCGCGTCACGGGTACCTCCCCCCCGTGAAACCGGCGCCCACGGGCTCCCAATACCCAATCATCCCATGAGTACCGAGAACGACGAAGACGGCTGGCCCCCGTCCGGCAAGGCCCGCCGCCCCTCCGGCGAGGGCACCTTCGAGACCCCCTGGAGCAACCGGAAGTCACGTTCTGGTGGTGGCGGAGGCGCCTCCGGGCCGCCGACTGCTGTGAAGGTGCTGGTCGGCCTGATGGTCGCGTTCGTCCTCGGATTCGTCGGGCTGGGTGTCACCGGCCGCCTGGGCGTGACCAGCGTCGAGGCCAACGAGGTCGCGGTGCGGGTCAACTACCTCACGGGCGCCGAGACGGTGATCACGAGCCCCGGCTACCAGTTCTTCATTCCCTTCCTGACGGACATCTACAAGTTCGACGGGACGACGCAGGAGTACGTGATGGCGGGGAGCAGCTACCGCGGGACCAACGTGGCGCCCAACCTCACCGTGCGGGCAAAGGACGGCTCCAACTTCTGGTTCGACGAGCTGAAGATCCAGTACGAGCTGATCCCCGGCGCCGCCACCGAGGTCCTGAGGGACTCCGGGCTCGGGGACACCTACAAGGAGGAGTGGATCAAGGCCTATGCGCGCTCGATCCTGCGGGACGAGTTCGGCCTCTACAGCGCGGTCGATGCCGCGGACCCCACGACCTACAAGGCCGCTCCAGAGCAGGCCCGCCAGCGCATGAATACGATCCTGGAGCCCCACGGCGTGAGCGTCGTCCGGATCATCACGCCGAACCCGCAGTTCGATGACCGTTACGAGACGGCGATCGAACAGCGCAAGGAGGCGGACCAGGAGGTCGAGGAGCTGCGCGCCCGCGTCCAGCAGCTCGAGCAGGAGCGTGAGCAACGCCTCGCGGCGGTCCGCAAGGACAAGGAGGTCGAGATGCAGGAGCTGACCGGCACCCTGCGCAAGGAGCTCCTCGCCGCCGAGCAGGAGGCCATCCGTCTGACCAAGAGCGCGGACGCCTACGCCACCGAGCGCACCGCCGAGGGCCTGGCCACCGAGGCCCGGCTCAACGCCGAGGCGAGCGGTCTGACCGCGAAGTACACCAAGGAGGCCGAGGGCATCGAGAGCCGCGCCAAGGCGCTCGAGCAGCGCGGCGAGGTCGTCGTGCGCGAGGCGCTCGTCGAGAAGCTCCTCGGTGTGAACTTCACGCTCGTCCCCTACAGCCGTGATCCAGCCCCGGAGCGCCTCGAGCACAGCGGCTCCAGCGGCGTCCTTGAACCCGCCACGGCCTCAGGAGGCACGCGATGAACCAGCTCTCCAAGTTCCTTGTGGGGGCGCTCGTCCTCGCCTTCCTGGCGCTCGTGGCGTCGACCACGCTCTTCGTGCGGATCCACCCCTGGGAGATCGGCGTGAAGCAGAACCTGCTGGCCAAGGAGATCCTCGAAGAGGACTTCGGCACGGGCTTCGCGCTCCGGATTCCGGGCGTGCACCAGTGGCACCGGATGGATCGCCGGACGCACTTCGTGACCTTCGCAGAGAAGGACGTGAGGACCTCCCTGGGCATGAACCGGCCGGCTCTCAAGATCCGGACCAAGGACAACAACCTCGCGACCTACGACCTCTCGGTCTCCTACAAGATCATCGACGGCAGCGCCTACAAGATCGTGGGCGAGCGCCGCAAGGAGGTCTACCGAGAGCGCGTGCTCGCGACCGTCGAGGCCGTCATGCGCGAGGAGCTGGCGCAGCTCGCCTCCGAGGAGATCTTCAGCACGGAGGCACGGCTCGCCGTCGCGTCCACCGCGCTCGACCGGCTCCGCACCGACCTGCTCGAGTTTCACTGCCTCCCGGACCAGGTCCTCATCCGGGCCGTCCGTTTCCCGGACGGCTACGAGGCCCGGCTCCAGGAGAAGCAGCTGACGTACCAGAAGCTCGAGCTGGCGGTGTCCAAGCGAGCGGTGGAGGACCAGACGGCGATCACCGATACGAGCGCGGCGGAGATCGGCGCGGCCGAGAAGGAGCTGCGCGGTGACTGGGACAAGCGCCTGCAGACAGCGAGTTCCGAGAACACCGTGGGGATCGCGTCGATCGTGGCCGAGGCCAACATCTACGACCAGCAGACGCGGGCCGAGGCCGACGCGCTCTACGAGACGTCCATCGCCAACGGCAACCTCGCCATCCAGAAGGCGGAGGCCCTGCGGAACGAGCTGCGCAACCAGGCGCTCGACACCAGAGGGGGGCGGATCTTCCTCGCCCAGAAGGCGGCCGAGAACCTCGCGTTCGAGAGCGTCACCCTCAACAGCAACGACCCGCGGGTTCCTTCGATCATCGATCTAGGCGCGCTGACGCGCCTGCTGATCGGCGAGGAGTCCGAGGGCGACGAGTGATCGAAGGCGCGGCCCCGGCGGGGCCGCGCCTGTCCTCAACGCGCCGCGGCGGTGGCCTCGATCTCCACGAGGCAGCCCCCGTGGAGCGGGCCCGTGGGCACCACGACGCGGGCGGGGCGGTGTGCCCCGAAGAACCCCGCGTAGGTCTCGTTCACCGCGCCCCACAGCTCCACGTCGCAGACGTAGATCCGCACCTGGATGATGTCCTCCAGGCGGCTCCCGGCGGCCTCCACGAGGCTGCGGACCTTGCCCAGGGCCGAGAGGGTCTGGGCCTCGATGCCCTCGGGGAAGGCGCCGTCCTCCTCGGCGGGGAGCTGGCCGGAGACGTACAGGACGCCCCCGTGCTCGACGATGGGGGAGTAGTGGCCGGCAGGCGTGGGGATATCGGGGTGCTGGATGGCTCTCATGGGGTGGAGGTTAGTGGTGACAGGACCGGGGGGCGCCCGCTATGTGGGAGGGGCCTCCAGAAGTTCTGGATTCTGCCAAGGGGCCGGCTGAGCGCTCCGTTCCCTCCGCAAGACGCCCCCTCCCGCCCATGAACGAGCAAGAACCCCCGACCCCCGAGCCCGGCGACGCCGAGCTCCTCGGCCGCTGGCGCGGCGGGGACCCGTCGGGCTTCGAGCTCCTCGTGAGGCGGTACGAAGGCCCGCTCCTCCGCCACGCCCGCACCCTGCTCCGGCACGGCGGCGGCGCGGAGGACACGGTCCAGGAGGCGTTCCTGCGGCTGGCGAAGACCCCGCCGGACCTCGAGGGGCGCGAAGGCGTCCCCGGGGACCGGGAGCTCAGCGCCTGGCTGCATCGAGTCACGAGGAACCTGTGCCTGGATGTCATGCGATCAGAACAACGGAGACGCGCCCGCGAGGCGGAGCGAGCGAGCGAGGCGAACGCCGTCGAGGCGCGCGAGGTCGAGGCGCTCGATACGCGCTCCGCGGTGGAGCACTCGATCTCGAGCCTGCCGGATGATCAGCGAGAGGTGGTCAGCCTGCGGCTCCTCGAGGAGTGCAGCTATGCGGAGATCGCGTCCATCACGGGGCGCAACGTGGGCACGGTCGGCTGGCTGATCAGCGTCGGTATGAAGGCGCTCGCCCGGGACCTGAGCCCGCTCATGGAGGCCTGAGGAGATGAACATGGAATCGAATGACCACCGGACGGGCGCCGACGGGGCGCAGCGCGATCACCAGCACGAGCTGCTTTGCAAGCTCGTCTTCGGCGAGGCCAGCGACGCGGAGCGCGCCGAGATCGAGGAGGCCTTGGCGGCCTCCGAGCACCTCCGCGAGCAGCGAGCAGAACTGGAGGCCACGGTGCAGCTGGTGGCCGGCATCCAGGGCACGGCGAAGAGCTCCGGGAGCGAGACGCTCTCCGCCGACCGCCACGCGGCGATTCTCGAGGCGGCGACCCCGCCGGGCAAGGTCCTGGGCGGAGAGGCCTGGTTCCGGCGTCCGGCCGCGCGGGTGGCCGCCGCGGTCACGCTCCTGGTTGGGATGGGCGCCTTGATCATGGAGGTCAGGCAGGATCAGTGGACCACCTTGGACGAGAGCGTCATGGCGACCGCTGAGGTGGCGCGAGAGCGTCCCACGGATGCAGAGCCCGCGATGAAGCTGGCGCCCTATGGGCGTCGCGCCGTTGTCGGTGACCCCGCAGCGGGAGCGGCGCCCGCTGACTTCTCGCCTGAGGTTGCCCAGGGAGCGGTTCTGCTCGGGGCTGCGACGGAGAACCAGCGCGGCGGCGGCGGTTCGGCGATGGAGCTCAACACGATCGACGTAGGGCGGAGCGGCTCGCAGAGCGGGGCGGAGGTCCTCGACCTCAGTGGCTTCGGTGGCTCCACCGGGCCGCCGGTTCGAGAGGGTGACACCACGCTGAGCTACGGATCGCGCGGCGGCGGTGCGACCACGGTCGAGCCCACCACGGTGGGAGAGAGGCCGCAGCTGGAGGTGGATTACCGCGGCCTTGGAGCGCCCGCTCCGCCCGTGGAGAGCGAGGCGCTCAAGTCGCTCGGCTATGGAGGGAGCGGTGACACCCCTCTGCCCGGCGGCGGTGGTGGCGGCGGTTCCCCCTCCCCTGGCCCGTCCGGTCCCATGGCCCCCTTGGGGGCCGTGGCTGGTGGACCTTCGTCACCGGGCCCCGCGGGAACCGGGCTGCCTGGGGTCCCCCACGCGGGCGTCATGATCATCAAGGAGGCGCCTGGCGATGCTGCGGGATCTCTAGGGCTGGCTCCAAGCACCCGCGTGTCGGGGGAGACCAGCGTGGTGCCACCGACGGAGAGGCTTCGGCGCCGGAGCCCGGGTCTTGATGTCGACGCACGATCGGCCGCCGACCTGGGGTTGGAGCTCACCTCTTCCGACAGGACGCTCTCCTCGGATGATTTCTTCCTCGGGAGGGGCGTGGAGTCGCCCGAGGAGGAGCGCGTCGCTCCGTGGCGTGGGGTGGGCGATTGTCTCCCTGAGCCGCTCACGGGGGAGAGCCCGCGGGACATGTACTTCCGCTTCTGGGGGGACAACCCCTTTGTCCCCACCCGCCAGGACGGCCTGTCGACCTTCGCCGCGGACGTGGATACGGCCAGCTATGGCCTCGCGCGGCGGATGCTGCGGGAGGGCTTCCTGCCGCCCCGCGAGCAGGTCCGGACCGAGGAGTTCGTCAACGCCGCCAAGCCGGACCTGGCCGCCCCGGACGACGGGGCCTTCGCCCTCCACGCCGAGCTCGCGCCTTCGCCCTTCGGGGGGCGGGAGGACCGCTGGCTCCTGCGCCTGGGCGTGCGCGCCCGGGAGGTCGAGCGCGACGCGCGGCCGCCCCTGGCGCTGACCTTCGTGGTCGACACCTCGGGCTCCATGCGCCAGGGGAACCGCCTGGAGCTCGTGAAGCACGCGATCCGCCTCCTTGTCGGGGAGCTGGACAGCCGCGACTCCATCGCCATCGTGCGCTTCTCCAAGGATGCCAGCGAGGCGCTGCCGCCCACTTCGGCGGCGTCCCGTGACGCCATCGAGACGGCGCTCTTCTCCCTGCAGCCAGGCGGCGGCACCAACGCGGAGGCCGGTCTGGAGCTGGGCTACTCCCTCGCCTCCATGACGCTCATGGAGGGGGTGCAGACCCGCGTGGTCTTCCTCTCCGACGGCGTCGCCAACCTCGGCGAGACGGACCAGAAGCGCCTGGCCGACGAGGTCGCCGACAGCGTGGGCCGCGGCATCTTCCTGAATACCATCGGCGTCGGGATGTCGAATCACAACGACGTCTTCCTCGAGCAGCTCGCGGACCGCGGCCAGGGCGTGTGCGACTACGTGGGCGACGCCGCCGACGCCCGGCGCGCGATCGTCGAGCGCTTCGTCGGGAGCTTCGTCACCGTCGCGAGGGACGTGAAGATCCAGGTGGAGTTCGACCCGAACCAGGTCGTCCGCTGGCGCCAGCTCGGCTACGAGAACCGGGCCGTGGCGGACCGCGACTTTCGCAACGACGCCGTGGACGCCGGCGAGATCGGCGCGGGCCACCAGGTGACCTGTCTCTACGAGCTCGAGCTGCCAGGGGGCGAGGTGTCCCGCGAGGCCGCCCTCGCCAAGCTCCGGGTGCGCTGGAAACC
>CBFHHK010000041.1:0-24853 GCA_965655435.1 Planctomycetota bacterium | reverse complement strand
GTCGCGCGATTCCAGGAGGGACCGCCCTGACCAGCCGCGCGGCACCGGCGCGTCCACGATCTGGGCGATCGTCGGGGCCACGTCCACCGCCATGGCTGGGGCGTCTGGGGCGACCGACGCGAGGGCCCCATCGGCCGGCGGGATCAGGATCAGGGGGACCCTGAGCTGCTCCTCGTACAGGCTGTTGCTGTGGTTGAACTGGCCGTGCTCGGCGAACTCTTCACCGTGGTCGGCGGTGATGACCACGAGCGTGTTCTCCAGGGCGCCGGACCTGCGGAGGCGGTCCATGAAGTCGCCGAACGCGTCGTCGAGCTCGCGGATCTCCGCGTCGTAGAGGTCGCTGAGGTAGCGGGCGTCCTCGGCGGTGTAGTCGTGGGGCTTGTGGGCGGCGGGCACGTCATCGACCCGCGCGTTCTCCGGGAGTGGGCCGTCGTAGGGGCGCACCAGGAGCTCCCGCGCCGGGCCCTCAGGGTCGTAGGGCGTGTGGACCTTGTAGGTGTGCACGAAGGCGAAGAAGGGCCGCTCCTGCTCCTCGATCCAATCGGCGGCGCCGTCGAAGGTCTCGTCCACCTCGGAGAGGGCGCACCGGAAGCGCTGGAAGCCCTGGGCGAGCCCGAGCTCCGGGCGGACGTAGCCGGCCTCGGTGAAGGCCGCGGTGTCATAACCGGCGTTGAACAGGACCTCGGCGATGGTCTCAGCCTCCTCGGGGAGGCGGACCGACGCGTCGAAGACGCCGTGCTCCACGGCGTGCAGGGAGGAGAAGAGAGACGCGTGGGATGGCAGGGTCCAGGGGGCGGCGCTCCAGGCGCGTTCGATGAGGACTCCCTCGCGTGCAATGGCGTCGATGCGGGGCGAGGTGGGTCGTGCGTAGCCGTAGCAGCCGAGCCGGTCGGCGCGCAGGGTGTCGAGGACCACGAGGAGCACGTTCGGCCGGGGGCGATTCGTCGGCCTCGCGGTGAGCGCCGGGTCGAGCCAGTACGCCCTCCCGGCGCCGGACGCCCCGGTCTCGGTGGCGCGGACCTCGAAGGTGAGCCTCGCTCCGTCGGCGTGATCCGGGAGCATGGGGATCCGCGCCTGGTGAACAGCGTCTGCCTGCTCTGCGGTGAGCGTCGCCTCCCAGAGGGTCCGCCGGGGGCGCCCTTCGGCGCTCCAGGCGATCGCGAAGTGCAGGGCGGCGTCGGCTCGCTCATTCACCTCGATCATGGGGGCGCTCTCTTGCTGAGCGCCGTCCTGCTGGGAGACTGGCCGGAGACTCCAGCGGTCACGGGCGAAGCCGAACTCGAGAGACCGTCGGGCATCGGCAGCCGCCAGGTCCCATGTGAGCGCGCTCCCCGCCATGGTGCGGACGGCGCGACGCGCCTCGCCGTCGAAGGTCTCGTGACGGGTCGGGAGGCGCTCTCCGGGGCGTGTGTCGATGACGCCGAGCCGCTCGCTCAGGGCGGATGCGCTCGTGGGATAGCACGGACGAAAGGCCGGTGGCTTGGCCTGGCGTGACGGGGTCGCCAGGTGGACCCCGGTGGGGTCCACGAGGACCTCCCCCGGGGCGACGAGGCTCGGCTTCATCGGGGCCTCCAGCTCGATGCCCACGTGGCCGGCGCCTGGCCCGGTGAGGTCTTCGATGAGCGCCAGGAAGCCGAGACCGGAGACGGGCATCGTGGGGACACCACGCCACCGCTGCGGGGTCTCATCCGGCGGGGTGGTGGGGAAGACGTTCCAGGGCTGGAAGAGCTTGTCGCGGAACCACACCTCGCCGGACGCCTCGAGCGCGGCGTGCACCGGATCTTCATCGGCTGCCGGGGTCACCACCTTGGCGACGGGGCGGTCCATCAGCCCGCGAGGGAGCCCGCGCCGGGGCGCCTCGGGATCGCCGCCGCAGCCGATGGCCGCGTAGAGCGCGAGGGACAGGAGGAGGGCGCGGGTCATCGGGGTGGAGCTTGGTGGGGCGGCGGCGCGGGTCTCGGTGGATGGTAGCGACTGGACCGCCCCGACCCACGGGGCCGCGCGGCCTTCCGCACGCCTCGAGCCTCCGCTCTCCTTGTCGTCCTCCCGGCAGCGCTGTGGCGCTGAATTCTCGGTCCGAGTCGCGCCCTTCGTCCCTCCCCGGCCCAATTCGATGCGCCAGTGGCTCCTTGGTCCGCTCCGCTCGGCCGGGCGGCTGCTCCCTTCCGCGGGTCCCGAGGACCTCGCGAGCCCCGTGACTCCCGCGGATGGGGCGGGGTCGGCGATGCGCAGCCCTGAGCGCTCCTGGCCCATGGGGGAAAGGGGGGAGCCCCGCACCGCGCTGCGCGGTGCGGGGCTCCCGACGTGGCATCTGCGGCGCGGCGGCCGCGGGGCGATCAGTCGGGGTACTTGATCGTCGTCAGCTTCAGCGTCCCGTTGAAGGGGTAGGGCGCGTCGTCGTAGTAGTCCAGCGAGACCGGGGAGCCGAGGTCACTACCCAGGTCCAGGCAATCGTTGGCCGTGAACGCGAAGGGCGCGGTCATGGGAACCTGCCCGCCAGCGACGCGCTTGCCGTTGACCTTGATGGTGATGTCCATGGGCGATGCCGGCTTGGCCGCGGCGAGGCGCGAGGACACCTCGATGACCGCGGGGCCTGCCGGGATCTTGGCGTCGCTCGTGAAGCGCGTCCGCTCGATCTCGAAGAGGTTGTACTCGTAGTTGATCTTGCCGTCCTTCATGTAGACGGTCATGCCGCCGGAGAACGAGCCGAGCGCGTAGAGCACGCCCTCCGCGTTCTCGGGGATGTCCGCCTCGATGCGGACGTCATTGTCGAACTTGCCCAGCTTGGGCGCCGCGAACTCGGGCATCCGGTCGATGGTCCCGCGGAACGTCCAGTCCCGGTAGGGGGTCGCGGGCGCGTCTTCGGGGTGGTAGACGACCGACCAGAGGCCGCCGCCGATGGGGAGGTTGTTGTTCTTGACGGACTCCACCAGGAACATCTGCTTCATCGCCTCCACCTTCTCGGGCATGGCGCTGGCGAGGTTGTTCGCCTGGCTCCAGTCCTCGTCGATGTTGTAGAGCTCCCATACGTCGTTCTCCGGCGACCAGGTCGCGATGCCCTCCGGGAGGCCCGGGAGCCACGGCGTCCGCACCCCGAAGGTCCCGGCGAACCACCCGTCGTGGTAGATGCCCCGGCTGCCCATGATGTCGAAGAACTGGGTGTTGCGCTCGCCCGGCGCGGCCGCGTCGTTCAGCGAGTACTTCATGCTGATGCCGTCGATGGGGTCCTGGGGGATCCCGTTGACGGTGCGGGGCTGCTGGATGTCCAGGATCTCGTAGACGGTCGGGGCAATGTCGGCCACGTGGTGGAACTGGGGCCGGGGCGTGGCCTCGGCCTTGATGCCCTTGGGCCACGAGACCGCGAGGGGCTGGCGGGTGCCGCCGAAGTGAGCGCCCACGAGCTTCATGGAGCGGTACGGCGTGCTGCCGGCCCAGGCCCAGCCGGCGTGGTACATGTTGTCGGTCTTGGGCGTCCCGAGCGCGTCGAGGCCGCCGAGCTCCTCGAGGGCCTCAAGGTGCTGGTCGATGGTGGTGGGGATCGAGTTCTGGGCCAGGAGCTCGCTGATCGTTCCGTTCTGCCCTTCGCCCGAGGAGCCGTTGTCCCCCCAGATGTAGAAGACGAGGGTGTTATCGAGGCGGCCCTGGGCCTCGATCTCGTCGATGACGCGACCGGCCTCGTGGTCCGCGTGTTCAACGAAGCCTGCGAAGACCTCCATCAGGCGGGACTGGAAGGGCTTCTCCGAGTCGGGGATGGAGTCCCAGGAGGCGAGGTTGTCGGGGCGCGGGGTGAGCTGGGCGTTCTGAGGGATCCAGCCCATGCGCTTGGCCCGCTCGTACGTGCGCTTGCGGTACTCGTCCCAGCCGTCGTCGAACTTGCCGGCGTAGCGGTCCGACCACTCCTTCATGATGTGGTGCGGGCCGTGGGCGCAGCCGGTGGCCCAGTACATGAAGAACGGCTTGTCAGGAGCGAAGGCCTGCTGCTCACGGAGCCAGTGGATGGCGTCGTCCGCGAGGTCCTCGGTGACGTGGTACCCCTCCCGGTCGATCTCCTCGTGGTGTACCGGGCTGGTGTTGCGCACCATGTTCGGCTCGTACTGGGAGGCCTCGCCGGCGAGGAAGCCGTAGAAGTGCTCGAACCCGTAGCCCGTGGGCCAGCGGTCGAAGGGACCCTTCGAGGTCGTCTCCTCGGCGGGTGTGTTGTGCCACTTACCCCAGGCGCCGGTGTTGTACCCGTAGTCCTTGAGGATCTCCGCCATGGTGGCGGAGGACTTGGGGATGGCGCCGCTGAAGCCGTCCCAATCGTTGGCGAGCTCACAGATCTGGCCGTTCCCCACGCGGGTGTGGTTCCGACCGGTCAGGAGCGAGGCGCGCGTCGGCGAGCACATGGCCGTGGAGTGGAACCGGTTGTACGAGACCCCCTGCTTTGCGATCCGATCGAGGGTCGGGGTGTTGATCTCACCGCCGTAGGTCGAGGCGGTGCCAGGGCCCACGTCATCGATCAGGATGACCAGTATGTTCGGCGCATCCTCGGGGAGCCGTCGCACGGCGACGCGCTTCTTATGGACTGAGTCCTTGATCGTCAGGCCCGGCGTGGACGCGCTCGGGGTGGCGGGAAAGGGGAGTGATTCCTGGGGAGCAGGGACGGTTGCTGCGAGGAGCAGCGCGGCGAGGTGAAGCATCGAGGGAAGCTCTCTGGGGTGAAGGGGGCTAGGGCGAGGTCGGGGGAAGCCGCCGATCCTCGCTGACGCGGTGTCATCACTGACACGCCGTCAGTTCTGACGCCGTGTCAGCCACTATTCCACCCTCAGGCACTGACGCTTCATAGTGGGATCTTCCCCCGGTTCCTTGGGGGTTCGGCGGGGCCCGCAGGGGGGGCGACCTCGACCTGGTGAGGCCCGCGACGGGTGCCGTCATCGAGCTGGAGCGTCACGGTCAGGGAGAGCAGGGTGAGGGCGGGGAGGCCCTCGAGGCTCCCGCTCAGGGCCCGTGCTGGCGGTCCCGTGGCGGTCCAGCGCCTGGTCTCCACGGCCCCTCCCCCAGGTTCCTCGAAGGCCAGCTCGGCGCTCACGATCGTCCTCCCACGGGGGGCGGTGAGGGTGGCTCGCAGCGGCCCAGGGTGGGCGAGCTGGACCCTCCACCGGCCATTCTTTCCCCATCCCTTGTCCTTCTCTCCGAGGGGGCGCCAGTCCTGGATGGTGAGCGTGACGGGGGTCTCTCCGAGCGAGGCTGGCGGCGGGAGGAACTTCCGCACCCTCTGGTCGTGGCGCGCCGTGCGCGCGCCGGGCCCGACCACGTCGTCGAACCAGCGCGCATAGATCGCGGTGAGTTCCCCGACGACCTGCGGCTGTTCCCCGGCGAGGTCCGACTCCTCGAAGGGGTCAGCGGGCAGTCGATAGAGCTCCGGGGCCCAGGCAGGAGCGCTCTCCAACTCGGCCCAGGGCCGCGTGGCCTGGACGAGCTTGTACTCCCCGAGGCGGACGAACGCGTGGTGGCCGTACACCGGGGCGTCGCCACGGTGCCACTGGATGACGAGCGGCCGAGCCTCGGAGTCGGCCGCGGCGCCCTCGTCGCCCCGGAGCAGCGACAGGGCCGATCGCCCGTCGAGGCCGTCGGGAGCGTGGGCCTCCGCGCCGCAGGCCTCGAGCACTGTGGGGAAGAGGTCCACGTGCGCGGCGTAGCCCTCGTCGCGGCCTCCCGGCTCGAGGTTGCCTGGCCAGCGCGCGAACAGGGGGCTGCGGACGCCGCCCTCGTAGACGCTCCCCTTGGCGTTCCGGAGTCCAGCGTTGTACCGGCGACCCTGGGGGCCGTTATCGCAGAGGAAGAGCAGCAGCGTGTTCTCGGCGAGCCCCTCGGTCTCGAGGAAGCGGCAGAGCCCGCCCATGTTCTCGTCGATGTTCTCGACCATGGCGTAGAGCCGGGCGAGCTTGTCCTCGTCCGTGAAGGTCGCCTTGCGCCCTGGCTCCCCGGCGAAGCGGTCGGGGCCGAGGTCCATCGCGGCGTACTTCGCGCGAAGGTCCTCGGGGACGTCGTGCAGGGGAGTGTGGGGGGCGTTGGGCGTGATCACGCAGAGGAACGGGCGCTGGTCGTCACGGCAGCCGGCCATCCAGCGCTGCGCCTCCTGGAAGAAGACGTCGGTGCAGTAGCCATCGAAGGGCTTGGGTGTCCCGTCCTCCATCAGGATCGGGTCGGTGTAGCGGCCCTCCGCGCCCAGCGGGTCAGAGGGCTGTCCGATCCCTCCCCCCCGGTGCACGACGCTTCGGTCGAACCCCTGGTCCATGGGGCGCATGGGAGGCGCGTCACCGAGGTGCCACTTGCCGAAGAGGCCGGTCTCCCAACCGGCGGCGCCGAGAGCCTCCGCGATCGTCACCTCTCCAGGGCGCATCATCGCGCGTCCGCGATAGGTGTCGATGGCCCCGGTACGCTGGGGATGCCGCCCGGTCATCAGGGCGGCGCGGGTGGGGGTGCAGACCGGGTGAACGTAGAAGTTCTGGAGCCGGACGCTCTCCGCCGCGAGGCGATCGAGGTGCGGCGTCTCCAGGACAGGGTTGCCGTGCAGCGACAGGTCGCCCCAGCCCTGATCGTCCGTCATCACGAGGATCACATTGAGCGGGGGCTGCGCGCCCCTGGAACCGAGCTCGAGGGGCGCGTCGCTCGCGGCGCACGCCGCCGTCAGCCCCGTGAGCCCGGTGAGCCCCGTGAACCCGGTGAGGAAGAGCGTCAGGCCGTGGGCGCTGGCGTGCCGTTGTCGAAGCTTGTGTCTCATGGTCAAGGTCTCACCTGGGAGGGCTGGGGTGCGGACAGCGGGGGACGAGGCAGCGCACGCTTGAGGACGCGTTGCCGGGCGCGACATGGGGCGCGCTATGGGCGCCCGGCGCCCGAGCGCGCGGCGGCGATGGCCTCGCAGAGCTCGAGGGGGACCCGGGTGCCGAGGCGAAAGCGCTTGCCGCCCTCCAGCTCGAGCTCGACCGCGTCCAGCCCGTCGAGGTTCCAGAGCCAGCCGTGGGGCGTGAGGCGGATACCGAACCCGTACCACCATCGGTTCCTGACGGCGCGCTGTTCGACGATGCGGGAAAGGGGGACGGACCTGCGCGGCCAGCCTGACCCGTACCTCAGCGAGACTGCCTCATGGTCGACCTCGACGGTCAGCGAGCGGAAGACGACGCCCAGGATGAAGCTGGCCGCGCCGATGCTCGCGGCAGCACCGGTCGCTGGCCCGACGAGGGCGAAGCAGAGGAGAAGCATGGCGGCGAAGAGGAGCTTGAGCCAGAGACCCGCGGGCTGGGTGTCGGCGAACGAGGCTTGTCGAGTTCCCATGGACGGAGCGTAGCAGCCGTTGAGTCCAGCGGGAGGAAGGGGGGCGCGGCCCTCGTAGAGCTCGCTCCAGCCAGCGCTGAGGGGCGCGTTGTGCCAGCGCGGGGGCCTGCCCGGTGGGCTCGGGCCTCCGTTCACGGCCCGCCGTGATCTGAGGGGGGGCGTGTGAAACCGCGGAGGGCGCCGTCCGTCCTCGTGGCAGAGGTGTCGTCGGTTCGGCGCCCACACGGGAGTTCATTGAGGAGGAACGAGAATGGTGAGCATGCTTGGAGCGTGTTTGAGGCTGGCGCCTGTGATGGCGCCTGTGATGGTCCCCACGCTGGCGGTCATCGCGCTGGTTGGCTGTCGCGGTACGGAGCAGGGGAAGATCGGGATCTCCTTCGAGAAGGAGATCCCGGTGATTGGGCCGGTGGGGATCGACTTCTCGACCGGCTGGTGCTTGACCTTTGGTAGCTCGGATGTGTGTGGATGCGTCACCTTCTTGGGGCCCGATGGCAAGCCCCTCGAGGGGGCCGCGGTGGGTGAAATCAGGCGCGGCCGAGGGAGCGGTCCGATCCCCGAGGGAGCGACCGGCTGGCGGGCGCTCGTCACAGACGAGAACTGCGACCGCTTGGATTGCTCCACGGCTCCTGGCTTGCTTGCGGCTTCAGGCGGCTCACTCTCCGGAGCCGCCGCGTGGCTGGCGGCGCCGCAGGGGCCTCAGAATCACTATGTCTTGCTCGGTTCGCGACTCCTCGCAGACGACTCCCGGGTTCGGGTCTCCGACCTTGGCTCCTGGCAGCGGGCCACCTTCCAGGAGACGAGCGCGACGGTGGTGGCTCCCGATGGCGATCTGGCGTGGGCTCTCCTGGAGCTCCAGCTCGACGCGGGGCCTGCCGTGCCGCTCTCGGCGAGTCAGCGCGCTGTGCTGGGCGACCGAGTGACCGTCCACGAAGCCCTCCGGCTCAACCTGGACGGCTCCCAGCAGGCACCGCTCGGATTTGCGGGAGAGGTCATTCGAACGGGCGGAGTCTTCGGCGCGCAGATTGTCGTCAACGGCTCCCGGGTGTTCTCCGGTGTCTCCCGGTCCCCCGGCGTTGCCGGTGAACTGCCGACGGTCTCCTTCGACGTGCCTCTCGGCTTCGTTGACTTTGACCCACTCTTGCGTTGGCGGTCGGTGAACCAGATGACGATCCGTTGCAAGGACTCCGATCAGCTGACGACGACGACCCGCTTGAAGGTGACCTTTGACCCGAGTGATGGTTAAGAACGCTCACCGGCTGCTGGCGGCGTGGATGGCAGTCCTCGCCGCCGGCTGCGCTTCCGAATTTGCCTGGTTGGACGCTTCCGTGCCGTTGGCCGAGGCCATGGATCCTCAGGTGGCCTGGGCCCATGGTGTCGAGCCCTTGGCGTGGGTGCAGATCACCCCGATGGACCCCCGCCCTGGGGTCGTGGCGAGGGCCATCAAGCCAGGGTGGATCCAGCTGAGCCCAACACTCCGAACCATGCCGCGGAGCGCGATGCTCTGGGCGGTCACCCATGAGTTAGCTCACCTCTACGGGCAGCGGCCCCATCTCCCCTGGCCGTTCTCGATCCTCGCTCGACCCCTCGAGGAGGTGCGAGTGGAGCTCCTCACCGGGGATCTGCTGCCCTACCTGGAGCCTGCGGCGCGGAGGCTGCGGTGGGGGCTGGTGCGTTGGATGGTCGACCAGGTTCGCGCTGCACGGGGTGATGATCCCGTCAAGCGGTTGAGGGCCGGCTCGCCCCCCTTGCGTCGGGCCTGGGACTCCGGGCGTCCTTCAGCACCCGCTCCAACTCATCGAGATAGCTCATGAAGGAGCGCCTGCCATGGGCGGAGAGGGTCAGGTGTGTATTCGAGCCGCGACCACTGCCCGTGCGCTTGGCCTTGAGCAGGTTGGCCTCCTCGAGGACCTTGATGTGTCGGCTGAGATTCCCGTCGGTCAAGCCGCACAGGGAGCGGAGCTCTGGGAACGAACGGCCTCCGCTCTCGCTGGAGAGGGCCGTCAAGATCGACAGGCGCGCCCGCTCGTGGAGGAGTCGGTCCAGTCCGTCGTAGCTGTAGTCGCCGTCAGTCATCGAGGCCATCAGTCATCGCAGGTGGTCGATTGGGTTGGGGTCGAGCGCTCGTCATGGCCAGGAGCCACCTGTATCTCTCTCAGGATAGCGGCAGCGACCAGTTGCCCACCGCAGAAGGTCAGGCCCATGGGCCAGGGGGAGTGGAGCCCAACGCGGGCAGCATGGGCCATCACGCCCCCTGCGGCGAGATAGAAGAGCCCGAGGAGCCGGATGTGTCCCGGGAGGTACGGCGCGGAGGACAGGAGTCCCACTCCAAAGAGCATGGTCCAGATCCCCGGCAGGAGTTCCGCCTGGTCCCAGAGCAGGGGAGCGAGGGCGACGCCCACGGCCAGGGCGGGCACGAGTTGCTGGGCTGCAATCTTGGGCGACCGCCGCGGGAGGGTTCGCCATCGGAGCCCAAGGTCGATGAGCGAAGCGAGGGCGCAGACGAGGGCGACTCCGAGCCAGATCAGCGCGTGGGTCTGGGGTTCAATGGAACCCCAAGCCGCCCATTCGGCGGCCGCCGTGCCAAGCGCGACCGCAGCCTGGCCCACAGCGATCTCTGCGCGGTAGCCGCGGAAGAACGAGGAACGGGCCACCTGGGCGTGGATATCTGCCACCTGCCGGAGGGCGTCCTCCACATCGAACTCGGAGCGGGCTCCCATGGGGTCAAAGTCACGGCACGGGGCGAGAGTGTCAAGGGGCTGGAGCGCGTGCGGGGCGGCTGGCCTGGGTGGCGTGCCTGGATTCGAGCCGGATCCTGAGCCGGGAGGTCGGGGCTGGGTCGGAGTCAGGTCGTTCGTCCCGCAGGGGGCATCGTTGGTCCCGGGGGGAGCGATGGTCTGCGGGGAGCCGGCGCGGATCTTGGACCTCCGAGGACGAGCGCTGCGGGTCCTTGAGAGCTGGAGCTCGTTGAACCCGGCCATGGACCGCTGGAGCTCTGTGAACCGGGTACCCGTGCACCGAGTTCCCATGCATCGGGCTTTCTGGAACCGGGCCCACTGAAGCCGGGCCCACTGAAGCCGGGCCCACTGGAACCGGGCCCACTGAAACCGGGCCCCCGTGGGAGCCGACCTCCCGCGACCCAGGCCTCCTGGGGGCCGTCGGTGTCAGCGCCTGGGCGTTGTCACCGGGTGGTTTCGCTGGGCTCGATCGGCTGATCCTCGGTCGGCTGATCCTCGGCGGGCAGCGGGCGGGCCCGCCTCGCGCCAGGTGGCGTGCCGCCCAGGAAGACCCCCACGAGCTCCCGGTCCCCGCGCAGGACGAGGGTGCCGTTCCAGCCGGCAATCCGGCCCCACATACGCTTGCGCTCCTTGGGGGGACTCTTGAAGACGTTGGCGGTGACCACCTGCTCGTAGCGATCAGGGGAGGCGACGCAGAGGCGCAGGATGCCGCTCATGCCGTCCTGAATCAGCAAGTAGCGACCCACCTGGATCATGTGTCCGCGTCCGAAGTAGGGGTCCCTCCCGGTGGACCACTGCTCCTCACCTTCGAGGTCAAAGCAGCGCAGCCCACCCTGACCGCGCCGGAGACGGGACACGTTGGTGTTCTCGTTCGCCAGCAGGTAGATGTGCTCCCCGACGACCACCGGAGGGTGAAGCTGAGACCCCTTCTCGATGTGGAAGTCCTCGGTGACCGCGAATGCCCCCGCCTTCGAGCGGGAGAGGTTCAGGAGACTCGTCCCGCCGGCGTAGCCCCCTGTGACCACGAAGCGGGACTCGTCCACCGCAACCGGCGGTGGCACCGGGACGTTGGTGAGCAGGGTCCGGTGCCGCCATCGGAGCCCGCCCGTTCGCGGGTTGAAGGCGCTGATGAGGGCCGGCGCCGGGGAGTTCTCGCCTGCGCCCTGGGCGTCGCAGGAGATGAACAAGAGGAACTCCTCGCCCCGCAGCGTCATCAGGACGGGTTGCGACTGGCTGGTGCCCAAGCCGGGGGTCCTCCAGCGTATCTCCCCTGTGGCCTGGTCCAGCGCGATGAGGCCGGTCGAGTCGCCCAGCGCGGGCAAGATCAGCAGGTCACCGTACAGCACCGGGTCGGCCGAGAAGCCGAAGTCCGGCATCGCGCCCCCGAGGTCCTCCACCAGATGCCGCTTCCAGGTGGCGGTCCGCGTGGCGCGATCCACGCAGTGCACCGTCCCGAAGCCGCTGGCCAGGAACACCGACCGCCTGCTGACCGCCGGGGCCGTCCGCGACCCTGCGGATTGGAGTCGTCCGGGCTCGGGGTAGCTGAACGTCCACAGGGGAGTCCCGTCGAGGATGTCGATGACGCGCAGGGTCTCCCCGACGCCAATCTCGCGGTCCAGCACATAGGCCTTGCGATCAAAGACCACTGCGCCGCCATATCCGGGCTCCAGGGGAACGCTCCACGCCGCGGAGAGGTCGGCGCTGGCGCGGCCGTAGCCCTCGGCCAGCGACTGTTCCACCACGTAGTCGGCTTCCGGCGGGGCCAGGAACTCGAGGATCTCCCTCCGGTGCGGCCAGGCCAGGACGATCCCGAGGATCGAGAGCGCCAGGAGCGCCAGATTTCGTCGCCAGGTGAGCATGGAGGGAGCGGGCCTGGCGCCATCGTAAGCGGAGCGCTGATCTTGCCGGTGGCCAGGCTGCTCCCAATGTGCAGCGTCCCGGCGGATGCCCTGGGGTCGCAGGGGCGGGCTCAGGCGCTTTTGCATCGCCGGCTTCGAGATGGGCGCTACGCTCGATCCGTACCAGAAGTGTCACCTTCCCCGTCGCTCCGCGACCCCCTTCCCATGAGACGCACCCTCATCGCCGCCGCCTTCACGGCGCTCACGGCCCTCCCGCTCTTCGCGAGCGGGGACTTTCCGCGCGAGAAGCCGAACCCCGCGAAGCAGGCACTGGAGGGGCACGCGCCCCCCGAGCTTCAGGTAGACGGCTGGATGAACACCGGTGGCGCGCCGATGGACTGGGCCGCCTTGAAGGGGAAGGTCGTGGTCCTCGACTTCTGGGGCACCTGGTGAGGCCCCTGTCGTGGCGCAGTGCCGGGTCTGAAGGACCTCGCGGCGCGCTACAAGGACCAGGGTCTGGTCCTCATCGGAGTCCACTCGGCGAATGGAGGCGAGCAGATGGCCGGCTTCGTCGAGAAGCAGGGGATTGACTACCCCGTGGCGATCGACCGCCCAGGGAAGCTCACGGTCGGCGCCTTCGCGGTGGACTCCTTCCCTGACTACTACGTCGTGGATCGCGCGGGAAACCTTCGGGTCGCGGACCTCCAGAACGGGGCGCTCGAGGCGACCGTGCAGACGCTCCTCGCCGAGCCTGCGCCGTCGAGTCTGCCGACGGAGCTGACCGAGGCCGCGGAGCGCGCGGTCCGCAAGGACAAGCGGCTCCTCGTGCTCCTCGGGAGCGACGATGATCGCGCGGCCTTCAGCAAGTTGTCGCGGCTCGACCGGGCCTTGCGCCGGGAGCTCAGCAACGAGTACGAGACCGTCCCGGCCCCCCTGGGCGGCCCTCTCGCGGCGGCCCTCGGGGTGACCGCGACCCAGCCCACGGCGCTGGCGCTGGACGCCCGCGGCGCGCCCCTGGGGTCGATCGCGATGGCAGGGCTCGACAGGGACCGCCTGTGGGCTTTCGCGCGGGAGCACAAGGTGGCGAGCGCGGACGCGGAGGTGATCCTCGCGAGCGCTCTGGCCCAGGCCACCCAGGAGAAGAAGCGCGTCCTGGTTCACCTCGGCGCCCCGTGGTGAGGCTGGTGCTTCAAGCTCGAGGAGTTCCTCGGGCGCCAGGGGGTCATGGATCCCATGGGGCGTGACTACGTCACGATCAAGATCGACGTGGAGCGGAACACGAGCGGCGACGCCGTGGCCAAGCGCCTGCGCGGTGAGCGGCGCGGCGGCATCCCGTGGATGGTCATCCTCGACGCAGACGGGAAGGAGCTGGTGTCCAGCGACGCTCCCTCCGGGAACATCGGCTGCCCGGTCCAACCCGAAGAGGTGGCCTGGTTCGCCGAGATGCTGCGGCGCAGCACCACCCGGCTGGACGATGACGATGTGGCGGGGATTCAGGCGGAGCTCGAGGCGTACGGCAAGACCCTGCGGCGCTGAGATCGCCATTGGACGGCAGGCGGAAGCGGTGCACCGCCTCGGCCTGTCGTCTGGATCACTGACCCGCCGGCTCCCCCCTTCAGGCGGCGGTCTTGCGGCTGGTCATTCCCGACCGTGGGTGCGGTTGCCAGGGAGCGGAGCCCGCCGGCCTTGCCAGCGGCCGCGCGGGCCAGCGGCCGCGGTGGCGTGAAGCTCCAGCGCGCAGTGGTTTGGGCATGCCGTGGTTCGAGCACGCAGTAGTTCGAGCACGCAGTAGTTCGAGCACGCAGTAGTTCGAGCATGCAGAGGGTCGAGCATGCAGTGATTTCCGCGTGCAGTGATTTCCGCACGCAGCGGCTCCAGGGAGCGGAGGCGCTCGTGGGCAGAGGCTTCAGCGGCGGGGTTTCAGCGGCAGCGGTTTCAGCGGCAGTGGCCTCAGCAGCAGCGGCCTCAGCAGCAGTGGCTTCACCGGTAGGTGCTTCATCGGTAGGGAATGCTGCGGCAGAGGGAGCTGCGGCTGGGGGAGCTGCGGCAGAGGGAGCTGCGGCTGGGGGAGCACCCTGAGGAGGCCGTGGGCTCGGGCTCGTCGCGGGCTCCTGTAGGCTCTGGGCATGCTCAGCCTGATCCTCGCGGCGTCCATCGCGCCTGGCCTTGTCGCCGCCGCCCCCCTTGCCGTGCCCGCTTGGGCGACGGCGGAGCTCCAGGGCCACAGCGCCGCGGGGGTGAGGGGCGGCCGGCCCCCCAGCCTCGTGGTGGTGCTCGCCGATGACCTCGGCTGGGGCGACCTCGGTTGCCAGGGGCAGGAGAAGATCCTGACGCCGTGCATCGACCGCATGGCGGCGGAGGGCATGCGCTTCTCCGCGGGCTATGCGGGCTCCACCGTGTGCGCCCCCAGCCGGTCGGTGCTCATGACCGGGCTGCACGCCGGCCACACACGGGTGCGCGGGAACCGCCGAGTGCCCCTTCGGGATGAGGATGTGACGGTGGCGGAGCTGCTCGGGGGCGCGGGCTACCGCACCGCCCTCTTCGGCAAGTGGGGACTCGGCAACGCCGGCAGCAGCGGACACCCGGTGCGCCAGGGCTTTGAGCGCTTCTTCGGCTTCTCGGACCAGCTCCACGCCCACAACTCCTATCCCACACACCTCTGGGACGGAGAGCAGCGTGTGGAGCTCTCCAACGTCGTGCCGGGCGAGGGCAAGTGGGGCCAGGGCAAGGCCAGCGAGCGCCACGACTGGGCGCCGGCGCGGATTCATAGGGAGGCCATGGGGTGGCTCCGGGGTGTCCCTGCAGACGAGCCCTTCTTCCTCTATCTGGCCAGCACGATTCCCCACGCCAACAACGAGGCCGGGGCCGACGGGATGGAGGTGCCGGAGTTGGGGGTCTACGCCGATCGGCCTTGGCCCGAGCGGCAGCGCGAGCACGCGGCCATGGTGTCCGCGCTCGACCAGCAGGTGGGGGAGCTGCTCGAGGCGCTCGCCGAGATGGGTCGCGACGAGGACACGCTGGTGCTGTTCCTCTCGGACAACGGTCCTCACCGTGAGGGCGGCAACGACCCCGACTTCGCGAACTCGAATGGTCCGTTCCTTGGGATCAAGCGCGCCCTGACGGAGGGCGGGATCCGGGTGCCGTTCATCGCGCGCTGGCCGGGGACGGTCGAGGCGGGGGTGGTGAACGACAGCCCGGTGCACTTCCAGGACCTCTTTGCCACGGCTGGAGCGCTGGCCGGTGCGGCGGTTCCCCCTGGGCTCGACTCCCGGGACCTCCTGCCCACGCTGAAGGGCGCAGGGGCGCCGCCGGCGGCGCCCCTGTACTGGGAGTTTCACGAGCGGGGCTCCGCGGAGGCCGTGCGCTTCGGACGCTGGAAGGCGCTCCGCTCGCCGATGCATACCGGGGCCGTGCGGCTCTACGACCTCACGAGCGATCCCGGGGAGACCCGTGACCTCTCGGGGGTGCTGGAGCACGCCGCGCGGGTGCAGGAGGCGAAGGGGCTCATGGACCGTGCCCACGTCCCCTCCGCTGACTTCAGGTCCCCTGCCGAGCGCTGAACTCTCCTGGCGCGGTGGTCAGAGCTTCGCGATGGAGGTGGCCGAGAGGCGAGCGTTGCCCGCCTCGTCGGTGTGCATTGTACCCGTGACGCAGACCGCCGAGAGGTGATCCAGGCCGTGGGCTCCACGGAGGTTCCAGGAGGCGGGCAGGTCTCCGTCAAGGAACTCGACGTTGATGGTCGCGGCCGCGATGTCGGAGGGGTCCTCACAGCAGAAGTCCCAAGGCGTCGCGCACTGGTCCGTGCACGGCGGGAACGAGTTGTCCACCAGGCGGAAGGTCGCGAGGTCCCCGAAGTCCTGGAGCTGACCCTTCACGACGACGACCTGTCCGTTCGGGGCTTGCTTGGCCGCCAGGACCTCGACGGCATCGGCCATCGGGTTGGCGGACCAGAGGGCCTCGGGCATGGCCGCGACCTCCTTCGCCGCGGGGGGCGCTTCGGTGGAGCAGCTGGAGCTGAACGCGAGGACGGCGAGGGCGGCGGTGGCTTGAAGGAGCTTCATGACGGTTCCGGGGGTGCGCCCAGGGAGGGCGACGGGTTTTGGAGAAGGGGACAGTGTTTGAGAAGGGGGGGCGACGCGCTGAGGGGCGGCGTGGGGTCGCCGCGACGCTCAGTCCTCGACCAGCGCGGTGGCGATGGGGAGGCGGATGACGCGGATCGCCGCGGGGACCACCCCGAGGAAGGCGATCAGCAGGGCCGCGCCGAAGGCGACGAGCACGGCGACGGCGTCGGCGCGGAGCTCGAAGGCGCTCATGGCGAGGCTCACGGAGGCTCCGGAGAGGACCACGCGGCCGAGGGCGAGGCCGAACAGGGCGCCCGCTGCGGCGATGATGACCGCCTCGACGAGCAGGGATCGTGCGATGGACCAGGAGCTGAAGCCAAGGGCGCGGAGCGCCGCGAGCTCGCGGATGCGGTCCTGGACAGAGGCGATTGACGTGTTCGCGCCACCGAGCAGCGCGGCGACACCGATGAGGAACGCCAGCGCCCAGGCCATGGAGCGAATGGGGCGCATGTACTCCGCCAGCTCGGCGTAGTACTCCTCGCTCGAGACCATCTCGAGCTCGAGATCGAGCCGGCGGTCGCAGAAGAGCTTGAGCAGCTTCGCGCTGCGCTCCCCCTCGAGGAGGACAAAGACGCAGGAGGAGTCCTCGCGCTGAGAGAGGCCCCGGAGCGGGTCCAGGGGCGTCCAGATCTCGGCCTCCAGGGTCGTACCCGGGGCCGCGAAGTGGCCCACGATGGTGAGCTCCGCTCCCTCGAGGACGAGGGACCGCCCGAGCGCCAGCCGCTCGGGAGCGAGGCCCGTCTGGCCCGCCACAAGGCGCCCGACCATCACCTCGCCCGGTCCAGGGAGGCGGCCGGCGGTCAGGGTCAGGGCGCGGTGGACCTCGTAGGCTGCGTCGGTGACGCCGCGCACGAAGCCCGAGTAGGTCTCCTGCTCCCCCGGGACCTGGACCGACGTGCCCATGTGGATCTCGTCGGAGGCCACGAGGACCCCGGGCACGCTGGCCTGGACGAGGGACCCGAGCCCTGCCTGCGCCGTGGAGCGGACAACGTCTCGCTCTGCCACCGAGGAGAGCAGCAGGGCGGTGCGCGGATCCGCGGCACCCGAGAAGGTCCCCTCCAGCCCGCGGGCGAAGGCGACGGTGGCCACGAGCAGGGCCGCCACCATGGCGCTGGAGAGGCCAGCCAGGAGCGTCCTCGTGGGGCGCCGCCCGAGGTTTCGGATGGAGTGATCGAGGGGCAGTGCCATGTCAGCTCACCAGGGAGTCCACGATGCCTGCGCGTGCGCTTCGAAGCGCGGGGAGGATCCCCGCGACGAGGCCCGTGCCGAGCGCGAGCAAGAAGCCGTTGCCGACCAGCGCGGGGGTCAGCATGAACTCGATGGAGACGCCCTCGCTGCCGATGGTCGGGTGGGCCGTACTCAGGAGCAGGAGCGCGCCCCCGACCCCGATCACGGCACCGGTGACGGAGAGCGCCATGGCCTCACCGAGGATCAGGGCCGCGATGTGCGTCTCCCTGAAGCCGATGGCGCGCAGCACCGCCGTCTCGCGGACGCGCTCCTGAGCCGCGATGATGACCGTGTTGGCGACGAGGGAGAGGACGACCACGATGCAGGCCAGGCCGAGGAGCCTCCCGAAGCGCAGGATCTCGCGCAGGTCGCGGGTTGCGCTCTCCAGGTACGCGATCCTCGGCCGCGTGTCGGTCGGTGACTCGGCGGTGGCGAAGAGCTCGTCGATTCGGGCGCCCACCTCGCCAGGCTCGGCGCGCTCGTCCACGAGCACCTCGAACTGGGTCACCGTGCCGAGGCGATTGACCGGGCCCGCGCGCTGGAGGTACTCGAGGTGCGTCAGGATCAGGGACTCCTGGGTGGAGTCGGGCGACGCGACGATCGCGGCGACCTTGACGTCGATTTCGCCGAAGCGGAACCGATCGCCGACCTCCAGCCCCTTCCTCGTGGCAAAGGTCTGACCCACGAGGGCGGCGTCCTTCTCGCGCTCGAAGGTGGCGACGTCTCCCGCGATCGTCTTCAGGTCCCGCTGCGCCAGCAGGTCCGCGGCGGGCGCGCCCTGGAAGGTCACCAGGTCCAAGCTCGCGCGGCAGTTGTTGAGGAAGATCTTCACGGGGAGGACCCGCTGCACGCCGTCCACGCTCTCGATGCGACGGGTGTAGGACTCCGGCAGGAACGAGGTCTGGGGGCAGTATCGGTTGTCCCTGAACACGACGAGGGTGCGCGCGGCGTCGGTGGCGTCCATCGCCCTGGAGAGACCAGTGCCCAGGCTCTCGACGAGGACCAGGAGCGCGAGGGCGCTGGCCACGCCGAGGACGGTCATGGTGGTCCGTCCAAGGCGGCGCCTCATGTTGCGGAACACGAGCAGGAGGACCTTCACGGGGCGACCTCCCCGGCAGCCGTTGCCGGGACGAGCTTGCCGCGCTCGAGGCGGTAGACGCGGCTACCCACCTGCGCGGCGCGCTCGTCATGGGTCACCATGACGATGGTCTTCCCCTGCTCCTTGTTCAGGCGCTGGAGGAGCGTGAGGATCCCCTCGGCCGACTCCGCGTCGAGGCTGCCGGTGGGCTCGTCGGCGACCAGCAGCTCCGGGTCCGCGACCAGGGCGCGGGCGATGGCGACCCGTTGCTCCTGGCCGCCAGAGAGTTGCTTGGGCAGGTGCGTCGCCCGGTCGGTGAGCCCCACCGCCGCGAGGGCCAGCTCGACCCGGCGGTGTCGATCCGCGCGGGACAGCTTCTGGAGCCAGAGGGGCAGCTCGACGTTCTCGTAAGCGGTGAGGACGGGGACGAGGTGAGCGCGCTGGAAGATGTAGCCCACGGTCCGGGCTCGCCAGCGGGCGAGCTTGGAGGCCCGGGTGCCGCCGACGTCCTGGTTGCCGACCGTCACGGTGCCCGTATCGGGCCGGTCGATGCCGGCGAGCAGGTTGAGGAGCGTCGTCTTGCCGGAGCCTGATGGACCGAGCAGCACGAGGAAGTCGCCCGGCCCGACGTCGAGGTCGACGTCATCGAGCGGAGTGACGGCGTGGCCGCCCTTCATGTAGCGGCGCGTCACGCCGCGGAGTTCGATGAAGCTCATGGCTGGTTTCCTTCCGCGGCGCCGCCGTCGGGTTGGTGAATCGTGATCGGGACGCCGGCCTCGGGCGCGTCGGCCGGGAGTTGCTCCCGGCCACGGTCGATGAGCTCCACCGTCCAGTCGAGGCCCTCGAGGACCTCGATGAGGCGCTCGCCGCCCGGACCGCGTTGCTCTCGACCGGTCTTGATCGGTCGCCGGATGGCCAGGTTGCCGCGGGGTTGGTGGACCCAGATGGCGCCGTCCCGCACCAGCTCCAGCGGGACCGCGATGCGCCGGGGGGCCTGGACGGCCTCCCCGTCGGAGGGCTCCTCCGGGCGCGAGAAGAAGCGGACCTGCGCGAGCATGTCGGGCCGGAGCCGGTCGTCGGGTTCGAGGATGCGCACCTGGACCTCGAGGGTGACCTTCTGGATGTCGGCCAGCTGGACGACCCGCAGCACCTCGCCGGCGTAGGGTCGACCGGCCCGGGAGTCAGCGAGGACCTCGACCTCCAGTCCCGTGGCCAGGGCGCCGACCTCGGTCTGCGGGACGTCCACCCTCACCCTGAGGCTGCCGGGATCGTAGAGGGAACAGACCGCTGCCCCGGCCTTCAGGGGGTCACCGGTGACCGCGAGGCGCTCGAGGACGATGCCGTCCTCGGGGGCGCGGACCACCATGCGGTCGAGGGCCAGCTCTGCGGCGGCCAGGGTGGCCTTCGAGCGCTCGCTGGCTCCTTGTGCCTGGGCGAGTTCCGCCAGGCTGGTCTCCACGTCGCGGCGCTCCTCGATGCGAAGCTCGAGGTGTCGTTCGGCCCGCGTGATCTCGATGGCGGCCTCGTCCAGGGCGGCGGTGGCGAGGGCGGCGTCGGCCTCGAGCTTGGCGAGGAGGCTGACCGCCAGCTCAAGGTCGGCTTCCGCGATCTCGACCTGTCGGGGGCCAGAGGTCCCGGCCTCCTGAAGGGCTCGCTGGACCTCGACCTCGCTCTCGGCCAGGGAGATCGAGGCGACCCCGCCGCGGACGGCTGCGGTCGTCCTTGCAGCGGCGGCGACTCGGCCGGCGTGGCGGGCCAGCGCGGCATCCCGGGCCGCGGTGACCTCGATGGCGGCGTCGAAGCTCGCCTCGGCGAGACGGTGTTCAGCAGCGGCGACGGCCACGCCCGCCTCGGCCTCGGCGAGCTCCGCCCGCGCGCGGTCCCGGGCGATGAGGGCGTCCTCGTCGATGAGACGGGCGATGGGCTGCCCGGCGGTCACGGGGTCTGACTCCTGGACCAGCACCTCGCGCACGACCCCCCCGGCGAGTGCGGGGGCGTGCACCGGGAACGGGTCCGGCTCGACCCACCCTGCGGCCTGGGTCAGGAGGGTCCGGTGGGCCACGGCGGACTCCGGCCCCTCGATGCGAACGGGCCGGGTGAGGGTCACCGGGATCCGCTCGGTGAGGAGCTCCGCGATGGCGTCACGGAGAATGAAGGCGAAGGCGCCCAGTAGAGCCACAGGCACGATGGCCCGCCACCAACCTCGCCTGGGAGGGGGAATGGTGGGCGTCGTGCGCGAGAGCCCGCTGAGGTCCACGTTCTGGTCGACGGAGCTCATCGGGGAGTCTCCGTGAAGAGCGGGACGGCCATGGGGCCGCGCGAGGCCACGAGGTCGAGCGTGGCGAGCTCTCGTCGCTCCATGTCATCGATGTCCCAGGTGGCGCGCATCGAGAGCCTGCGGAGCGCGCCGGTCCACTGGGCCAGCGGTGTGCGTTGGACGCAGAAGCCGATCCGGGCCGCCTCCCACTCGTCGAGCAGCGACTGCACGACCTCGCTAGAGGCACCGTCGACCCGTGTGCCCGCCGCGAGCATGCGCGCCAGGGCGTCGACCTCTCCCGTCTGGAGGAGGTGCAGCTGGTCCTCGTACGCCTCGAGGGCCGCGTCGCGCCGCTCCATTGCCGCGGTCAGCCGCCCCTCCCAGCTGGAGGGGAAGGGGACCGTGATGCGGAGCACGCCGCCGATCAGCGTGGGATCCATGAAGCCCAACCGGGGACCCAGTGAGACGCCGGGCCAGGCCCTCGCTGCGGCCTCGCGCACCTGGCTCTCCCGCAGCTCGAAGGTGCGCTGTGCGACCCTCAGGGCCGGGTGCGTGGAGAGGTGTGCGTCGACATCGAACCATGGGCCGGCCTCGGTCGGCCCGAGGGCTGTGGGCGCGGGGGTCGCTGGTGCTTCACCCCGAAGGTCTCGCTCCGGGTCGAGTCCCACGACCGCGGCAAGGCGAGCCCGCGCGCGCGAGCGCTCGTCCGAGGCGAGGGAGACGCGTCGGGTGAGTTCTGCGGCGGCTCCTACTGCGGCCTCCGAGGGGCTCCGGCCGAGACGTCCCCCGGCGAGGAGCAGCTCGACGCGCATGAGGTCAAGGTCCGCCCCGCTCTCGAGCAGGGTCAGACGCTCCGACCGCCGCGCCGCGGCGCGCCACTGCACGAGCGCGCGTTCGGCCTCGAGCCAGGCGCTCCAAGCGGCATGTTCGAGGGCTGCTCGGGCCGCCTCAACCTGGGTCTGGGCCACGGCCTCCTCGGCGCCGGCGGGGCCGAGGCCGAGGAGTCCGATGAGATCGAAGGCCGCCAGCGCGTCGCCGAGGTCGGAGTCGCCGCCGAGGTCCTTGTCGATGACCTGGAGCGCGACGGGGTCCGGTGCCCCGGCGCTCTGCTCTTCCCCTCGGGCCACGGCGAGGGCCCGCCGGCTCGCTCGAACCTGCGGTGCCCAGGCGGCGGCACGGAGATACCAATAGCCGGGCTGCTCCGGGCGGGCGCAGGCCTCCGGCGCAGGGCTGGAGAGCAGGCTGCCCGGGAGGTCAGCGGCGAGGAAGGTCTCCAGGCGAGGGCTCGCGTCCGCGCGAGCCTCGAGGGCGGCGCGGGCGCTCCCCTCGTCGAGGATCACGCGTTCAGGGGTGGCGCAGGCGAGCGCGGAGAGCGCTGCCCACAGGCCGACGCAGTTCGGTCGGGTCATCTGGCTACGGGTTGAAGAATCGGGGCACCTTGACGGCGGCGCGCGTGAGCGGTCACGCGCGGATCCCGAGCTTCAAATTCGTAGCGGACGGACGCCGGGGAGGAGCCCGGCATTCAGTCGTGGCACCGGCGGAGGCGGTCGCGTGACGGGGCCGCTGAGCATCGCGGTCGCGCGGGGCGACGCGGCCCACTGGTGGCTGATCGCCATCAGGACCGCCGGCGGGACCGTGCAGCAGGGGCCATCCACCGTGGCGAGGAGCAGGTCGTCCACCTCGAACTCGAGGCATCCCGCACAGTCCCCGGCGTCTCCACAGCACCCCGGGTTGAACCAGCCGCTATCGCAATCCTTACCGCAGCCAGTCTCCCCGCTGCAGTCCGCCACTGTTGCCGCGCTGGGCGCCGTGGACGGCGCCGCCTGGCAGCATGACGCTGCCGCAGGATCCACCGCGCCCGAGTCGCAGAGGCAGACCACAAACGCCGAGCCCGGCGCGAGGATCAGCCCAGGCAACGCCAGGAGCAGGAGGATCAGGGCTTTGAGCGACTGAGACATGAAGGGGCTGCAGGTCGGCGTCGAACGACGCACCGCTGCTATTCCAGGGATAGATCGGCGGCATGGCGCCGGCAAGAGGAATCCACCGGAGGTTTAAGCGCCCCCCGGTCCAGGAGCCCCAGGGGGCGGCGTCGGGCCGGGTTGGGCGTCCCGATTCGGCTCAGCGCCGGCGTCTCTTCGAGCCCATGACCTCGGCAACGCTCCGAACTTCGGGAGACGCTTGGGCGGTCTCGATGGCCTCGATGGCGTCCACGCAGGCCTGAATTTGCTCCCCGAGATTACGGGCCTCGCGATGAGCTTGGAGCCGCTCCTCCAGGTCACGCAGCTGCGGCAGGACCTCCTGCGCCGCGCCACCGTATTGCTGGAGCGCCTTCATGCAGCGGAGGATGCGGTCCTGCTTGCCCCACTTGTCAATCTCGGTGACGAGGATGCAGAGCTCCATGCCCTCGGCGATTCGGTTGGCTGCCAGGAAGTCGAGCCCGGCGAGCCGGACGCCGTTGGAGAACATCACACCGCTGGGGGATGGCGTGCGTACGGCCTCGACGAGCTGGGGCAGCAGTGGCGTGAGCTCCTCGAGGGTCATGAGCTTGAAGACGGTGCCCATGGCGCCGCGTGCTCGACCGTCGTCGTTGAGGAGGAGTCGCTCGATGACGGGCAGGAGGTCCGCGCGGTCGAGGTCGCCGAGGTCCTTGGACAGCAGGCCCCGCATCTTGAGGGCGCCGCCAGGATAGAAGAGGCAGAAGGCGAGGTAGCGCTGGGTGATCTCGCGCGGGTCGGCGTCATCCTCCAACAGCGCGAGCTTCAGCAGCTCCGGGATCGCCTTTGCGGCGCGGTTGCCCACTGCGGACAGGGCGAAGGCGGCCTGGATCCGGAGCCAAACATCGTCTGATTGCAGGCATCGACGTAGCTCCGGGACCGCAGCCGCGGCCTTGGGGCCTAGCTCGGAGATGGCCTGGCAGGCGCCGTACCGGACGTCGAGTTGCCTGGACTTCAGCATGGCTCGCAGCTCGGCCGTCGGCGTCTCGCCGCTGCTGGCGAGGGCCTTGGCGGCGCGGGAGCGCACCGCTGGCGACCAGCTCTTCAGGTGGCGGATCAGCTCCGCCGGGCGCTTCTCCGAGTAGTGCGCCGCGCCCTTGGACCAGGAGTCGTAGCCCCGCCCCGCCTCGATGGTGTCGGCCAGGTCGTCGCCCACGAGACGGTTCTTCTTCTGGACGCCGCGCCCGGTGATGAAGAGCTCCCCCTTGTCGAAGGTGTTGGCGAGGACAAAGGCACCGGTGCAGTCCCACTTGCCGTACTTGTGCTCTCCGCCCGACATCCCGGCGCCGCCCTGGTAGGGGAAGCTGCCGTCGTGGGCCCGGGCGAGGTCGTAGTACCAGCGTTGCTCGCCGAGGAAGGCGCTCACGGCCTCCTGGCCCAACCGGTTGGCCCCGATGGGACCCCAGAGGAAGCTGAAGTAGTTGCCGGTGTGGCCCTGCTCGCGCTCGTCATACGACGCCACCGCCATACGACCAAAGAAGGAGGCCTCCTCGTTCATGCCCTGGAGGTCGAAGATCAGCGCGGCCAGGGAGTTCTTTCCGTTGTCGTCGTGGCTGTCCCAGCCCGGCCGGTGGTCGCCGTACGGGATCGCTCCCTTGCCGGTGTAGAAGCGGGCGAAGCGGTTCGCGCGCTGGATGGCCTCGCTGATCTCACGGTCCTTCACACCGCACTCCTCCGCGAGAACCAGGGCGAGGTGGCACACCAGCCCCGCCTGGTTGACGGCGCCGTATCCACCGAGGGACCCGTGGAGCTCCCCGTCGTTGAGGTCGGGCCAGGCCATGCCGTGGCCCCAGGTCCCGACGCGGCTCTGGCCGCGCGCGATGGTCCCCGCGTACTCGGCGATGGCGGGGAGGACCTGGCGATCCTTGGTTGCGAGGAAGTACTCGCAGAGGAAGACCGCTCGGTAGCCCCACTCCCAGGCGAGCAGGCCCGAGGTCCGGCCCTCCAGGGTCAACTCGGTGTCCGGGCGCCCGACCGTCCTCGCGAGGTCGCGGACCGCGGCGACGTGGCGCCGATCTCCGTTCGCGAGGAGCGCGAGCGCGTTCACCATGCCGTCGATGCCGCCCTTCATGTTGGCGGCGATGTGGTCGCAGGCGGCGTCGAGGACCTTGCGCGACTTGGGGCAGTCAAAGGGCGCGGTGGGCTCGTACTCGCCCAGGACCCGGAGCTTGATCAGCACCGACTTGACCTTGCCCTTCCGCCAGCGCCTCAGCTTCAGTCGCCCCTTCCCCCGGGGGGACTCCGCAGCGCCGATGGCCAGCCCGAGGGCGGCGCGGGGGTCCGAGGTGA
>CBFHHK010000040.1:0-24871 GCA_965655435.1 Planctomycetota bacterium | reverse complement strand
TCAGGCTCGCCGCGGGAGCCTCTGCCGCGGGAGCCTCTGCCGCCGGAGCCTCTGCCCCGGGCCCCTCTCCGGGCCCCTGCCCCCGGGTCTCTGCCCCGAGTTTCAGGTCCGAGTGTCAGGCCCGAGCATCTGGGCCACCCTCTGACCCGAGCCTCCAGCTCGAGCCGCCGGCTCCGGGCTTCCCTCCTGAGCGCTTCGCCGCGGAGCTGGGCCCTGAGAACGCTCACGCGGCCTGCTCGGGCGTCGTCCCCGCGCGCGGAGGAGTCCACGGCGAGCACCCTTGAGCGCCGCAGGTCCACCAGAGCCGGACGAACGAGGGCCTCCCGGCTTCCGGAAGCCGGACGTCGGCGGCAGAGGGGGCCCTCCTCCCGGCCCGGCGCGCGGCCCAGCACTCTGTCGCGGGGTCCCGGACCCCACCTGCGGCGAGGGTCTCGTACACGGCCGGCCCCTCGGCCACTCGGATCTGACCCGCCGCCCGATCCCCTCGAACGCCAGCGCCTGGCTCCGCCTTTCTTGCGCCCCCTTGCGCCCCCTTGGTGATCCGCCGCGGCGGCGGCTCGCGGTGGAGCAGACGCCCCCCTTTCCCCTAGAGGCGCCATGGGCTCAGCCCGGTTTGCCAATCCGTTGCCCTATCTGTCCAGACACTCCCCGCCCCCCCGGTCTCCACCTCTCGCGTGCGATCCCCGTGAGCTCGCCCTCCCGAGGACGAACGGCCCCGGCGCACCTCAGTTCGTGGCGGTGATTCGCCTCAGGGCCTTTGACGGTCCACGACCCCTTCCTTACTCTTTTGGACCCGTCTGGTCCTTCCGGTGGGCGCACCACGCGTCCCCCGGCGAGAGCGTTCGGGCACGGTGGCTCCCCAGCTGTCGTCGATCACGGCCCTGAGGCTGCTCTCCTCGGAGAACGCACCAGTCCGCGTGTCCTCCCCCCAAAGCTCGTCGACAGCGATCCGGCTAATCCCCGGTAGCCGGACGATTTTCTACCGGTAGCTGCAGAGGTCTCGACACCTCCACGCTTCCTCCCCCCACCTCCTTGCATTCGACGTGAGTCTTCCCCGCATGAGGATCACAGGCCCCGCCCTCAACGTGTCCTTCCTGCTCATCTCCGGCAGCGCCTCCATGGCTCTACTGGGTTGTGCTTCGACCTCTTCTGAGGCTCCCCAGGACGCTGAAGTCAGCACGACCAGCGAAGGTCGCCGCGCCACCATCGACCCCTCCACGATCGAACGCGCAGGCGGCGCCGCCGCCGCGCAGGATGATCAAGCTGGGGCGGACGCCGAGCTCCTGACGCTGCGCGAGCAGAAGAACAGGCTCCTCTTCGACTCGGCCATGGCGCGCGCCACCGAGATGAAGCAGCAGCTCATGCTGGACGAGGCACTCGCCCAGGTGGACCGCGCCCTCGCCATCAACGGCGAGAGCCTCGAGGCGAAGCGGATGCGCGCCGAGCTGGCCGCGCTCCTCGACCGCCCCGACGGTGTCAACGCGATCGGTGACGCGGAAGCGTCGCGCTTCGCGCTGAAGCTCGAGCAGCTGAAGATCGCGGTCCGCCAGGACCTCAGCGACGCGAAGATGATGAAGCAGCGCGGCGACTACGCCGGCGCTGTCGCAGAGCTTCGACTTGCCCAGACCAAGATCGAGGTCGGTGGATACGACATCGACTGGGAAGGCTCGGACGTCGAGGTCCGCGATCTCCTCGCTCAGACCGAGAAGGAGCGCAACCTCGCCGAGCAGTCCGCCAAGGACATGTCTCGCCGCGAGGCCTTCGAGCTCCTGAAGCAGAAGGAGACCGCCGAGGCCGACCGCCAGCAGGCCCAGGTCGATCTCATCGTCGCCGAGGCTGCCGCCGCCTTCGAGGACGGTCGCTACCGTGAGGCCGAAGACGCTGCCCGCCTCGCCCTCTCGAAGCAGCCGCGGAACGATCAGGCCGAGGACATCCGCACCGCGGCGTTCCGCGCCAGCCGTCAGCAGGTTCAAGCGGACTACATCGTCAAGAAGAGCGAGCAGTTCAAGAAGTACCGCGAAGAGCTCGAGGAGATGCGGATCGCCCGCAACGAGATCATCACCCTGCCGGACGCCGACGAGTGGCGCCGTAAGTCGATCATCCGCTCCAAGCGCGTCTACAACCCCGCGAAGAAGATCTCCCCCATCGAAGCGGAGCTCCGCGCAGCCCTCGCCACCACCAAGGTGACGCTGCCGAGCATCGAGGACGAGGAGAGCCTGAAGGTCGTGATGGGCTACGTCGCCGACTTCACGAACCTCCCCATCATCGTGGACCAGGCGGCCGAGGACCTCGTGTCCGACGAAGGCATCGTCTACAACTTCAACTTCCAGAACGAGTTGACCGCCGAGCAGGCGATCAACCGGATCGTCGCCGCCTCCGGCGAGGACATCCGCTGGACGATCATGTTCGACGCGGTGCTGATCACGAGCGCCGAGAAGGCCGTCGGTGCCCCTGAGCCCGTCGTCCACGACGTCTCGGACCTCATCTTCGCGCTCACCGACTTCCAGGGCCCGCGCATCGACCGGATCCGGCTGATCGACCAGCTCGAGGACGACGACGGCGGCGGCCCCTTCGGCGCCATCGGTGAGGCCCCGCGGATCATCGAGCTGGAGAACCTCCAGACGCTGATCACGGACACGGTCGCGCCCGACTCCTGGGAGGTCGAGGGTGTCGGCATCGAGGTTGGCGAGACCAACCTCCTTGTGACCCAGACCCCCGAGGTCCAGATGCAGATCGTCGAGTTCCTGAACGACCTCCGTCGCTTCAACTCGTCGCTCGTCACCATCGAGTCCAAGTTCCTCGAGGTCACCGACAACTTCATCCAGGAGATCGGCAACGACTTCCGCGGCCTGGACAACCGGGTTCTGGAGGACGTGACCAACGGCCTCGAGGACCAGGCCTCCCTCGGCCTCGACAACGGCGGCACGGGCACCGACGGCACGAACGCCGCGGGCGCGCCCAGCGCCGGTTTGTTCTTCGATGACGGCCTGGACGGCGCCTTCAGCGCGACCACCCAGAACTTCTTCGAGACCGCTCTCGGCAGCAGCCTGAGCACCATCGGGGGCCTGAGCTTCCAGATGACCTTCTTCGACGACGCCGAGGTCTCCTCGATCCTGCGCGCCGTCGAGAAGAGTGAGAAGAGCCAGATCGTCAACAGCCAGATGCTCAGCGTCCAGGACTCCCAGCGCGCCTACGTGGCGGTGCTGAACCAGCGCGCTTACATCCAGGACTTCGACGTTGAGGTCGCCCAGTTCCAGGCGGTCGCCGACCCGGTGGTCAACGTGCTCAACGAGGGCGTTGTCCTCGACGTGCGCCCCACCATCCTCGAGAACCGCCAGTGGCTCCGCCTCGAGATCCAGCCCACCGTGGCCAAGGTCGTCGCGCTCCGGAACTTCTCGACCACCCTCGGTGGCAACACCGCCCCGGTCGAGTTCCAGCTCCCCGAGCTTGAGGTCCAGAGCGTGAACACGAGCGCGTTCCTCCCGGACGGCGGCTCGCTGCTCCTCGGCGGCCTCTCCAGGATCCGAAACATCGAGCGCCGGGCGGAAGTCCCGTGGATTGGACAGATCCCCGTCCTCGGCTTCCTCTTCAAGAGCGAAGGGTTCAACGACGAGCGCAGCTCGCTCATGGTGCTGGTCAAGGCGACCATCACGAACATCCGCGAGTCGGTCGAGTCCAAGCTCGAGTCCCAGTGATCAGCCGCGGGCCCCGCGGTCCGCTCTGAGAGCCCACAGGAGAGCCCGGCGTCCATAATGGACCGCCGGGCTCTCTTCTTGCTATCGCCCCGCAGGGCCCCTTGAGACCCGACACCGGATCCCCGGAATCCGCGCGGGTCGCGCCCGGACCGTTCCGATGGATCAGATCACGGGCGCGGTGCACAATAGCGACGCGCCTCTTCCCGCACCCCCATCACCACATGAAGGCCGTCCTCTTCGACATCGACGACACCCTGTTCTCCACCACGGAGTTCGCGAAGAACGCTCGGGCGCGAGCCGTGGACGCGATGATCGAGACGGGCCTCGACGCGACCCACGAGGAGATCGCGGCGGAGCTGCGCGAGGTGGTTCGGGAGTTCGGTTCGAACTACAGCCAGCACTACGACAAGCTGATCCAGCGCCTCCCCCCCCACCAGAAGCGCGACGTGAACCCGGCGCTGATCGTGGCGGCCGGCATGGCGGCCTACCACGACACCAAGTTCCAGGACCTCCGCGCGTTCGACGATGTCGAGCCCTTCCTCAGGGCCCTCTCGAAGGCAAAGATCCGCACGGGCATCGTCACTCACGGGTGGACGACCAAGCAGTCTGAGAAGCTCATTCGCCTCGGGCTCGTCCCCCTTCTGGGGCCGCGCAACATCTTCATCTCCGACCAGGTCGGCATCAGCAAGCCGAACGTGAAGCTGTATCAACACGCCCTGCGGGAGATGGGGCTCCTCCCCGGCGAGGTCCTCTACGTCGGAGACAACGTCGCCCATGACATCGTCCCGCCCGTGAGTATCGGCATGCACACGGCCTGGATCCGCCGCGCCGCGCGCGAGGGCCAGGACGTCGACGCCGCGAACCCGGAGTTCATCGTGGATGACTTCCGCGAGCTCGCGGCGATCCTCCGAGAGCGCTTCCAGGTCCCCCTCGAGGAGTTCTAGACCGCCCGGTGGGTCTGGACCGAGTGGGGCCAGACCGCCCTGTCGGACGGCGCGACCCGGGCCGGGCTCGGCTCCGGACTCCCGCTGGTGGTGAGACCAACCGGCCGACACACGATCGCGCCCCCCCTCGGCTTCGCCGTCGTGGAAGCAGCGCTCGTGCAGGCCGATCAGCTGCCGCTCCCGAGCGGCACGGGCGCGCTCCCGGGCGGCGGGGCTCGCAACGCAGCCGTGCTCCGAGAGGACGACCCGTGGGGCGACCTCTCGGCGGGCGTGGATGCGCTGCACGAAGTCCCGGTCATGGGCGCCCCCTCCCGGGGGCGTAGCGGCGCTGCGGGGTGTCCGAGACGAACAGGGTCACACCCCCGGGCGGCGCGGTGTGCACGGCAGCGGCCCCCCACCCCCCATGGGTGAGATCGACGCTCCACATGCACCCGTGGGGCGGGAGGGCGCCGGACCGGTGACTCCTCCTCAGCATCGCCGTCGGGCCGTCCTCGAGCCGGACCTCCTGCAGGCACACCTGGGCCGTCGCCACGAGGATCGGAACCGGGATCTCCTCCGGCCACGAGGCCCAGGTCAGCCGGACGATGTCCGGGCCGCCGTCCATGTGCCGCTGCGGGCCGAAGCGCGATCCGGAGGGGCCGGCCAGGACCTGTTCGCGATGGCGTGGCGGTCCTCCCCCAGGGGCGGCTCGACCGCTGTGAGAACCCCCGAGGTCCCGATGGCCCCCTGGACGAGCAGGCTGCGGTCGGACACCTCGTCCCGGAACATCTCCGAGCACGGCGGGTCGAGCGCACCGCTCCGCCGGTCCGGCAGTCCGGCGGCCAAGCAGTCGGGCGGCCAGGCAGTCCGATGGTCCGGCGGTGACTCACGATGGGCTCGGTCGACGCCCTCATGGCTTGAAGCCGTCCCGAGCGCATCGAAGACGCCCCTGAGGAGAACATGTCCGTCCCTCTCCAGTTCGTACGCGGGCCCCACCGCAGCGTCCTCTCTGTCCAGGCTGGAGTGGAGGTGTCTCCGCAGCACGGTCGCCTCGAGCCCGACCTCTCTCAGGCGAGATCGACGCGACAGCCGAGACCACGGGGAGTCCACCAGGAGGCACGGGTCACACGGGGCTGGCGACCATGTGGCACGCGCGCGACTCGGGCGACGAGGCCACTCTGCCAGCCTGCGGCGATCTCGCGGCCGGCCCCCTCAGCCCTCGCCCGCGTCTCCCCCCACTGCCTTGAGCGGGGCCTCCAGCACCTCGACCTTCGCCTCCAGCGCCTTCGCTCGCAGCTCCTCTCCACGCCGGGTGCCCCGTACGGCATCGGCGCCATCATGACGGGTCAGGACCAGCACGAGGAACAGCTTGATCAGGCCGAACACGAGGAGCCCGGCGAGGAATGCGACGGCCTCCATCAGCGCAGGGTAGCACCGACTCGGCACCTGGGCCACGACCGCTGGGGCCAGAGCGTCCCGATCGGGAGGGTGGCGAACCGGGCCTCGCCCCACGGCCGCTGTTGACACGGCTGCTGTTGACACCGCCGCGGTTGACGCCGCCGCTGTTGACACCGCCGCGGCTGACACTGCCGCGGCTGACACTGCCGCTCAAGAAGCCGCCACCGTCGACGCTGCCGCTGTCGAAGCTGCCGCCGTCGACGCTGCCGCCGCCAGACCAAGGGGCCCCCGTTCCCGGTCGACCCAGGCCGCGCCACGGCACACGGCCTCGGCCGCGTCAGCAAGGAGCCACTGAGGCCGCCCCAGGGCCCCTGAGAGGATCGGGCCCCTAGACGCCCTCGGGGGGCGCCGAACCGCCGGCGGGAGCAGGACCAGAGGCCTCCCCAGGGAGGCCGCGGGTCAAGCTGAGGAGCCGCCCCAGCGGACGGGTACCCGCCCGAGCCCCCCTCACCCGCTACATGCCGAAGAGGAGCGCGAGGACCGCCACCCACATGACCGTCAGGAAGCGCCAGTACTGGTACAGCATCTGGAGCGAGCCCGAGACGGGTCCACGCCCGCCTGTGGAGCGTGAGAGCACGATCCCGTTCGCCACCACGCCCCCGAGAACGTGGGCGGCGTGGGCGATGGTGAGCATCAGGAAGAGGAACCCCTCCATCCGGAGCGTGCCGTCGCCGTCCGGGTCCCCCTGGGCGATCAGCGGGAACCAGCTGAAGCTCTGGACCACGACGTAGATGAAGGCCGTGATGAGCGTCAGGCGGGTGAGCTTGAAGGCGGCCTTCCGATCGTCCTTGTTGCGGTAGGCGCGCGCCGCTGCGATGTCAGCGACGACGAGCAGCAGGGTCGCCGCGGCGAGCCGAACCACCTCACCGCTGTCGACCGCGCCCTGCCACTCGTCGCGGGAGCGCCACCAAATGATCCCGTAGGCGGCGAAGGTCGCGCCGAAGATCATGGTCAGAGAGGCGAGGAAGAGCTTCATCCCGAAGCCCAGCACCTCGGACTCCGAGGCGGGCGCCTCGGCGGGCGCTACGCCGCGCGCTCCGGCGCCAGCGTACTCACCCTCGGGCAGGTCGCCGCTCGCCTCCAGGCGGGCGCGGCGGTCGAGATGGCGGAGGGGGCCGGGGTTGGAGTAGCTCATGGGTCTTGGGGGAATCTAGTCCATCTTCGCCCGCGCACAGGCCCCTGATGCTGCCCGCGGGGCGATTCCCCCCCCCGGCTCGCCACAGGTGAGACTGCCGGCGGGCAGGCGACGCCCGCCGATGTAGCGCCAACCGAGCGGGGCGCCCAATGAGGAAGCCCCGCCCCCCCCAAGTGATCGGGGAGAGCGGGGCCGCTCGCGGTCACCGCGGCGAACCGTCACAGGACGGCCCTCGTCGGCTCGGGGTCACTGGCCCAGGTCGATCGCGATCTCCTGCTGCTCCTTCTCGTTGATCGCCTCCTGGTACTGACCGCGGTCAATCCAGACGAAGCTGATGAACAGGAAGACGAAGAGGAAGGAACCGTAGATCAGGAGCGAGTGGAACCCCTTGTCGAACCCGAGGTGCATGAAGATCAGCATCACGAGGGTCGCCTTGATGGTCGCGATGGCCATGGCGACCGGGAGGTCGAAGGCCCCGAGCGGGAAGGTGGAGGCGGTGACGGTGAAGATCGTCAGGCCCATCAGGGCCGCCCAGGTTCCGATCAGGAGCCAGAGCGGGAGGACGTGGTGATCGCCGTGGTCATGACCCTCGGCGTGGTCGTGTTCCGTGGTGGCTGCAGCAGTCATGGGAGTCTTGTGGCTAGCGGGGCGTCGTTCGTGAAGAGGAGGTCAGCCGCGCGGGCTCAGTTGATCAGGTAGAGCAGCGGGAACAGGTAGATCCAGATCAGGTCGACCAGGTGCCAGTACAGGGCCGCGAAGTCGATCGGACCGTAGTAGGTCGGCGTGAAGTGACCGCGGATGGCGCGGGTCAGGAGCCAGCCCAGGACGAGGATCCCGATCAGCACGTGGATGCCGTGCAGGCCGGTCATGCAGAAGTAGATGCCGAAGAAGATCTTCAGCTTCCGCTTCGTGCTCTCCGGCACGTTGGGGTCGTTCCACGGTGCGAGGGGCTCGTGCCCATCGGCGTGGGTCCCGTCGGCGTGGGCCTCGCCGGAGTGATCCTCCAGCGCCTCCGCCGCCTCGGCGAGCTCGGCCTCCTGGGTGTCCCCGAGGGAGTAGGCGACGCCGGGCAGAGACTCCTCGGAGCTCTCCTCCTGGTCGGGCGAGGTGAAGGCAACCGTGTTCGCGTTGCCCTTGCTCTCGTCGCCGTAGGCGCCCTCCTTGGCCTCGTACTTGTCACCAGGGAAGAGCCCCAGGTGGAACTTATGGGAGTACTCGAGGTACTTGATCCCCATGAACCCGAAGGCGCACAGGATCGTGATCGAGAGGTTCACGATCAGCCCCGTCTTCTGTCCCAGCTGTGCGTTTCGCACGGCCCAGGCAGCCGTGAGGCTGGAGAAGATGAGCACCCCGGTGTTGATCGCGCCCATCTGCGTATCCAGCGCGTTGGACGCGAAGGTGAAGACCTCCGGGTGCATCGCGCGATAGATGACGTAGGCGCAGAAGAGACCGCTGAAGAACAGGATCTCAGTCACCAGGAAGGCCCAGATCCCCAGCTTGCCGGAGTCGAACTGGTGGTCTTCGTCCTCGAAGTGGTGGGCGAGGAAGGGCTTGTCGCCGTGTCCGTGAGCGTCAGACATTGGTGAGCGTCGTTCCAGCGGTTGCTGAAGGGGATCAGCGGGACCGCGGTTCGAGGGGGAGCCCCGAAGACCGGGGCGGGGAAGGGTTGGAAGGAGTCCGAGAGCCGGCGCTTGCCGGCCCTCGGGCTATGGAAGGGTCAGTGGGAGGCCGTCGGGCGGTGGCCCGTCGTGGGCACGTAGCCCTGGACCTCCTCGTCCCACTCGACCCGCTCCATGTCATACGGATCGGTGGCGAGGGGCGGGTGGTCGAAGTTGTGGTGCGGCGGCGGCGAGGGGCACTCCCACTCGATCGTCGCGGAACCCCAGGGGTTGGCCGGCGCCTTCTTGCCGCCGAACAGCGACCGCAGCAGGGTGTAGGCCAGCAGCGCCAGCCCGACGCCCAGGATCAGGGTCCCGGTCGTGGAGAGGCGGTGGTAGAGCTCGAAGTCCGCGGTGTAGTCCGCGTAGCGCCGCGGCATGCCGCGCGAGCCCATGATGAACTGGGGGAAGAAGGCGAGGTTGAAGCCGATGAAGGCCGTCACGGCCGCGATCCGGCCCGAGGTCTCGCTGTACATCTTCCCGGTCATCTTGGGCCACCAGTAGTGGAGGCCACCGAGGAACGCGAAGAGCGTGCCCCCCACCATGACGTAGTGGAAGTGAGCCACCACGAAGTAGGTGTCGTGCAGGACGACGTCCGTGGAGAGCACCGCCAGGAAGAGCCCGGTGAGGCCCCCGATGGTGAAGAGCCACATGAAGCCCAGCGCATAGAGCATCGGGGTGTCCAACTGGACCGAGCCCTTGTAGAGCGTCGCCAGCCAGTTGAAGACCTTGATCGCCGACGGGATCGCGATCGTGAACGTGATCGCAGAGAAGATCAGCGTCGCCAGGGTCGACTCGGAGCTCACGAACATGTGGTGGCCCCACACGAGGAAGCTGAGCAGCGCGATCGAGACCGAGGAGTACGCGATCATCCGGTAGCCGAAGATGTGCTTACGGCTGAAGGCCGCGATGATCTCGGACACCACCGCCATCGCCGGCAGGATCATGATGTAGACGGCGGGGTGGCTGTAGAACCAGAAGAAGTGCTGGTACAGGACCGGGTCACCGCCCTTGTTGGGGTCGAAGATCCCGATACCCAGGGTCGTCTCCATGATCAGGAGCAGCAGCGTGATGCCGAGCACCGGCGTCGCAAGGAGCTGCATGATCGCGGTGCCGTACATCCCCCACAGGAAGAGCGGGAGCTTGTGCCAGGTCATGCCCGGGGGGCGCATCTTGTGGATGGTGACCAGGAAGTTCAGCCCCGTGAAGATCGAGCTGAACCCGAGCATGAACACGCCGGCCGTGGCCTGGATCACGCTCGTGTCGGTGTAGCTCGTGGAGTAGGGGGTGTAGAACGTCCAGCCCGTGTCCAGCCCGTTGGAGAACAGCGTCCAGATGAAGAACGCCGCCCCCGACAGCCACAGGTAGAAGCTGCACAGGTTGAGGCGAGGGAACGCCACATCCTTGGCTCCCAGCATCAGCGGCAGGACAACGTTCCCCAGCGCAGCCGGGATGCCGGGGATGATGAACAGGAACACCATCACCGCCCCGTGAAGGGTGAAGACCTGGTTGTAGGTCGAGGCGTCCATGAACTGCATCCCGGGGGAGAACAGCTCGAGGCGGATCGCCAGGGCAAACAGGCCCCCCAGGAAGAAGGACAGGGAGATCCCCACCAGGTACATCAGGCCGATCCGCTTGTGATCGAGCGTGAGCGCCCAGGAGAGGAAACCCTTGGAGTGGTTGATGAAGTTCTTGTCGAGGTGCTGCACCGGGCGGACCGGGCTCTCGACGGGGATGTCAACTTGCGTCATCGGAGTGTCTTGCTCCAGTCACCGGAGGATGCCAGTGAGCTGGGTGGTTCTTGGTTGGTTCGTCGCGTGGTCTTCCCCGATCGGGGAGGTTTGCCGGGCAGGTCCCGCGCGCCTGGCGTCCGCGCTGTCCCGCGGGATGGAGGGATGAGCCCCCCGCCCCGCGGCGCTGTCTCAGTCACTCGGGTCAGTCCTTGCGGGCCACCCCTTCGAGGGACTTGATGAACTCGATCATCCCGTTGATCTGCTCCACCGGGAGCATCGGGCTGTAGATGGTCATCTGCTTGCCGTAGCTGACCCCGTTCGCGTCCACGACCACCTGGCTGTAGGGATCGCGGATCGACTGGTTGATGTATTGCTCGTCCGCGACGGCGGAGGTCCCGTCATCGAACTGGCGCTCGAGACCCCAGAGCCCGGCGAAGGTCGGGCCGGTGCCCTTGGTGCCGTCGATGGAGTGGCACGACTTGCACCCCCGCCGGTTGTAGGTGAGCTCACCGATCTCCAGCATCGGCTTCATCTCGCCGTTCTCGTCGACCATCCAGTTGCCTGCCTTGGTCAGCCACGCCTCGTAGTCCTCGCGCGGCTCGACGACGAGCTTCGCGTACATATTGCTGTGGTCCTTGCCGCAGTACTCGGTGCAGTAGACGCGGTAGGTCCCCGGCTCGCCGGAGTTGAACCAGACCTTGGTGTACCGGTTGGGCAGCACGTCGGACTTGGTCCGGTAGGCCGGCAGGTGGAACGAGTGGAGCGTGTCCGTGGAGGTCATCACCATCTCGATCGGCGTGTTCGCCGGCACGTGGAACTCCTGGGGACTCTCCACGCCGCTGGGGTACTGGAAGTTCCAGCCCCACCGATACGCCGTGGCGTTGACCTTCATGCTGTCGGGCGGCGGCGTCCGGAGGTCGAGGAAGGTCACGTAGCCGCCCCAGAACATGATCGCGCACAGGATCGTGGGGATGATGCTCCAGGTGATCTCGAGGGGCGTGTTGTGCGTGATCGTCTGATCCGCACGGACGCCCGGGCGGCGACGGTACTTCACGCAGAACAGCACCATCAGCCCGCCGATGATGGCGGCGAAGATGTAGTTGACCCACATGATGAAGTTGAACATCCGATCCACGTCCTTCGCGGTCTCAGACGCGGCCTTCGACATCCAGAAGGTGCCGTTATCCACCTCGGGGGCGAAGGGCATCATGTGAACGCTGTCCGGGGTGATGACCGGCACGCGGCCTGCATCGGCGTTCGAGGTCACCCGGAGCTCCTTGCCGTTGCGGTTGATGATCACCACGTTGGGGTCGGTGGACGGGATGGCGACGTAGCCCTTGTGAGCCTTGTCGATGTCCCCCGGCGCTACACCTGCACCGATCCAGGAGCGCTCCTCGTCGGTGAACTGCCGCGGCGCGTCGCTCCCCTCGTTGAAGGCCGCGATCACCGCGTCCACGTCGAGGTCGTCGACCACGCGGACCGTCGCCGGAGCGGCGGGCGCGGAGTCCTTGGCGGCGGATCCTGCGGCAGCGGGATCGGCATTGCCGGAGTCCACGGCAGCGGAGGCCTCATTCGAGGGCGCCGCCGGAGCCGCGTCGTCCTGGGCGAGGCCAGCGCTGGCGCCCGCGAGTCCGAGGAAGGTGGTGAGTAGGAAGGCTTGAAGCTTCATGGTCCTGGTTTCAGTTGCTCGGGTCTCCGCCCACGGCGCCGGTCGCGGGAGTCCCGGAGGGCCCCCGCTGCGCTTCGCCGCGCCGTAGGAAGAAGACACCGCCTGCGACGGACATTGCCGTCAGTGCAGCCGCGATCTTGAGAAGCATGATCGCGTCGGTCGTGTACTGACCCGTGGTCGAGTCAAAGATGAGACAGTTGAGGAACGCGTTCTCGAAGAGCGTTCCGATCTTGCCCTCGCCGGCCTCGAGGAGCGCCGTGCGGAGGGTCTCGGGGGGCACGAAGGTCCCGTCGAGGTAGCGCGTGATCTGTCCGCTCGGGGAGCAGAGGATCGTCGCGGCTTGGTGGGCGTACTCGCCCTGGGACTCGACCCAGCGGTAGCTGAAGCCCGCTGCTGTCGCGACCCGATCGATCTCGAGCTTCTCCCCCACCAGGTAGGACCACCCGCCAGCCGGGTCGGGCCGCGTGATGTCCTGCTTGTCGGAGACGAAGACGTAGTCACTGAGGTACCGCTCCTCGGACCCCGCCGCCTTCTCCGGCGTGTCGCGGGGGTCGATGCTCACGGTGAGGACCCGGTAGTCCTCGCCCAGGTTCAGGTCGATGGCCGCCATGGCCTCCGTCAGCTTCGACAGCTGCATGCTGCAGAGCTGCGGGCAGTCGACGTAGTTGAGGGTGAGGATCGTGGGCCGCTCGCCGTCGAAGTAGTCGCCAAGGGCGACCTCGTCGCCGCCTGCCCCCAGGAACGACGCGTCCAGGGGGAGCATCGCCTCAAGGTGCTGCTCGATCCCGACGCCGTCCAGGAGGTCATCGGCGGTCACCGCGCCCAGGGGCTTGGTCGACGCCTCACCCGAGACATCTTGCCCCACGGCCACCGCGCCGAGCGCCGCGGTAGCGGCGAGCAGCGTCAGGGGACGCAGCGCGCCCATCTGTTGGAGGTTCATGGGGAACATGTAGTTGGTACCCGTCAGGCTTCGATGCCGGAGCACCGAGGACTTCAGCGATTCGCGTCCTCGATGACTTTTTTCATCCCCTCCGAGACAGGGATGCTCACTGTGCCGCGCGACACATTGCCCTGGCCGTCGTCGACGTCCGGGTGCTTGAAGAAGCCGTCGACGACCATGGCGTCGATGACCTGCTGGGCCTCGAGGTCCGTGACGCGGGCGTCGGCCTCCTCCTGGAGGCGGGCTTCGCGCTGGTCGAGGGTGACGTAGTAGACGGCGGTGAGGAGGATCACCGAGACGGCGATGAGGATCGTGGCGACCCCGCCGAGCCACGCGATGAAGCCGACGTTGACGACGTCCTCTTCGATCTCGCGCTCACTGGTCTGTGCTTGCTCGTTGGCCATGGAACTGGATATGTCCTGGGAAAGACGGGGGCTCAGATGTTCTGGAAGGCCATGGACTCGGGCAGCCGCGGGTCGCCAATGGCGAGCGCGGGCTTCCCGTCGATGCGCTTGAGGATCGCGAAGGCGAACAGGCCGCCGACGCCGATCATGGCGGTGAGGTCCATCAGGGCGAACTGCGGACCAGTGGTGGCGGGGTCTCCGCCGGGCACGCCGTTGACCATCTCAGGCATCACGTTCCAGTACAGGTCCACGAAGTGGAACACGAGGCAGTACACCGCCCACGCGGCCAGCACCGAGCGGTTGCGCTTCACGTGGCGGGACATGAGCCCCAGGAGCGGGATGGCGAAGTGGCCCACGAGGAGCAGCAGCGCGAAGCCGTTCCAGTCGCCCCAGACCCGGTAGTTGAACCAGTAGGTCTCCTCGGGGATGTCGGCGTACCAGTACAGCATGAACTGGCTGAAGGCGACGTAGCTCCAGAACACCGTGAAGGCGAACATGAGCTTGCCGATGTCGTGGTAGTGCTCGGAGGTCACGACGCCCTTGAGCTGACCGCGCTTCTCGAGCCACATGGTCAGCAGCGCCAGCGTCGCGAGGGAGGACCAGAAGGCGCCGGCGAACATGTAGACGCCGTACATCGTGCTGAACCACTCCGCGTTGAGCGACATCATGAAGTCGAACATCGCGAAGGTCAGGGTCAGGCCGAAGGCGATCATGCAGATGCCGCTGCGGTTCTGCATCTTCAGGGTGCGCGACTTGTCCTGGTCCACGTCCTGGGCCAGGGACTGGCCGCTGAAGAAGCGCGAGACCCCGATCCAAACCGCGAAGTACGCGATGACGCGGACGAGGAAGAACTTGCCGTTGAGGTAGCCGGCCTTGTGCTGGATCAGCTCGTGAGCGTCGACGAAGGCGCTGTCCGCCCAGTCGTAAATCCACGGCCAGCCCATCAGGACGGGAACCACGAGGACGAGGAAGGCCAGGAGCCCGAGGATCGGGAACGCGGCCGTCATGGCCTCTGCCACCCGGCGCACCACCACGGACCACCCCGCGCTCGTCACGTGCTGGAGCAGCGTGAAGAACAGGGCGCCGAGGCTGATCGACAGGAAGAAGACGATGGCCACGAGCATGGAGTGCCCGAAGTGGCGCATCTCGTCACCGGCCGACGTCCCGAGGGCTGCGGTCACTGCGAGGCCGGCGACGCCGACGCCCAGGCCAATCAAGGCGGGCTTCGAGAGGCCGGTCACCGTCACTTGGTCGGTGGTGGGGATTTCGATGGGTCCGTGCATGGAGCTGCGAGGTTTCGCTGTCTCGAGGGCGCGGGAGTGCCGTTAGAGGGTCGGGAAAGGGGCGGGGAACGGAGGGCTCAGCGAGCCTCGCCGGCGGGCTCAGTGCTGCCGGCAGGGGCGTCGACGCTGGCCTCCGAGAGCCGCACGTCTTTGATGGTCGGGACCGGCTCGAAGTCGACACCCGCGGGGAGCCCCGACGGGGCCCGCTCGAGGGCCTGCGACGCCTGGATCGCGCGGACGAAGGCGACGATGGCCCAGCGATCCTTGGGGGTGATCTGAGATCCGTACCCCTTCATGGAACTGATGCCGTTGCTGGCGATGTGGAACAGCTCGCCGTTGGTGTACGCCTTCGCGCTGTCGGACTGGAGCGCCTTCGGCGACACCCACCCCCACTGCTCGGCGTCAATCGACGCGGCGCGGAGCGCGACCGCGCCCAGGCCGTTGCCCTGGGCGCCGTGGCAGACGCCGCAGTAGATGCCGTAGCGCTCACGGCCGCGCTCGAGCAGCGCCTCGTCCACGACCACGGCGGCCGGGAAGGAGGAGAGCCACTGGAACTTGTCGCCGCCCATTGAGCCGGCCTCGTAGGTGGCGCGGGCGGGAACGGGCGACCCCTGAGCGACGCCGAAGTAGAGCTCGAAGTCGTCGCGCAGCTCGCCGCGCGGGATCGTGCCCTCCACGGGGAGGCGCATGGAGCGGCCGTCTTCGAAGCCTTCCCACCCAGTCTGGGTCTTGCGCTTGCGCTGGAAGTCCATGTCCGGCCACACGTGGTAGCGCGGCTTGTCGGACGTCGCGAAGCGACCCTTGACGGCCAGGGAGAGCGGAATGAAGGTCGCGCAGGTCACCAGGGCCATGACCCCGTGGAACCACAGCGGCAGGGCGGCCCGGGAGGTGTCCACGGGGCAGTCTTCCAGCTCCGAAGTGTCGGCGCCGAGGATCGCGCGCACGCGATCAGCGTCGAAGTTCGGGTCCTTGGCTTCCACGCAGATGGCGAAGCGGTCCGCGGTCACCCGGCGGAACTTCGGCAGCTTGTGGAGCGGGTTCGACAGGTGCGGGAGCTTGTTGAGCCCCAGCATCGCGAAGAACGCCGTGTACGCCGAGAAGAGGATGACCACCTCGAAGGTGACCGGGATGTTCGCAGGCAGGCTCCAGTTGGGCTTGCCGCTGATGAGGAAGACGTAGTCGTACGCGTTGGTGTACCACTGGAGCAGCAAGCCGCAGGCCATCCCCGTCAGGCCCATGCCGAGCACGATCCAGGGCAGGATCGTCGGCTTGGTGCCCATCGCCTCGTCGATCCCGTGGACCGGGAAAGGCGTGTAGGTGTCCCACTTCTTGTATCCAGCGTCACGGACCTTGCGGGCCGCGGACATCACGCTATCGACATCGTCGAAGTAGGCGACGACCCCGTGGATCTCGTCGTGCTTCTTCTGATCTGACATCTGTTTCAGCTCCGTTGAGTCGTTGACGGCTCAGGCGTCGTGGCGGGAAGCGGGTGCGGCAGCAGAGCCACCAGCGGAATGACTTTCGCCGTGACCATCGCCATGGGCGTGGGCCTGCGGCAGCACTGTCTTGACCTCTGCGATCGCCACAACGGGCAGGAAGCGCAGGAAGAGCAGGAACAGCGTGAAGAAGAGGCCGAAGCTGCCAATGAACATCGTGATGTCCACCCAGGTCGGGCTGAAGTAGCCCCAGCTGGAGGGAACGAAGTCCCTGGTCAGCGACGTGACCGCGATCACGAAGCGCTCGAACCACATGCCGATGTTCGTGGTGATGCTGACGATCATCACGACCCAGAGGTTGGCCCGGAGCTTCTTGCTCCAGAACACCTGCGGGATCAGCACGTTGCAGGAGACCATGATCCAGTACGCCCACCAGTAGTTACCGAAGGCGCGGTTCACGAAGGCGAAGCTCTCGTATTGAACGCCGCCGTACCAGGCGATGAAGAACTCGATCGAGTACGCGTAGCCCACCATCAGGCCGGTGGCCATCAGGATCCGGCACATCACGTCGATGTGCCGCATAGTGATGATGTGCTTCAGCCCGAAGAACTGCCGGGCCGGGATCATCAGCGTGAGCACCATCGCGAAGCCACTGAAGATGGCGCCCGCGACGAAGTACGGCGGGAAGATCGTGGTGTGCCAGCCCGGGAGCTGGGAGACCGCGAAGTCGAAGGAGACGACCGAGTGCACCGAGAGCACCAGCGGCGTCGCCAGGGCGGCCAGGAGCAGGTAGGCGCGCTCGTAGACGTGCCAGTGGCGCGACGAGCCGGTCCAACCCAGGGAGAAGATCCCGTAGGCCACCCGGCGGGTGTTGTTCACCGCGCGGTCCCGGAAGGTGGCGAGGTCGGGGACCATGCCCATGTACCAGAACAGCAGCGATACCGACGCGTAGGTCGACACCGCGAACACGTCCCACAGCAGCGGGCTGCGGAAGTTCGGCCACATGGCCATCTGGTTCGGCAGCGGGAAGAGCCAGTAGGCGACCCAGACGCGGCCGATGTGGATGCCCGGGAACATGCCCGCGCAGACGACCGCGAAGATCGTCATGGCCTCGGCCGCCCGGTTCACCCCCGTCCGCCAGTTCTGGCGGGTCAGGAACAGGATCGCCGAGATGAGCGTACCCGCGTGACCGATGCCGACCCAGAAGACGAAGTTGACGATCGGCCAGCCCCAGTAGGCGGGGTTGTTGTTGCCCCAGACCCCGACGCCCGTCGTGATCAGGTGCAGGATCAACAGGCCGAGCATGCCCAGCAGCGACAGGGAGATCGCGAAGCAGATGATCCAGGCTCGGTTCGTCCGCTCGACGGGGATCTCCGCGATCCCGGCCACCGCATCGGTAACGGTGGTGAAGTTCTCGCCCGCGCCCTCGACGAGGGGCAAGCGCACGCTCGGGTCGTCCTCGCCGTTAGGCTGACTCCCGAAGGCGGAAGGATCAGTGATCGTCATGGCTGGTTGCCTCCTCACCGTTGTGGCTGTCGCCGTGGTCGTCGTCGCCGTGGTCGTCGTGTCCGTGATCGCCGTGTCCGTGATCACCGTGGCCGTGGCCACCCTCGCCGTAGGTCGCGGGGTCGTAGTCCTCGCGGCCCTTCACGCCCTGCGGCATGGCCTCGGCGAGGACGGCGTTCGGGTTCTCGATGCGCGCCAGGTACTGGGTCCGCGGGCGGATGTTGAGCTCCGCCAGCATGGAGTAATCGCGGCCCAGGGCCTGCTTCTTCGACACCCGCGACTCGGGGTCGGTCAGGTCGCCGAAGTTGATGGCGCCCGAAGCGCACGCCGCCTGGCAGGCCGTGATGACCTCGCCGTCGCGGATCTTGCGGTCCTCGTTGCGCGCGGTGATGCGTGCCTCGGAGATCCGCTGCATGCAGTACGTGCACTTCTCCATCACGCCGCGGCTGCGGACGGTGACGTTCGGGTTCTGGGCCAGCTGGAGCCGCTTGTGCTCCGGCTTGTCCATGTACTTCGTGTAGTGGAAGTAGTTGAAGCGCCGGACCTTGACCGGGCAGTTGTTACCGCAGTAACGAGTACCGATGCAGCGGTTGTAGACCATGTCGTTGGTCCCCTCCTCGCCGTGCACCGTGGCCGCCACCGGGCAGACCTGCTCGCAGGGCGCGTTCTCGCACTGCAGGCAGTTGATCGGCTGGGTGACCGCGTCGACCGTCGAGGCCTCGTCCGCGTCGCCCTGGAAGTACAGGTCGATGCGCATCCAGTGCATCTCACGGCCGCGCTTGACCTGCTCCTTGCCGACGATCGGGATGTTGTTCTCCGACTGGCAGGCGACGACGCAGGCGTTGCAACCGTTGCACGTCGAGAGGTCGATGGTCATCCCCCACTGGTGGGTGCCGTCGTACTTCTTCTGGTCGAAGAGGGAGGTGAGCGGCGGCACGTGATAGACGTGCTCGGTGAAGTTCGGGTCCTCCTTCCACTGCTCCTCGGTCCCCTCCATGGCCAGCTTGTAGAGGCGCTCGCGGCGCCCCTGCATGCCGATCGCGTCGATCAGGTGGTGCTCCTGGGTCGTGGCGAAGGTGTACTCACCGGAGGTCTTGACGATGGACGCGCCCGTGGCGATGCCCATGCCGCCGGTGCCCCGGAGGACGAAGGCGTCGAAGCCAGCGGAGCTGACCTCGGCCTTGGCCGAGCCAGCGACCAGGCCGGCCGCGCGGCGACCGTACCCCATCGAGATGGCCAGGCTCTCCTCGGCCTGCCCGACGGCGACGAAGGCGGCGGCCTCGAGGGTCCGCCCGTCGAGGGTGACCTCGACCTTATCGCCGGTCGTGACCCCCATGCTGTCCGCGGTCTTCTTCCCGATCATGACCGCGTTGTCCCAGGTCATCTTCGTGGTGAAGTCCGGGAGCTCCTGCAGCCATCCGTTGTTGGAGAAGCGACCGTCGAAGACCTTGGGGCAGGGGAAGTAGGTGATCTCCATCCCAGCGCTGGGCTCGGCGATCGCGGGCAGGCTCCCCACCGTCAGGTCGAGCGCCGCCATCCGCGTGCCGTCCACGACGCCGTCGTGGATCGCCTGACGGAAGCGAGCCTCGCCGCTCCCGGCGAGCCCCATGGCGTCGAAGGTGCCGCGCACCTCGGCGCGGGCGTCCTCCGTCCGTCCGAGCAGCGCGGCGCACACCTCGATGGCGCTCATGCCGCCCGCGATGGGCTTGATCAGCGGCTGGGCGAGGTGGACCGAGCCGTCCCAGGAGCGGGCGTCGCCCCAGGCCTCGAGCCAGTGCGCGGCCGGCATGTGCCAGTCCGAGATGCCGGCGGTCTCGTCACGGTAGAGCCCGTGGTGGAAGACCAACACGCTCTCTACGGCGCCCGAGAAGTCCAGGTCAGCGGGCGCGTCGTAGGCGGGGTTGCCCCCGAGGACGAGGAGCGACTTCACCTCTCCGGAGCGCATCCCTGCGACCAGCGAGGCGAGGCCGGCGTCCGTGGCGCCAGCCGCGGGGTCGTCGGTGTAGCTGACCGTGGTCCCCACCGCGCCGAGCGCAGCGTTGACGGCGTGAGCGTGGGCGTGAACCTCGGCCGGCTGGTTCACCCCGGGGATGATCACGCAGCGGCCGCTCGAGCCCTTCATGTCGTCGGCGACCGCCTTGACGAAGGCGGCGACCTTGTCGTTCTTACCGAGCTCCAGGGCGCGGGCGCCAGGGGTGCCCATGCCGAGGCCGGCCTCGATCAGCTGGAGGATGGCTCCAGCGTCCGCGCTCTTCACCGGGAGGCGGTGATCCGACACCACCCCCGTCGTGGAGAAGCGGCTCTCGATGGCGTAGAGCCGGGACATGTCACCGAGCTCGGGCTCGCGGCGGGCAGCGAAGTCCGCCGACATCCGGACGGAGTCGGGGTGCCCGTTGAGGAAGTCTCCGTCGAGGCTGACCACGACGTCGGCCTTGGAGAGGTCGTAGTGGGTCCTGACCGGCTTCCCGAAGGCCATCTCGGCCCCCGTGCGCTCGGTGTCGCGCCCAACGGGCGACCACCAGACCCACGTCGCGCCGCTGTCGGCGAGCTCCTTGCCCAGGCGCGCCAGGGTCGGCGAGCTGTGGGTCGAGGCGAGCACCGCCATGCCACCGGCCGCGGCGGCCTCCTTCATGGCCGCCAGCGCGCTGCCGTAAGAGGCTCCGTTGTAGAGGCCCTCCTCGTTGCGCTTCAGGGGCGACTGGCTGCGGTCCGGGTCGTAGAACCCGAGGACCTCCGCCTGGCTGTAGACGTCCGTCCCCTGGCCCAGCAGCGTGTTCGGTTCGACCTTGACCGGGCGACCGTCGTAGCTGGTGACCGTCACCGGACGCGCGGCGCCGGCGAGGTCGAGGGTCGACGCGTAGTGCTTGGGCTTGCCGGGGATCGTCTCCTCGGGGCGCACCGCGTACGGAAGGATCTCCTCCTTCTCCCAGCGGCAGCTCGAGGCGCCGGCGAGGGCGGCCGAGGCTCCGAGGATCTGGAAGAAGCGGCGCCGATCGACTTCGTTCAGCTGATCGAAGTCGTCGGTCGGGAACTCACGGCCGACGAAGTTCGCGACATCCTTGGAGGAGTCGGAATCGGCTGCGGCACGGTCGAGGGACCCATCGAACTCACGAAGGGACTGCCAGATTGCAGGCTTCGACTCGGCGTTCGGATCGTCGAGGATGTCGCTCATCTTGGCGCGCTCAGCCTATGGCCTTGCGCGAGGATGTTGGGGTTGGCGCCCCGTCTGGGGCGAGTGCCGGAAATGGCGGTGTGGGACGGGAAGAGACGGGCTCCGTGGCGATCGCTACCGCGGAGCCAGAGACGAGACTCAGCGGTGACAGGTGCTGCAGGTCTCGCGCGGGTGGATCTCTTCCGGGGTATAGAAGAGGGTCGCGGGGTCAACGCCTTCGGCCGGGGGCTCCCAGCCGAGGTTGGTGACCTGGTCGAGGGGCCGCAGGTGCGGCTCCGGGTTCCGGTGGCACTCGAGGCACCAGCCCATGGAGAGCGGCTCCTGCTGGCTCACGACCTCCATCTGGTCCACGCGGCCGTGGCAGGAGACGCAGGACACGCCGCGGCGGACGTGGGCCGAGTGGTTGAAGTAGGCGTAGTCCGCGAGGTCATGCACGCGCACCCACTCCACCGGATCACCAGACTTCCAGGACTCCCGGAGCGCGGCCAGCTTCGGGCTATCCGGCCGGATGTTGGTGTGGCAGTTCATGCAGGTCGCCGTCGGCGGGATCGCGGCGTGGGCCGCGTCCTCCACCGTGTTGTGGCAATACCGACAGTCGATGCCGAGCTCTCCTGCGTGCAGGGCGTGGCTGTAAGGAATCGGTTGCTCCGGGGCGTAGCCGACCGCGAGGGTCTTCGGAGAGAAGCCGATCCAGACAAACACGACCGCGTAGAGCGCCCCGCCGAGGGCGCCCGCCGGGATCAGGAGCTTGAAGTGGTTGGTCCAGCGCGGGAAGTGGAAGGTCGTCATGTTGCGCAAGCGCGGTCTGCCAGGATCGCCCCGCGGTGAGGTACCGGGGCCGGGGTGACAGGTTTGGAGGTGGCGGTTGTGCGTGGAGGAGCAGCCCCCACGCTCGACCGAGAGGCGTTCGTCATCGCATCGCGGCGAGAGAAGAACGCTGTTCAGTCGCGAACAGAATAGTGACAAGCGACCCCTTCTGGAATCTCCGATCGCCTCGCAATCGAAGGAAACTACGGGCGGGAATGACGGTCGCGCGGCAGCGGATCGCACCGCGCCAGGCCCACAGGCGCCACAGTTGAGAACTGGTCGCAAGACAGCTGCGCCAGACCACCGCGACCCCGGGCGCCGACCCCGACTCTGGGTGGTCCTGAGGGGGTTTTTGGCCCCATGTCACGGCGAGCTGCCGCCAGGGTTGCCGCCCGGCAGGCGAGGTAGGTGCGACCAAGCACCGTGGGCCGGTTCAGCCGAAGGGGCCGCGAGATTCCCGTCCCCGTACACCGAAAAAATGAGGCAGGGCGCGGCGTCCGAAGACGCCGCGCCCTGCCGGACTCGACCGTGGCCTGCTCCGGGGACAGCGTCCCCGGTCTGGCCGCGCCGAGAATGGCGTCAGGTCTTGCCCTGCTCGCGGGGGGCGTTGCGCTGCAGTTTGCGCTGTAGCGAGCGGCGGTGGATGCCGAGGCGGCGCGCCGACTCGGAGATGTTCCCGCCGCAGTCGGAGAGGACTCGCTGGATGTGCTCCCACTCCATGCGGGCCAATGACGGCGCCCGGTAGGACGAGGTCACGGCCGGGCCGTCGGCCGTGTCGCCGCGCTCGTACTTCTCGAACGCCGCGACCACGTCGTCCGCGTCGGCCGGCTTCGGGATGAAGTTCACGGCTCCGAGGCGAACAGCCTCGACGGCGGTCGCGATGGCGCCATAGCCCGTGAGAATGATCGCCCGGGTGCCCCCATCGATCCCGTTCAGGGCCTTGAGGACCTCGAGACCGCCCTTGCCGGGCATCCGCAGGTCGAGCACGGCGTACTCGGGAGAGTCCGCCTGGGCCAGGGCGACGGCCTGGTCGAAGCCCTCCGCCGTGCGAACCTCGAAGCCACGCTCGCGCAGCGCGCGGGCGAGTCGCTCGCGGAAGATCTCATCGTCGTCCACGATGAGCATGGACCTCGCGTCCACGTTGAGGGCTGATGCAGGGTCCATTGAGAGTTCAGTCATGTTCACGGTAAGGCCTCCTTGCCACCCGCGAGTTCGCCGGCCGCGCCAAGGAGGATCAACGGATTCACAACTTCCAGCATAGGAGCCCGCGGCAATTCGCGCGGGACGATGCGCCATGCCGCGACACGGCGCCGCACTCAAGGGGCACGAGGGCCGCTCAGCGCATGCCGCTGTGCGTGGTGACGGTGAGCTCACCGGACTTCGCGAGGGGGAGCACGAGGCCCACAACGGTACCGAGCCCCGGCGCGGAGTGAATCTCGATGTTGCCGCCGAGGTCCTCGACGAAGGAGCTGGCGAGGTACAGCCCGAGCCCCATACCACGCCCCACGTCCTTCGTGGTGAAGAAGGGCTCCAGGGCGCGCTCCGCCTCCTCTGCGGTCATCCCCGTGCCCCGATCCCCCACCGTGACGATCAGCGCCGACTCCTCACGCACCACCCTAAGGCGGACCGTCGCGTCGGGCGGGGAGGCGTCGAGGCCGTTCTGCACGATGGCTCGAATCGCCGTGGCCAGCCCGTCTCGGGGGAGCTCGAGCGCCGCCCCATCGGCGACCTCCATGACGTCGACCTCCACACGGTCCGACGCGGCCATCTCACCGACAATGGTGTCAGCGAGCTGACGCGCGCTCATGTTGGTCATCGACTCCCCGACGCGGTCGCCGGCCGTCGCGGACATCCGGTTCAGGATCCTGCGGCAGCGCGCGACCTCATCGCGGATGAGTCGAGCGTCGGCCGTGACCTCCTCGCCCACGGCGGGCTCCTGCTCGAGCTGCAGCTCGAGCTCCTTGGCCACCAGCGCGATTGTGGACAGCGGCGTCCCGAGCTCGTGGGCCGCTCCCGCAGCGAGGGTCCCCAGCGCCTCGAGGTGACGCTGCCGCTCCCTGCGGCCCCGCTCGGACTGAAGCTCTTGCGCGCGCGTCGCGAGGGTCGAGACCACTCGGTTGACGAAGAGGACCGTGAGGAGAGAGGTCAGCGAGAGCGCGACCACGGTGCCCCACCCACGCAGGGTCGGGCTGGCGTCGAGCGCGGGCACCGGGATCGCGTGCTCCATGATCAACATCAACGCGACGCCGAGGGCGGCGACCGCGACCAGGGAGTGACGAAGGGGCAGCAGCACGGAGCCGAGCGCGACATACACGAGCAGGAACCCGCAGAACGGGTTGGTCGCGCCGCCCGTCAGCCCGAGCAGGGTCGAGAGCAGCCCGATGTCCAGCAGCGTCACGCCGAGCTTGACGAGCTGCAGCCGCCGATCCGTGAACTCGGTCGGCCCCTCGTCCTCGCCCGACTCGCGCAGCAACAGCTCGTGGCGCTGAAAGAGGAGCAGCCCCCCGTTCGTCCCGAACTCCACGAGCAGGATGGCGAAGAGCGCGGGGAGCGGGATCTCGACGTCGAGCCCGTAACGCACCACGAGGATCGTGATCAGCTGCCCGGCGATCGCCGTCCACCTCAGGTGGATGAGCCAGTGCAGGTTGACCTCGCTGAGGCGCCTGTCGGCCACGGTCGAGGGCCCCTTGAACACCGACCAGCGGACCATCCGAAGGAGCCCCCCCAGCCACGTTCGGTCCCCGTGCAGGGGATACACCCCCGCGGGCGGGGGCGCGGTCCCGGGACCAGGGCTCTCGGGGGCCTCCGGGGAGGGGACAGGGGGCGTCGGGTTCGGCATCAGAAGAACCTTCGCCCGCCCACGCCCCGAGGGCGAGCCTGCGTCCAAATTCTCGGCTCCATCGGGTCCCGGCACGGGGCGGCCCCCTTCAGGACGCGGGCTCGAGGGGGACGAGCTGCGGCGAGGCGCAGCGGCGAGCGGCAGCGAGCAGGGCCATTCCTGGCCGGGCGCCGCCGCCCCGCGCGACTCTCGACGGCCCCGGCAGGACCTGGC
>CBFHHK010000039.1:0-25213 GCA_965655435.1 Planctomycetota bacterium | reverse complement strand
CCTGCTTGTTGCTCTTCCTGGCGGTGGCGGCAGCAGGAAATCTGGCGGCGGCAGGGCATCTGGCGGCGGCAGGGCATGCGCCTGCTCACTCCGAGCGGCCACGCGAAGAGCCACGCGAGCGGCCCGACGAGCTGGGCAGGGCGAGCCGTGCCGAGCTGGACCGCCTCGAGCGACAGCTGCGGGAACCACGACCCGAGCGCCGCCGCCGCGCCGTGGCGGGGCTGGCTCAGCTGGGTGGCGACCGGGCGATGGCAGGGATCGTCCGGGCGCTCTCGGACCGCTCCGGGGAGGTCGCGGACGAGGCGCAGCTCCAGCTGCCCGGGCTGGCCGGCGCTGGGCTCCTCGCCCTGCTGCGCAAGCACAAGGGGCTGGCGGACCGCGCCCCCCTCGTACGCCTCCGCTGGGCAGAGCTGATCGGCCGGTGCTCCGCGCCGCTGCCGGCCAGGGACCTCGCCTCGCTGCTGGGTGTACGCGGCGCGGACGAGCGGCGGGCGCTCTTCTGGAGCGTGGAGCGGCTGGGCCGTATGGGCCTCCTCGCGGGAGATCGTGACCGCCTCGTCAAGCGCGTCCTGGGGGGGGTGCGGGGGGGGCGCGACACGGGCTGCCGCGCGGCAGCGCTTCAGGCCCTCGTCCACCTCGATCCCGGGCGCGCCGAGACCTTCATCTGGCCGTGGATCAAGGGTGGAGACCGCGCTCTTGGCTGCTCTGCGGTGATGGCGGCCATGGAGCTGGGCCTCCCGGCCGGGGCCACTCTCCTCGAAGCGGCCATGGGACACGAGGACTGGGGCGTGAGGCTCCGGGCCATCGAGCTGGCCCGAGGTTCAGCCCGAGATCTGGCCGGGGCGTGGAGTCCGCAGCCCGCGAGGTCCTCCGCCGGGTCATTGGTTGGACCCGATGGCGAGAGAGCGTCCCGGGTGGAGGTCTGTGTGGATGCCGGTTCGGACCAAGGGGCAGGCCAAAGAGCAGGTGTCCGGGCGGCCGGCGGAGAGGACGCGCCCTCGGCCACCCTTGGGCTCCTGCTGGGTCGTCTTCGCGTGGAGCCGCGCCGCGCGCTCCGTGGGGCTCTGGTGGGGAGCCTTCGGGAGCTGACCGGTCTGCGGCATCGTGATCACGTGGCGTCCTGGGAGGCCGCGATCCGCGCCCTCCCGCAGGACTGGGTTCCGGCTTCCACCTCACGGGCATCAGCCGGGGCTCAGGGGGGGAAGGCCCGGCAAGAGACGACTCGGGGGACCGTGGCGGCGCTCGGGCGGCTGGACCCGATGAGCGACCGCCTCGCGATCCTCGTCGACTTCTCCGGCTCTCTCTGGATCGAGAACGCCGAGGGCCGCTGCAAGAAGGATCGGCTCGACCCGGAGGTGACGCGGCTCCTCTCCGGCTTCGGCGCGGGGACCGAATTCCTCCTCGTGCCCTACACCAAGGAGCCACACCCCTTCGAGCCGCGCCTCGTGGAGGCCACCGGGAGGAACGTCCGGCGGGCCCAGCGCTTCTTCACCTCCGCTCGGATGAATGGGAGCGGCGACCTCTTTGAGGCTCTCGGCCTCGCCCTCGACGCGCCCGAGGTCGACCGGGTCGTGCTCCTCACGGACGGGGCGCCGTCGGGGGGAGAGCGTTGGGATGTCGACCTCATGGTTATGCTGTTGAAGGAGCGCCTCCGCTTCCGGCCTGCGCTCCTCGACTTCGTGCTGGTGGACAGCTCCCGCAAGCTGGAGAGGGCGTGGGGGGGCCTCGCCAGCTCGACGGGCGGGCGGCTCATTCTGTTGGGGTGGTGACGGCCCGCGGCGCCGACGGACGTCCGCCGATGGAGCCGAGGAGGCGGCCTCCCCTTGCACGGGCCGCGGACTTCGTCGATCCTCACGGAATGGTGATACCGAGCGACGACGGCGCCGCCAACTCGGCGGAAGGCACCGGCGGCGGCGGGCCGGGTCCGGTGGACTGGGCCGCTCGCTACCGGTCTGGTGAGACGCCCTGGGACCTCGGCGGCGCGCATCCCGAGCTCACCCGGAGGCTCTCCGGAGGATCCCTCGCTCCACCCAGGAAGGGCGCCCGCGCGCTCGTCCCTGGCGCGGGGCGTGGGCATGATGCGGTCGCCCTCGCGCGTCGCGGCTGGGCGGTCGTCGCTCTCGACCTCGTGGGGGCCGTGGGTGGAGACCTCGGCGCGGCGCTCGGGCGGATGGGCGGGCGCTTCGTGGAGGGCGACGCGCTCGACTTCAAGGACGAGCCTTTCGACCTGATCTGGGACCACACCTTCTTCTGCGCCATCAACCCCGCTGACCGCGAGCCCTGGGGCGTGCGGGCGAGGGAGCTCCTCCTCCCGGGCGGGCTCTACGCGGCGCTCGTCTTCCCCTTCGGTAAGCCCACGTCCGAGGGGGGGCCTCCACACGGCATGAGCAGCGCAGACCTCCTGCGGGCCCTCGGTGCCCGCGCCGAGGTCGTCGAGGACGTCCCGGTTCAAAGGAGGGCGCCCACGCGGCGCTGGGCCGAGCGGCTCCTCCTGGCTCGGCGCCGCTAGCCCGGCGCCGCTAGCCCGGCCTCGCGCCCCTCGTCTGAGCGGCGGGCGCTCCCTCGACTAGCGCTTCCGAGTGGGGGTGAGCGGGGCGCCGATCGGCTGACCTCGCTCTCCCCTGGCGACCACGGCACCCTCGATGACCGTCCCGACGCAGTGGGACGTGTACTCGAAGGGGTCCCCGTCGTAGAGCGCGAGGTCGCCGTCCTTGCCGACCTCGAGGCTGCCCACGCGGTCGTCCACTCCGAGGATCCTCGCCGGAGTGATGGTCACGGACCGCAGGGCGGCCTCAAAGCCGAGCCCGTGGCTCGCGGCGATGGCGGCCTCGAAGAGGATCACCCGCGTCTTCGGCACGTAGGTCTCGTAGCCGCTCTTGATCGAGAAGGGGATGCCCGCCCGCTCAAGCTGCGCCGCGGTCTCGAAGGAGAGGTTCTCTGCGTCGCCGGAGGCTCGCTTCATGGACGGGTGGAGGATCACGGGGACGCCCGCGGCCTTGATCTCGTCGAGGAGGAGGTACGCCTCGCTGGCCCCGTCCAGGATGAGCTGGAAGCCGAACTCGCGCCCGAGCCGGAGCGCGGAGGCGATGTCCTGGGCGCGGTGCGCGGTCACGATCATCGGCACCTCGCCGGAGAGGACCGCGCACATCGCCTCAAGGGCGAGGTCTCGCGGGGGCCGGCTGTCCTCCTCCGCGGCCTCTCGCCTCGAGGCGTACTCCTGGGCCTCGATCAGCTTCGAGCGGAGCATGGACATCATCTTCGCCCGGGTCCCCGGAGAGGACTTGTCCGATCGCTTGGCCGCGTTCGAGAGCGTCGCGGCGACCGCGCTGAAGGGGCGCACCGCGGCGTCGTCTGCTGTCGTCGGGACGGTCTTGACGATGAAGAGCTGCCCGGGGACGAGCTCCCGCGGAGCGTGCCCGGTCTGGACCGTCGTCACGCCGAAGCTGCGGACCCAGCTCACGAGGGCCTCCCGCGGGTTGTAGGCGTCGAGCGCCCTCAACTCGGGCTGGACCGGTGAGGAGTCCTCGTGTTGCTCCTGGTCCCCCTTCTTCTGGTTGTAGTACCCGGCCACGCCCACGACGGAGCGGGCGTCCACGAGCCCGGGGGTGACGACCGCGGCGTCGAGGACCTCGAAGCCAGCGGGGATCTGCACGGCGTCCGCGGGGCCGATCTCGGCGATCTTGCCGTCACGGATCAGGACCACGCCGTCTCTCAACGGCGGGCCCGCAAGCGTGTGGATCACCTCACCCCGGACCGCGACCTGGGCGGGGGCGAGGGGGGCGAGGAAGGCGAGGGCGCAGAGGGTGAAGGTGAGGCGTCGTCCCATCAGTCCTGGTCTCCCTGGTTCTCGTCGCCGAAGCAGCAGAAGTACGGGTCCTGCTCCTGGGTGGCGCCGTAGCCGCCCTCGGCGATCAGCCGGTCCTCGGGGTCCGCGCGGTCGAAGCGGCGCTCGCCCTCGACCCAGGTCTCGAGGATCTTGGTGTAGACGCTGAACGGGTCGCCGTCGAGGATCGCGAAGTCCGCGTCCTTGCCCGGGGCCAGCGAGCCCGTCCGCTCCTGGAGGTCCATCATCTCGGCGCCCGAGAGCGTCAGGGCCCGGAGGGCGCCCTCACGCGTCATCCCCGCGCGCACGGCGAGGGCCGCGCTGCGCAGGAAGAGTCGTGAGTCGGTGATCCCGTCGTCGGTGTGGAAGGCCACGTTGACGCCGGCGCGCTCCAGGACGCCGCCCGTGCGGAAGGCCACGTCGATGGCCTCCAGCTTCCCGCCAGGGCTGTCAATCACGATGACTGAGCAGGGGGCGCCCGCCGCCGCGATCTCGTCGGCGACCTTCCAGGCCTCGCTCACGTGGTGCAGCACGACCCGGAAGTTGAACTCCTTGGAGAGCCGAAGGACCGTGATGATGTCGTCATGGCGGTGGGTGTGGTGGTGGACGATCCGCTTGCCGGAGAGCACCTCACCCAGGGCCTCGAGCCCGATGTGGCGGTTGGGCATCTTCTCGGGGTCGCCGGCAGCGGCCTCGATCTTCTGCGCGTACTCCTGCGCCGCGATGAACTGCTTTCGCACCAGCGCAGCGGAGCGACCGCGGGTGCCGGGGAAGGTCCCGCCCCGCATGGAGTTGGTCCCGTTGGCCATCTTCATTCCGCCCATGGGCGTGCCGTCGGCGCCGAGGATGAACATGTCCTCGATGGTGTTGGCCGGGCGGAGCTTCAGGTAGGCGGTCTGGCCGCTGAGCAGGTGCCCTGAGCCGGGCATGCAATTGAGCGTGGTGAGGCCCCCCGCGAGCGCCCGCTGGTAGCCAGAGTCCCTCACGTTGAGGGAATCCGAAACGCGTACGTCCGGCTGGATGGGGCCGGACCCATCCGCGCCGGCGGTGCCGCCCAGGTGACTGTGGGTGCAGATCAATCCGGGGATGATCGTCTTGCCGCTGGCGTCGATGACCTCCGCTCCGGCGGGCGGCGCCACCTCACTCGTGGGCCCGACGGCCAGGATCTTGGAGCCGGCCACGATGAGGGTCCCGTCCTCGATCGGGGGGCCTTCCACGGTGTGGATGCGAGCGCCGACGAACGCCGTGGGCGGCGGATCCTCGGGCAGCGGGAGCGCGGAGAGCGCGGAGGTGATGAGGGCGAGGATCATGGGGGCTCCGGGTCGGGGCGAGGTCCCCGATCATAGGAAAGAGCCCGCCCTCAACGCGCCCTCTAGTCCCGCGGTCGACGGGCGACCACGAACTGGAATCTTCCGTACCTGCCCGCCAGGCCAGGCAGCGTCCCGATGGCACCCAGGGCGCCGGCCGCGGCGCGCAGGAGCCTCCCGAGGCCGCCCTTCATGTTTCGGGTCCGGAACTCGATCTCCTCGGGGGCGGGGACGGGCTGCGACGCCGAACGACCGACCACTGTGAGCCCTGCGCTCTCGAGCCACCCGCTGACCTGCTGCGGCGCGAGGGGCTCGAAGGGCCCGATGTTGGGGTCGGGGGCCAGGACGTACTCCACGCCCTTCGGGCCCCGCCCGCGGGCCCGGAGGCGCTCGGTCCAGCGGTGAAACGAGCGGTTGGAGACGAACCCGATCAGGAGCTTGCCCCCCGGCTTCAACCAGCTCGCCATGTCCCGGATCAGCGCCGCCCGCTGGTCGCTGCGGACCCCCTCGAGGCGGAAGAGGCAGGAGACCACGTCGTACGAGCCAGCGGGGGGGAGGTCCGCGCCCTCGACGGCCTCGGGCCAGGCCAAGGCGTCGCCGCGGGGGCTCACCCTGCCGGCGCAGAACTCGGCCACCTCCAGGGAGCGCTCGGCGACGTCGAGGCGGAAGCCCTTGCGGAGGGACGCCAGCCGCGCGGTGACGATCCCGGTGCACGGCAGCACGTCGAGCCACCGGCCGCGCGCGTCGTCAACGTCGGCCGCGGAGGGGGCGGGGCGCTCGACGCCCTCGGGGAGGAGCGCGTCCAGGGCCTCTCCCACCGCCCGCTGCTCCCACGCGCGCGGCTTGTTATGGCGCAGGCCGTTGAGGACCCTGGCGCGCTGGTAGGTGGCGAGGAGGTCCGGCGCCCAGTCGTCGGGGCGGACCGAGGAGGGAATGACGCGCCCGGCGTAGTGATCGCGGTGGGTGACTTGATCGAGGGGGCGCCGCTTCGGGCCCCGACGAGGGTTCACCTTGGGGTGACCGAGGGCGAGCACGGCGATGACCATGCGGTCATAGGGCAGGCCGACCACCTCGCGGACCTCCTCGGCACCGCCGGTCTGGGTGATCCAGAAGGTCCCGAGGCCCAGCGCGTGGGCCGCGAGGCTCATGTTCTGGATGAGCGCCGACGCGGACTGGATGTTCGCCCAGGCCTCCTCCGAGAAGTCCCGCCCGTAGCTGATGACGATGTTGACCGGGGCGTTGGCCATCTGGGTGGAGAGCCCCGCGAGGGTCGCGTTCACGGCCGGATCTGTGACGGCGACCAGGTCCCACATCTGATAATTGCAGGAGCTGGGTGCCCAGATACCCGCGTGCATGACCTGGTCCACCAGCTCGGGATCCACCGGCTGGTCCGTGAACTTCCGGATGGAGCGTCTCCCGTAGAGCACCTCCCAGAAGTCCGCCGGGGGGAGCTGGGCCAGGGGCCGTTGGGTCCCGTCGTCCGCCGCGGACGCGTCGAAGGTCGGATTCCCCTCGGGCGCGTCCGGGATCCCATCTCCTGCTGCTGCTCCCTGGGCGGGCGCGGGGGCGGGCGCGGGGGCTCGCCCGGCGCCATCCGCTCCCTGGGCAGCTTTCTCCCCTCGGGCGGGGGAGCCCTGGGATATTTCGTCGCCTTCGGAGTCGCGCGGCATCATGGGATGGCCGAAGTCTACGTCCCAGGCCATGCCGAATTCCTCCCCTGCCCGGATCCTCCTCGCGCCCCTCCTCGTGGCCGCTGCCCTCGTGGGTGGCTGCGGCCCTCGCTATTCGGGGGTGATCGCGTCGGCCTTTGACCGGAACGCCCGGCGGCAGCCCCCCGCGGAGCCGCGCCTCGAGCGCGAGGTGCAGGGGCAGCAGGTCTCGGGAGCGCCGCTCGAGGAGCGGAGCTACATGCGCATGCCGGACGGCGGGCGCCCGAACCATGGGCGTCACTCCACCTGGTATCCCGACGGCGCCCCCCGCTCGGTGCGCTCCTACCACCTCGGGGAGCCGGTCGGCGTCTGGTGGTCATGGTGGCAGAACGGGGCCTTGCGCTCGGCGACGACGTTCGACCCCGAGCGCTCGACCCGGATGACGTGGTGGCACGCCAACGGGATCGTCTCCTCGGAGGGCATGGCTCGGGAAGGGGTCCGGACCGGCCCCTGGATCGCCTGGCATGAGAACGGCGGTCTCGCCAGCGAAGGGGACTACGCCGGCGGCCAACGCTCCGGTGAGTGGGTGCTCTACGACGAGGACGGTGCCTGGTCGGAGCGCGGTCGATACATCAACGGCAAGCGTGTCGGGAAGTGGGAGTACGCGTCCCGCCCTGGCTTCTGACCCACCGGGGCCCAGGAATCACTGGCGCCCAGGAATCACTGGCGCCTTGAATTCACTTGGCGCCTTGGACTCCCCGACGCTTCGGCTTCCCCGACGCTTCGGCTTTCCCGACGCTTCGGCTTTCTCGACGCTTCTGCTTCTTCGGGGCTTCTGCTTCCTCGGCGCTCTTGGCTCGTCGTCCTGGTGCCAGGTCCGTCGGACCAGCACCTGATCTGTCGGGCCGGCTTCCCAGGCCTCCGCGGGGCTCCACACTCGGGCCGGCCAGCGGTTGGGAACCGCCGGGTGCTGGCGGTGTCCCGCGGGGGGGCGATCCCTCGGGCGCTGCCCCTCAGGGGCGAGCGGTCGGCCGGAGACGACGCAGGGCGCCCTCGATGGCCGCACCGGTCCAGCCACGCCGTTCGAGGCTGGCGCGCAGGCGCAGGTGCTCCCGGCGGCCGGCGGCCTCCCGCCTCCTCGCCCTTGCCTTCGTCCTGAAGAAGCGCCGCGTGCCCACGGTGCCGAGGGCCGCGTGGGCGGCCATGTTCGGGCCGTCTGAACCGCTCGTGACGAGGGCGCGGAGCTGCCGCTGGCGCTCCTCGGTCTGGTGGCCGAGCTGGGTGATCCGCAGGGTCATGGGGGAGGGCGTGATGGTCGGAAAGCCGGCGCGCTCCACCGTGACGCCCCACGCGGTCAGCTTGGCCTCCAGGTTCGCGCGCAGCGCCTCGTCGAGGCCCACGCCGGATCTCAGTTGATCGAGTGAGGCCGCGCGCAGGACCTCCTGGACCCCGAGGGTCAGCATCTGGGTCATGCCGCGCACGAGGTCATCGACCTGGATGAGCGCCTTTCGGATGTCGACGACCCGGTAGACGATGTTCGCGTCCGCCACAAACACGTGCCCGGCAGGGATGGCGACGCGCTGCGCCGGGAGGTCCAGCGTGCGGGACCGGGTCGGGACGCGACGGGCCTGCTGCAGGAACGGAATCATCGGGTGGAAGCCCGGCTCCAGGACCTGGCGCGGGCAGCCGCTCAGGAACGGCACCCTGCGGATCAGGGGCAGGGCTGGGCGGAGCCAGCGCGGGACCTGCCGGTCCACCCGACCGAGGGTGTAGATCAGGCCGGTGTTCCCGCTCTTCACCGTCACGCCGCTCGCGCGCACGATCGCGAGGACCGCGGCGCCGATGTAGTAGAGCGCGTCCGGGGAGATTGAAGGGAACTGGAACACGCCGCTGTCAGGAGGGCTCCTCGCCCTCCGTCGTGCCCTCTTCGGTCTCGTCGCCTTCGAACGGGTCCTCGCTGGTCTCGGGGTGGTTGTGTTTGCGGCGGCGCTCACGGCCCAGCCTCTCGGCCTCGTCCTCCGTCAGCTGGTCCTCGACGGCCTCGACGACGAGCGATCGCGCGGCCTTGCTGGGTCGCTGGAGCGGTCCGGGGTCTTCGGGGTGAACCGACACCACCGCGCCCGAGACGAGCGCGACGGCGGCCTCCTCCGTGAGCCCGTGCCCCCGGAGGTCGCCGTAGAGCCGCCGCTTCTCGCGGGTCAGCAGCTCCAGCTGTGTGATCTCCAGGGTGGTGGGTGAGGGAGAGATGTTCGAGAAGCCGAACTTGAGGATGCGCACGCCCCACTGGTCCTCGACGGGCTCGAGCTCGGCGCGGATGGCATCGCACATGGCGTCGACGTCGGTCACGGTCTCGCGGGTTTGGCGCGCGACCACGGACTGGACCGCGATGACGACACGGTTTTGGAGGCCAGTGACGAGGTCGTCGATCTCGATCAACGCCTTGCGGAGGTTGACGATCTGGTACACGACCTTCGCGTCCACCTCGTAGACGAGGTCGTCGTCGAGCTGGATCACCTGCGGCTCGAGGTCGAGCGTGGTGTGCTTGGTCTCCTCGGTCCTGAACGTCTGAATGATCGGCCACTTGAAGTGAATGCCGGGGCCGACCACTTCCCGGGCGCGACCGAGGGTGAAGCGGAGCGCGTGCTGGCCGTCGTAGACGACGACGAAGATGCCGGTGAGGGCGCCGAGGAGATTGAGGGACATGGTGGTGGTGCCGTTGGCGGCGTTGTGGTCCAGACGCTATTGGCCAGACGCTATCGGCCAGACGCTATCGGATCATCCAGCAGGCGAGTAGCCTGCCTCGCGAGCAATGGAACACCCTCCCAACCATCAGAGTCCCGGCGCTCCCGGCCCTGAGAGCACCTCCGAGCCGCTGCAGATCCCCAGGGGGCCCAGGGGGGAGGAGCCCTCTGGACCCATGCTGCGGGCGCGGCACGAGCTCGCGGAGCGAGCGGCGGGGGGGGCGTTGCCTCACCTCGGGGGAGCGCCCGTGCCCCCCGAGGCTGCCCGTGGAAACATCGAGAACATGGTGGGCTGGGCCCAGGTGCCCGTGGGCCTCGCCGGCCCGCTACTCCTCGATGGGACCCACGGGCGGAGGGAGGTCCTCGTGCCGCTGGCGACGACCGAGGGGGCGCTCGTGGCCTCGACCTCGCGGGGCATGGGCCTCGTACGAGAGAGCGGTGGGGTCCGTGCCCGGGTGGTCCGTGACGAGCTCTCTCAGCACCCGGTGCTGGTCTACGCGGGCATCGAGTCCGCGCTGGCCGCCGCCCAGGTGGCGAGCGAGAGCCTCGAGCGATTTCAGGGCCTCGTGGCCTCGATCACCACCCATGGTCGACTGGTTCGCGTCGAGCCGGAGGTGTTGGGTCGCCGGGTCATCCTTCGACTGCTCTTCACGACCGGGGATGCGATCGGCATCAACATGGCCGCCCACGGGGCCGAGCTGTGTTGCGCTGACCTGGCTGGCCGCACGGGGGCGGTGGAGCGGCACGTCCACGGCCAGGATGTGGAGAAGCGCGCCAACGCCAGGGCGCTGGTGGAGGGCCGTGGCCGGAGCGTGGTGGCCGAAGCGACCGTGAGCCGCACCCTGCTCGCCGAGAAGGCGCGGACCACGCCGGAGGCCATGGTCCGGGTGATGCGGACCTACGCGGCGGGCTTCGCCCACCTCGGGACCCAGAACTGGACGATCCAGTCGGCGAACACCCTGGCGGCCCTCTTTCTGGCCTGCGGACAGGACGTCGCCTACATCACGGAGTGTGCCACCGGACTCCTGGACCTCGATGTCACCGACGGGGGAGATCTCCACGCCACCCTGACCCTGCCGAGCCTGCTCCTGGGGTCTGTGGGCGGGGGGAGCGGGCAGGGGACGGCGCTGGAGGCCCTCCAGATCATGGGCTGCGCCGGCTCAGGGAAGGGTACGACCCTCGCCGAGATCGCGGCGGGGACGGTCCTCACGGGCGATCTATCCCTCCTGGCGGCCTTCGCGAGCCACGAATTCGTGGCGGCCCACGAGGCTCTGGGCCGAAACCGCCCCCCGGGCTAGGCCCCGCCCGGTCGCTTCCGCGCAGGGCGCGTTGCGGTGGCCCTCACCGAGAGGACTCCCCACGGAGGGCGTTCGCTGCTTGACGGAGGGCCCCACATGCCTACCCTCTTACGCTCAATCTCGGATTTCTGATGTCGAGAGGGAGACCCCGGACCCGGCCATGGGCCGCGCCCGATTCTCCCCGTGCGTCGAAACCCATCCCCGTCGCCATCCGATGGAGCCGTCCGGCTCCGAGGACCGCGTCTCCTTAACTAAGCGTCTCCAGACCCGAGTGCGTCTCTGCGCTCCCTGTACTTCCGATGAGCACCACCGTGGAGAAGAAAAACGTCTCCCCGCGTCAATTCGCGGCCAAGAAGAACGACCCCTCGTTGAAGCGCAACATCGGGATCATGGCCCACATTGACGCCGGGAAGACCACCGTCACCGAGCGCGTCCTGTTCCTAACCGGCATGGTCCACAAGACCGGCGAAGTCCACGACGGCGACGCCACGATGGACTTCCTCGAAGAGGAGCAGAAGCGGGGTATCACCATCCAGTCGGCGGCGACCACCTGCGAGTGGAACAACCACCTCATCAACATCATCGACACGCCGGGTCACGTCGACTTCACCGTCGAGGTGGAGCGCTCGCTCCGCGTCCTCGACGGCGCGGTCGCGGTGTTCGACGGCAAGCAGGGTGTTGAGGCGCAGTCGGAGACCGTCTGGCGTCAGGCCGACCGCTACGGCGTCCCGCGGATTTGCTTCATCAACAAGATGGACAAGGTCGGCGCGAACTTCGAGTTCAGCGTCGGCACCATCCGCGATCGCCTCGGCGCCAACCCGGTCCCGATCCAGCTGCCGATCGGCGCTGAGAAGGAGTTCGCTGGCTTCGTCGACCTGATCCGCATGAAGTACGTCGAGTTCATCGACGACTCCAAGGACGGCGGGCGCTCCTACATGGAGGGCGAGATCCCCGAGGAGCACAAGGAGGCCGCCGTCGCGGCGCGTCACAACCTCGTCGAGGCTGCCGCGACCGGTGACGAGGAGCTGATGAACAAGTACCTCGAGGGCGAGGAGCTCACCGAGGAAGAGATCATCAAGGGCCTGCGCGCCGAGACCCTCGCCATGAACTGCGTCCCGGTCCTCGCCGGCTCCGCGCTCAAGGACAAGGGCGTCCGCTTCGTGCTCGACGCGGCCCTGGACTTCCTCCCCGCGCCCGCCGAGCTCGGCGACGTGGAGGGCACGCTTCCCCGCAAGGAAGAGAAGGTCACCCGCAAGCCCACGCCGGACGACTACGTGTCGCTGATGGCGTTCAAGACGGTCGCGGAGCCCACGGGCGACATGACCTTCGTCCGCGTCTACTCGGGCACCCTTGAGAAGGGCTCGAAGCTGCAGAACCCGCGGACGGGCAAGACGGAGCGTATCGGGCGCCTCGTCCGCGTCCACGCCAACAAGCGCGAGGCCGTCGACTCGGTCCCCGCTGGCGACATCGCGGCCATCATCGGCCTCAAGAACACGGTGACCGGCGACACGCTCTGTGACGACGACCACCCGATCCAGCTGATGAAGATGTCCTTCCCCGAGTCGGTCATCTCCATGTCGCTCGAGCCCGAGAAGGCCACCGACCGCGACAAGCTGAGCGAGATCATCGGCCGGATGATGCGTGAGGACCCGACCTTCAAGGCCTTCACCAACGAGGCCACCGGCGACCTGATCATCTCCGGTATGGGCGAGCTCCACCTGGAGATCATGGTCAACCGGATCAAGAACGATCACAAGTGTGACGTTCGTACCGGCCGCCCCAAGGTGGCGTTCAAGCAGCGCATCAAGAAGCAGATCGACACCCAGGCCCGTCACATCCGTCAGTCGGGTGGTTCTGGTCAGTACGCCGTCATCAGCGTCGTCATCGAGTACGACCCCGAGGTCAGCGGCTTCGAGTTCGTCGACGGCATCAAGGGTGGCGCGGTCCCGCGTGAGTACATCCCGAGCGTCGCGAGCGCCCTCGAGGAGTCGTTCACCACGGGCGGCAACACCGGCATCCCCTTCGTCAGCACGAAGGCCCGCCTCTATGACGGTAAGAGCCACGATGTTGACTCGAGCGAGATGGCGTTCCGCGCCGCTGGCAACCTGGCCTTCCGCCAGTCGATCGAGAACAACACCGTGCTCCTCGAGCCGATCATGAAGGTCGAGGTCAGCGTCCCCGAGGAGTTCGTCGGCTCGGTCGTCGGCGACCTCAACTCGCGCCGCGGCGAGATCGCGGAGATCGAGCACCAGGGCGACATTCGCCTCGTGCACGCCATGGTCCCGATCGCCGAGATGTTCGCCTACTCGTCGGCGCTCCGGGGCTCGACCCAGGGCCGCGGCCAGTTCTCCATGGAGCTCTCCGAGTACCGTGACGTCCCGGCCGGCATCGCCGCCAAGCTGATGGGGGAGTGATCCCCACAGGCTGATCCGCGGTCACAGCGCCCGGAACTCGGAGGACCCCCTGCTCGCATCGCGGGCAGGGGGTCCTCTCGTTTTTCCGGGAGGCGCCTCAGGCGAGGTCGAGGGGGGAGTCCTCGTCGCCGAAGCTGTCCGCGCTCACGCCGGTGGCGCGGAGGGTGGCGAGGTGCAGGCGCTCGAGGGGGGTCTTGTGCCGGTGACGCAGCAGGCGGCCGCCGCGCATAGCGCCGCCCGCGCCGCCGGCGATGAGGGTGGGGAGGTCCCGCTCGCCGTGCTCGTGACCGTCGGAGATGGAGGACCCGTAGAGGACCATCGACTGGTCGAGCAGGGAGCCGCCTGGTTCCGGCAGGGAGGCGAGGCGGTCCAGGAAGCGCGCGACCCGCTCGTGGTGCCAGGTGACCACCGCGTCGTACATCTGCCGCTTGGAGCGCCGCGAGCTCCAGCTGTTCACCCCGTCGTCGTCCTCGGTCTTCCCGGAGGTGTCCTTCCAGTGAGAGAGGGCGTGCCACGTGCCGCGGACGCCAGGGACGAACGTGCAGTAGCGGTTGGACTGGCCGTGGTCGAGCATGAACGAGGCGCAGCGGGACGCCCCGGACCACAGGGCGAGGGCCACGAGATCGAGGAGGAGATCGAGGTACTCGCCGTGGTCCGCGGGGACCGCCTCGATCGGGCGCTCGGGGTCGAAGGGGAGCCCGAGCTCGGAGGCCCTGGCGAGCCGGCGGGCGGTCACCTCGTCCTGAACGAAGGCGATGCGCCGCTCCAGCGTGCGGATGGCGTCGAGGTAGGCGTCGAGCTGCCTGCGGTCCGACTGGGACACGCGTCGCTGCAGCGCGCGGACCTGATCCTTGAGGTCATCCAGCAGGCTCGTGTCCGCCGAGGGGCCGCCGCCGAACAGCTGCTGGAACACGGCCCGCGGGTCCGTCTCCCGGAAGACGGGCCGCCCAGGGGCCGCCCAGGACATCGTGTTGCGGGGGACATCGGCGGCGAAGAAGCCCTCACCCCTGGCGCTGATGGTCAGGGCGGGGGCGACGTGCTCGTCGGCGACCTCGCGGGCGATCATCTGGTCAATACTCGGGCCTTGGGCGTTGAGCTCCCGGTGCTCCCAGCCGGCCCCGGTGAGCCAGGTGGCCGTCCCCGCGCCGTGACCGTTCCCCCGGGGAGTGAACATCTTCTGGGGAATGACGATGTGCTCCCGGTGCCGCTCGAGGGGCGCCATGGTCTCGTTGAGGCGGAGGAGCCTCCCCTTGCGATCGGCGTGGGGCTCCCATGACCCCTCGGCGACGCCGTTGGGGAAGTAGAGCCACGCGGCCCGGACGGGAGGAGCGCTGCCGCCGGGCGCGAGGGCCTCGAGGTAGGGGGCGACGATCGTGGCGCACGCCCCGCGGAGGAAGGTGCGCCGAGGGATCGGGCGCGGCGGGATCGGGCGCGGCGAAGTGGAGCTGTGGCCAGGGGGGCTCATCGGGTGGTCACCCTCGTGAACGGGCGGCAGGTGATCAAGGACTCGATCAGCGCGCCGAAGCCGCGGTCGCTGAGGACCGCGCCGAGCTCGACGACGGTGCGCTCATCGGACCACTCCAGCGGGCGCCCGAGCGCGTAGCGCAGCAGGCGCCTGGCGACCTCACGGGACAGCGCGGGGCGGCGGTCCTTGAGGATCGCGTGCGAGAGCTCCTCGGGTCCCTTGAAGTTAAGGCCCCCAGGGAGCGCCCCTCGCTCGTCCACTCGCTGGCCGAGGTCGTCGTGGCCGCGGCGGCGGCCGAACCGATCGAAGCCGTCGAGGGCGAACCCGAGCGGGTCGATGCGGTCATGGCAGGAGGCGCAGGCGGGGGAGGCCCTGTGGAGCTCGAGGACGGCCCGGACGCCGCGCTCCTCGGCGGCCTCAAAGGTCTCCTCCTCGATCTCGCTGGCGCCGGGCGGAGGGGGCGGCGGCGGCGTCCCCAGCAGGTCGTCGAGGATCCACGCCCCGCGTAGCACCGGGCTCGTGCGGTCGGGGTACGAGGTCGCCGCGAGCACGGCGGCCTTGCCAAAGAGTCCGGCGCGCCGCTCCGGGGCCTCGGTCCGGGCGAACCCGGCTCCAGGGGGCTCGACCCCGTAGAAGCGGGCGAGCTCCTCGGTCAGGAATGTCTCGCTCCCGAGGAGCAGATCGTCGAGGGGGGCGCCGTCCCGCAAGAGCAGGAGGAAGAAGCGCGCCACCTCGCCGCGCATGTCGGCCATGAGGGTGTCCGTCATGGCGGGGTTGTCGATGGGGTCCGGCTTGAGCTCGCGCCCGACGCGACGCGTGCCGAGCCACTGGCCGGCGAAGCTCCGGGCGAAGCGCAGGGCGCGCGGGTCCTCCAGCAAGCGCGCGGCCTCCGCGGCCAGGATGGCGGGATCGGCGAGCGCGCCAGAGTCCGCGAGGTCCAGGAGGCGGTCGTCAGGGGGCGCGCACCACAGCAGGAATGAGAGCCGACTCGCGAGCCCGTGGGGGCTCACCGGGCGCTCGGGGTCGCTGGATCCATGGGGTTGGGGCGCAGGCTCTCCTGCGCGGTCTTGCGCGGGCGGCAGGTCCTCGAGCCGGAGCCGAAAGTGCGGGGAGGAGAGGACCGCGATCAGCGTCGCCCGAAGCGCCTCCTCGGGGGAAGCACCCGCCGCCAGTCGAGCGGCCTCAAGCTGGCCGTAGCGCTCCAGCTCCTCCGCCGTCGGCGGACGCCGGAAGGCGCGCCGAAGGAGCGCCGGGAGGGGAGGGAGCGAGCGCTCCGCGGCGAGGGATCCGTCGGGGACGGCCGCGTCGACCGCCACTCGTACGGCGATGTCCGCTCGCTGGAGCCACTGTCCGTGGATGAAGAGCGTCGCGCCGTTGGTGTCGAAGCTGTTCTCCGCGACCAGTTCCGGCGGCATGAGCGTCGCGACGTCGAGGTCGACGGCCAGGAGGTCCTGGAGGGCGTGGGCGAGCTCGTCCCGAGTCAGTCGTCGAGCGGGCTCCTCGCCGGCCGCGCCGCCGCGCGCGAGGGCCTCGCGCTCGACGGCGTCGAGGAAGGACAGCGCCGCCCGGCGGTCCTCCTCATCGAGGCCGCCGCCGCGGCCCGAGCGCATGGGCGGAGGCATGGCGTTGGACTCGATCATGGCCCGCGCCCGTCGCCACTCGAAGAGGTCCTCGGCGACGTGCTCCGAGGCGACGAGGCGGCCGATGTCGAAGCCCGCCTCGGCCTCGGGGCCGTCGTGGCACTCCACGCACAGCAGCTCGATGAGCTCCTTGTCCGCCGTGTCCAGGTCTCCGCTCGAGGTGGCGACCTCGAGGGCGCCGGTCGCTGCGCCAGGCGCGGCGGTCCGGGACGCCATGGCGGCGTCGGCGTTCACCCACCCTGCTACGAGCGGCATGAGAATCAGCCCCGCGCAGCGGGTGATCGTGACGGCGTCTCTGCTCCTCATGGTCGATACGTCGGGGCCGGGGGTGACCCCGTTTCGAATCTACTCCTGCGATGGGAGAGCAGGCACCCGTTGCGGCGAAGAAGTGCGCCCTCGGGGGGGCGTCGCCAGGTTGGGACGGTAGAGGGGAAACGCCGTGCCTGCGGCAGTGTCTTCGTCGGCGACCTTCACAGCGGCGAGATCCACAGCGGCCATATCCACAGCGGCCATATTCACAGCGGCCATATCCACTGCGGCCGTGCTCCTCTCCAAGGGCGCCTCGGCGCCGGGGCTCGGCGCCGGCAGCCCTCTCCTGGCCGGGCCCTTGGCTGCGGGGTGCCGAGCGAGCGTCGCGACCGTGGCGGGAGGCTAGGCGGTGGTGCTGTCCGGCGTCGGGCGCTCCGAGAGGGCCTGCTGGAGGACGCAGCGAGCCCCGTCGACGGTCTCACCCCTGCGGTACCGATCCAACAGGGCGCGGGAGTGCCTGGCGAGCTCCCGGCGAACCTCTCGACGCTTGCCCCGGACGCGGGCGATGGACATCTGGTCATAGGCCGTCGTCTGGTGGCGAAGCCAGGCGATGGTGGCGGCCTCTGCGCGTCGGTCCACGGCGATGCGCTGGGTTCGGGCCACCGTCCCGCTCCCCACGGGCACCGCGTGGCGGGTGATGGCCGTGGCCACCTTCGCCGCCAGGGGCTCGTGGACGGCTGCGAAGTCGAGGAAGCCCAGGACCTCGGCGTGGAACTCCTGCTCATAGGCTGCCTGCTCCCGGGCTCGGCGGGCGCGGCCGGCGTCCAGCCGCCGCTGGTAGGCCGGGTCGGCGCGCTCACGCTCCAGGTCCACTCGCACCTGCTCGATCGTGGCGGGGGGAGCCCAGACGCCCAGGCTGATCCGCCTGCGCCCCTTGCGGGCGCTCATGACGCGGTGGTCTCCAGCGGCCTTGACCCGGCGTGTGGCCGCCGGGTCACCGGGGGCGAGCAGCGCCCAGCCCGCCGGGACCTCCGCCGGGTGCCCGTCGGGACCCTCGATCCGACGCTCGGTGTCGTCGGTCGCGCGCTCCTTCCTCCTGCTCATGGACGAGGGTTTAGCGGAAGCTGCCGGCGCTTTCGAGGGCTCGTCGGTCGTTCTACGGAGAGGGTAGGGGCACCGCCTCCGCGCAAACGTGCCGCTCATTGCTCGGGGCGGGCGGCGCACGAGCGCGTCCGGGGTAGACTCTGCGCCATGACGACCACGGCCAAGAGACGCTGGAGCCGAGAGCTTGATTCCGAGGTGGACGGCATTGCCTTCGCCTCGACCGGCCCCGTGCTCCTCCACGGCTACGATCCGCCGGCGGGCGGCAAGTGGATCGACGACGTCATCCCAGGCAAGCTCGGCGCCTTCGATCGGACCAGCGGCGAGCGGCTCTGGATCGCCCCCTGCGAGGTCGGCTATGGGCGCGGCTTCGGCGCGGGCCTCGGCCAAAAGGGGCAGGTGATCGTCCTGGGTCCGAGCCAGGGCGGGCACCGGATGGTGCGCATGGCCATGGCTGACGGAGAGCTCCTCGAGTCGAACGACATCGAGCCCTTCGACGACGCGGTGGTCCACTCCGAGGTGGTGGTCTGCGCCAACGCCAGGTCCGTCTGGGGCCTCGACACCCTCGACCTCCAGGAGAGCTGGCGCTACGGTCGCGAGGGAGAGCGGTACCACGGGCTCGCGCTGTGCGGAGCCCACGTCTATGTGATCGTCTCGAGCACCGAGTCGGGCAAGTACGGGGTCGTCCGTCTCAACGCCAAGAGCGGGGACTTCGAGGGCTACCTGCTCCAGCCGGTCATGCCCCTCATTCGAGGCATCGCCGCCGCGGGGCCCGCGGTCGCCATCGTGACCTGTGAACTGGAGTTCCTGCTCGACGACGACAACCGCATGGACTTCATGCTCCAACTGGCCTCCCACCCGGACGAGGGCCCGCGCGACACCCTGAGCATCGCGGCGCTGCGGGCAGACGCCTCGGCGGGGGAGGCGCCCCTGTGGTATCGCATCCTGGAGACGCGGCCCGTGGACGATCTCCCCGAGATCTCGGTGACCGCGGACAGCGCGAAGTTCTACCTCGAGCGGCAGGCCCACCTTGAAGCGGTGGACGGCCTGTCCGGGCGAACCCTCGGGAGCTGGACCGTGCCGGGCCTCGACGAGAAGGTCGCCTTCCAGGTCGTGGACGGCGCGGGGCTGCTCGCGGAGGAGACGCGGGTCTCCGTCTTCGAATTGCCGGCCTGAGCGGGTTTCCACTTAGTCCGGACACCTCGGCGAGGGGGACTGCGGACGGCATTTCGCTCGCGGCCGGTCCTGCGGACCCCATGCGGTCCCGGGTTTGTGATATCTCTTCCTTCACACGGGACCCAGAAAGGGGCCTCGTCTCCTGAGCGAGCGACCGCGCACGAGGTTCTATCGAGCTTCGCGGGTCGACCGCTGCCATTTCCCAAGAGCGGCCCGCATGCCCCCAAGCGGTCCGCCCAGCCTGCGCGATCACGGTCCGACCGAGTCGCTGCCAGCCCCCCAAGTCGCGTGACAGCACAACCGATCCTCGAGGCTCTCGCGAAGGAGTTCTCGACCGACGTCCCGTCCATCCAGGCCACCTTCGAGATGCTGGACGCTGGCCTCTCGGCGCCCTTCATCGGGAAGTTCCGCCGGGCCCGTACCGGCGCGATGTCCGAGGTGCACGTTCGGCGCCTCTCTCTGCGCCGGGAGGAGCTCGTCGAGCTCGATCGGCGCCGCGGCACGATCTTGCGGGCCATGGAGCGTGTGGAGGGGATCTCCCCGAAGGCTCTCGAGGAGGTGAACCACTGCATGGATCGCTTCCGGCTCGAGGACCTCTATGTCCCACACCGCCGACCGGAGCCCGAGGTTCAGCTCGCCATGGACCGAGGCCTCGGCGGCCTCGCGGACCTGCTCGTGGCGCCGACTCCGAAGTCGGAGCGGCCGCCCTCAGAGAAGCCGCCGCGTCAGAAGAAGGGCAAGGGCGAAGGCGCCCATGCCGCTCCTGAGGTCGCGGGTGCCGGCGAGGGCGAGAGCGGGGAGCAAGAGGCTGGCGTCGACGTGCCCGCCGCTGACTCCACCGCTGACTCCACCGCTGGCTCCACCGCTGAGTCCACCGCTGAGTCCACCGCTGGCGACGCAGCAGCGACCGGTGCTGACCACGCGGGCGCGGAGACGGCCGAGCACGCGGCGGAGCCCGAGGCGACGGCGGAAGGCCGCGCCGAGTCAGACAGCAGCGCCGAGCCGAGCGCGGAGGGTGCCGCCGAGGCGCCCGAGCTTGGAGACGCTGCGAGCATCGAAGTCGCGCAGGATGACGAGCGTCCCCCGACGGTTGGACACGACGCCAAGCTTGGGGGCGACGCTCCCGAGGGCGACGCTCCCGACGGCGCGGGGTCGGTTGAGCCCGCAGCTGAAGAGCCTGCCGCAGAGGAGAGCTCCGCTGCAGAGACTCCCGCTGCAGAGACTCCGGCAGTAGAGACTCCCGCTGCGGAGACTCCCGCTGCGGAGACTCCGGCAGTCGAGGCTCCCACAGCAGAAGAAGCCCCGGCAGAAGAAGCCCCGGCAGCAGAAGCCCAGGCAGCAGAAGCCCAGGCAGCAGAAGCCTCGGCAGCAGATGGAGTTCTTGCCGATGAGCCTGCGCCCTCCACGGATGAGGAGGCCGCCTCGGCCGGGAGCCCGAAGGCTGACTCGAAGGCTGACTCGAAGGCTGGCCCGGCGTCGGCCCCCTCGCCGCAACCCGAGGCGCTGGTGATCACGGCCGAGCTCTCGAAGCTGTGCGAGCCCTTCGTGAACCCCGACAAGGGCGTGCACACCGAGACGGAGGCGCTCGCCGGTGCCGTGCGGATCCTCTCCGACCGGCTCGGACGAGACTCGCGCCTGCGGGACGCCGTGCGGAAGATCATGCGCAAGAAGGGCGTGCTGCGCGCACGCGCCCTCGTGGATGACAAGAAGGCCGGCCGTCACAAGAACCTGCTCAAGCTCAAGACCCCGCTCCGCCAGCTTCAGGGTCATCGCCTGACCGCGATCCGCCAGGCCCAGAGCGAGCGGGTCATCTCGACGTCGATCGAGCTCCACCCCTCGGAGGCCGTCGGGCGCGTGCGCTCGGCGCTCGGGAAGCACACCCGCCCCGAGTATGAGCCGCTGCTGGACGACATCGCTCGCAAGGCCCTCGCTCAGCGGATCCTCCCCGTCATCGAGGAGGACATCCGTCTCGAGCTCAAGGAGCGAAGCGACGCCGAGGCCCTGCGCTTCCTGGGCGCGCACCTGCGGCAGATCCTCCTGACGCCCTTCTTCGGTCGCGTGCCCGTGGCCGGGCTCGACGTCAGCGCGAAGGGGGACATGACCCTCGCCTTCCTGGGCGCCGAGGGCGACCTCGCCGCTGAGGTGAAGGTGGAGACGGGGGAGAAGGAGCCCGCCGCCATCGGAGCGGAGGTCGCCGCGGCCGTCGAGGCCCACGGCGCCGCAGCGATCGCCGTCGGGAGCGGGAAGTCGTCCCGCGCCGCCGGGCACCGGCTCCGGGAGGCGCTCGCAGCGGCGGACTCCCAGACGCCCGTGATGGTCGTCAACGACGCTGGAGCCTCGAGCTACGCCAACGGGACCCGCGCGCGCGCAGAGCTCGCCGAGAGCACCGTGGGCTCGCGCCTCGCCATCAGCATGGGGCGTCGTCTCCAGGATCCGATGGCGGAGTTCCTCAAGGTCGACCCGAAGCAGCTCAGCCTCGGCGCTGAGCAGCGGCTGGTGAGCAAGGCGAACCTGCGGCGGACGCTGCAGGACGCCGTCGAATCGGCGGTGGCCTTCGTGGGCTGCGACTTCGACACCGCGCCGCGCTCGATCATCGAGCACCTGCCCGGATTGGACGAGGAGTCCGCCAAGCGCCTCGCGGATCGCCGCGACGCCGGCGACATCGAGTCCCGCGAAGCCATCCGCGCCGAAGGGGTCCTCGACGAGGCCCAGTGGACCAGCGTCGCGGCCTTCCTGCGCATGCGCAGGTCCTCCGAGCCGCTCGACCGGACCTCGCTCCACCCTGAGCAGTACCAGCTCGCGCGACAGCTCCTGGAGAGCAGCGGTGGGTCCGTCTCCGAGTCGCTCGGGCGGCCCGGAGCCACGAAGGGGCTGCGCCGCCAGTCCTTCGACGTGGACGAGTTCACTTGGCGGGATCTGATGCGCGAGCTCAGCTTCCCTGGGCGGGACCCGCGCGGTCGCAACCACGTCCCCGATTACATCTCGGAGACCACGGATCCGATCCGGCTGCAGCCTGGACGGGTGATCACCGGGGTCGTCACCAACGTGGCGAGCTTCGGCGCGTTCGTGGATGTCGGGAAGAAGCAGGACGCGATGATTCACATCTCGCAGCTGGCCTCTCGCTACATCAGAGACGCCCGGGAGCTCCTCTCGATCGGCGCCACCATTCGGGCGAAGATCGTGGACGGCAACTCCTCGCGCCTGGCGCTCTCGCTCAAGGACGTCCCGAACGAGGAGCGGCCCGAGCGCGGTGCCCGCCGTCGGGGCGGGGCCACCCGTCGCCGCGGCGGCGGCGGCCGTGGGGCCCGTGGCTCCGACCAGCCGACCGGACCGGCCGGCCGCATCTGGCGGCGCGATGGCGCCGCTGGAGCCGCGACCTCCTCGAGACGAGGGACGCGACGCGGCGGACCCCGCCGTGGTGGGCGGGATGAGGGGCGCTTCGAGCGCGGTGAGCGCGTGGACCTCCGGAAGATCAACGCGCAGACGGACAAGCTCAGCAGCAACCCCTTCGCGCAGTTCTTCAAGCACGACGACGGGCCGCCCAAGGAGGCGCCCCAGCCGAAGAAGAAGAAGGGTCCGAAGGGCAAGCGCCCCGAGAACGATCCCGCGAAGGGCCCGCAGCCGGACGGTGGTCCTGCGACGGATCCCCAGGGGCAGGATCCCCAGGGGCAGCATCCCCAGGATCCGGGCTCCCAGCCGGCGGGTTCGCCGCCCGCGGGTGCTGAGGGCACCGGCGGCGATTCACCGAGCCAGGACTGACGCCTGACGGGTCCGGAGGGACGGGGCGCGCTCCTGCGCGCTTCGTCCGGCCGGGCTCAGTCCCCTTGACCCTCGCTGAAGGGGTAGGGCCCTGTGGAGCCCTGCTCCATCTGATCGATCAGCTTCAGCCCGTCGTCAGGCCTCGGCTCCGACGGGGGCTGGTCCTGCGCGGGCAGGGCGGCGGCCGGTTCATCGGGCGCGGACATGGCGAGGTCAGGGTCCCCTCCGGTCGTGGCCTCGAGCGCATCCGGGGTCTCGAGGAGGTCCTTCGGGAGCGACCGCAGGTCGTCCATGAAGGAGGCCATGGCCTCCTTCGGGTTGCCGGTGTAGATCGGCGAGTGTTCGTCTGCGACCTCCTCGTGGCCTGCCGCGGCCACCTGATCACTCGTGCTCTTGACCATCTGACCCATCAGCTGCTCGGCGGCTTCGCGCTGCACCTCGGCCGAGCTCGTGATGAGAGACCGGAGCTCGTCGCGGGCTGCGTCGAGGCGGCGGTCGACCTGGGCGCCGAGCTGGTCAAGGCTGGCGGCGAGCCGGAAGATGCGGTCGTTGCTGGCCTCCTGGCTGGTATTGGTCGCGGCCTCGGAGATCTTGAAGCCGTTCTCGATCGAGTGCTTGAGGGCGGCGAGCTCCTGGCGGAGCACCTCGACGGCGGCGCCGGACTCCCTGACGTGGGCCTCCACGCCCTGGAACTCGCGCTCGAGCAGATCCTCCAGCCGCTCGCCGCTGGCCTTCTTGGCGGCCGGGCGGCGCATGCCGAAGGCCGCGCCGAGGGTGAGCAGGCCGAACATCGCGAGGGGGCCCTTGTCGAGGCCTGCGCGGGCGAGCCCATCGAGCACCGGCGCGAACTCGGCGGGTAGATCGGGGACCAGCGCTGTCACGGCGGCGACCGCGATGAGGGCCACGCCGGTGACGCCGAACAACATCGGGATCGGGCGAACCACGAGGCTCGGGCGGCTCGGCTTGCCGTAGGGGATAGATGAACCCGTACGAGGTGAGATCGACTGGTTGGCTTGACGCTGCATGGCTGGTCCTCTGGCTGTGGTCCAACGCCGCAGGTGTGCTGGCAGGACCCAGTGCTGAGTCGACGCTCCGTCCAGCAGAGCTTTACACCATCCTGGGCTCCTCTTGAGGCTCCTCGGGGCGGACACCTTGGAGTCCCCCTCGACCCCAGGCCCATCTGCGACCGATAGAGTCCGTGAGGCCGTAGGATGGCCCCCGAACCGCCCATGAAGGGCCTCCGCCGGTCGGGGGTGTGGGCGACTCAAACTTGCCATGGCTCTCATTCAAGGACTCTCCGTATCCCCGGGCCTCGGCCTCGGACCCGTGCACGTCGTGCGCGCGAGGCTGGATGCCGCGCCGATCTGGACCCTGCGCTCCGGCGAGATCGACGCGGAGGTCCAGCGACTGAACGGGGCCATCGCCCGGGTGATCGACGTGCTCGGGGTGCGCCAGACCGAGGTGGCCAAGGCCGTGGGGGAGCAGGACGCGGGCATCCTCGGCGTCCACCAGATGATCCTCCAGGACCCAGGCGCCAGGGAACAGGTCGACCGGACCATCCGCGAGGAGCGCATCAACGCGGAGGCCGCGGTGGAGCGACTCGTCGACCGCCTGAAGGAGACCATGGGGCGGCTCGAGGGGGACTCCGTTCGCGGGTACGCGGCCGACATCAGCGAGCCCTGGCACGCGGTCATCGCGGCCCTGATGCGCTCTGATCAGGAGACGATCACCCAGGCAGAGGACCGGGTCGTGATCGCGGCAGCCGAGCTCACGCCCGAGGCCGTGACCTTCCTCCCGCGCCACCGCGTGATCGCCGTCGTGACCGAGGCCGGAGGACGGTTCTCCCATGGCGCCGTGCTGGCTCGCTCCTTCGGTATCCCCTGCGTCGTCGGCATCCCGAACCTGCTGGCGAGGCTCGAGCAGAACATGCCCGTGCTCGTGGACGGAGACAACGGCGCCGTGACGCTCGCGCCGGACGAGGCCTCGGAGGGGGAGTTTGAGCTTCGCCTCGCCCAGCGGTCGGTCCGGGAGGCGGCGCTCGCCCTGCATGCCACCGAGCCCGCGGTGACCCTGGATGGAGAGACGGTCTCTGTGCTCGTCAACCTCGAGTCGGTGCGCGACCTCGAGATGTTCGAGCACGGGCGGTGCGACGGGGTCGGCCTGCTCCGGACGGAGTTCCTCTACATGGAGCGGACGGTGTTCCCCTCCGAGGAGGAGCAGTACCGGCTGTACCGACGGATGGTCGACGCGATGGGGGACCGGTTCGTCGTGATCCGGACCCTCGACATCGGAGGGGACAAGCAGCTTCCGTACTTCAAGACGCCGCGCGAGAACAACCCCGCGCTCGGCTGGAGGGGGACCCGGATCACCCTGGAGTGGCAAGACCTCCTGCGGGTCCAGCTGCGCGCGATCATGCGGGCGAGCTTGCACGGCGAGGTCCGTGTTCTCCTCCCGATGATCACCTCGCTGGAGGAGGTCCGCGCCGTGCGCGCCATCTTTGACGAGACTCGGCTGCAGCTCAGCGCCCAGGGCTACGATGTCGCACCTGACATTCCCGTCGGGGTCATGATCGAGATCCCATCCATGCTCTG
>CBFHHK010000038.1:17251-25728 GCA_965655435.1 Planctomycetota bacterium | reverse complement strand
CTGCTGCCGCGGGAGCTGCTGCAGTGGGAGCTTCAGCGGCGGGAGCTGCTGCGGCGGGAGCTTCAGCGGCCGGGGCGGCTGCGGCCGGAGCTGCTGCGGCCGGAGCTGCTGCGGCCGGAGCTGCTGCTGCGGGAGCTTCAGCGGCGGGAGCTGCTGCGGCCGGAGCTGCTGCTGCGGGAGCTGCTGCTGCGGGAGCCTCTGCGGCGGGAGCTGCTGCTGCGGGTGCCTCTGCGGCGGGAGCCTCTGCGGCGGGAGCTGCTGCGGCGGGAGCTGCTGCGGCGGGAGCTTCAGCGGCGGGAGCCGGCGTCTTCTTCCTGCGCTTCAGGCCAGGGAGGCCAGCGAGGGCCCCCTCGGTCTCATCAGCGGCCGCGGCCTTCTTGCGCTTCTTGACCCTGAGGCCACCGCTCTCATCCGCCGGAGCCTCTGCGGGCTCGCTCGGAGAGATGCCGTTTGCCTCGAGGAGACCCTCAGCCTGGACCTGCTCGAACTGGTCGAGGGCAGACATGTGGCTCTTCGCCTTGCTGAATCCGAAGTCTCGAAGCTTGGACGCCAGGTCCTTGCCGGGCATGCCGTACTTCTTCGCGAGATCGTGGATGCGTACCTTGTCGCTCAAACTTTCGATGGTGGGTTCTTGGGGCGCTCGTGGGGGTGTTGAGCGCCGGGCTGGCCGTGGTCTTCTCCGAGATCGGCCAGCGTGAAGATCACCTGGTCCGGGCGGAGAGGTCGTCCTGGAAGCGGACGAAGTGGCGTGTACTGGGGGGCGTTGGACGGCCGGAGGAGTGAGCGCGCTGCTGCGCGCGATCCTCAGGCTTCATGGCGGGAGACAATCACGATGCTGGGTTGGGCTGGGTGCTCAGGGCTGGCGTCAGGACGCTGCCGGGGGAGTCGGCGGTTCCTCGGCAGCTGCAGAATCGGCCGTATGGCCCTCAGCAGGGGCCTCGACGGGGACGGCATCAGCCTCGGTGAGGTCCCCGGTGGAGGCCTCCATCGGGGCTTCTGCGGGGGCTTCCGTGGGGGCCTCGGCGGCGCCGTCCACCTCGCCTTCCGCGGGCGCAGCGCCCGCGTCGTCGAAGTACTCCTCACGGGTCTTGATGTCGATCTCCCAGCCGCAGAGGCGACTGGCGAGGCGGACGTTCTGGCCACGCTTGCCGATGGCGAGGGACTGCTGCTCCTCGTCCACGAGCACGGTCACGGAGTGACGGTCGACGTGGGGGTAGATGTTATCCAGGTGGATCTTGGCCGGCCCGAGCCCGTTCATGACGAGGGTCTCGAGGGAGTCGCTCCAGCGGATGATGTCGATGCGCTCGCCGCGCAGCTCGTCGATGACGGCCTTGATCCGGGAGCCGCGCACGCCGACGCAGGCGCCGATGGCGTCGATCTTCGGGTCGCTGGAGAGGACCGCCATCTTCGTGCGGTAGCCCGGCTCGCGAACGACCCGCTTGATCTCGATGATCTGGTCCGCGATCTCGGGGACCTCCAGCTCGAAGAGGCGGCGAACGAGGTCCGGGTGGGTGCGGCTGACCAGGACCTTGATCCGGCTGCCGTCCTTGCGGACCTCGACGATGATGACCCGGATCCGGTCGCCCGGCGCGTAGGTCTCGCCGCGCACCCGGTCCTCACGGATCAGGTTCGCCTCGACGTCGCCGAGGCTGACGATGAGGTCCTGACCCTCGTAACGCTGGACCTCGCCGCTGATGAGCTGACCGACCCGCGCCTCGTACTTGTCATAGAAGACGTCACGCTCGGCCTCGCGGACTCGCTGCGTGAACCCCTGCTTGACCGTCTGCGCGACGATCCGCCCGAGGTCCTCCATGTCGAACTCGTAGACGCCTTCGTCGTCCTCGATCGTGACCTCCCCGGATTCCCGGTCGATGGTGCAGATCAGGTCCTCGCCCTCGCCGAAGCGCTTGCGCACGGCTGCGGCCATCGACTCCTCCAGGGCGCGGAAGATGACTTCCCGAGGGATGTTCTTCATCGCGTGGAGCGCGTCGATTGTCTGGAGGAGGGTCTCGGGGTTCATGGCTCGAGGTCGGGGCAATAGAAAAGGAGCGGGGGAATCCCCGCTCCTTCCGCTGCGCGGGGGCGGTCAGCCCCATGGTGAGAAGGGGGCTGGTCGCGAATGCGCGGTGTCCAGGAGAGTTTGTAGGGTCTTCAGGCGCCGCGTAGTCTGGTCCAGGGGGTCCGGGGAGTCAACCTCTGCCGGCCCGCTTCCCAGTGCCTTCAGTGACGCCTCCTCGGCGCGCGTCGGCCCTCGCCCGTGATCCGACGATGAACACCGATTCCCCCGATCCCCAGTCTCCCTTCGCCGGAGGGCCCGCAGGCCTCGGGGGCGGGGAGGAGACCGCCTGGAGCTCCTTTGCGGCCGATCTGGATCGAGTCGCCGCCTCCGGCCTCCTTGGCCCGGCGGTCCCCGCGACGGTCCTGCTCACCGGTGAGAGCGGCGCTGGCAAGAGCCGGGCCGCCCGGCGCCTGCATGATCGCTCCCCCCGGGCGGCTGGGCCGTTTGTCGCGGTTCAGCTCGCGGCGCTCTCCTCGACGCTGATCGAGGCCGAGCTCTTCGGGCACGAGGCTGGAGCGTTCACGGGCGCCTCAGGGGCGCGGCTGGGACGCTTCGAGCTCGCCAGCGGCGGAACGCTGGTCCTCGAGGGGGTCGAGACCCTCGCCCTCGACCTGCAGGTCAAGCTCCTGCGGGTCCTGCAGGAGCGTGTGGTCGAGCCGCTGGGGGCCGAGGCCGGACGCCCGGTGGACGTCCGCGTGATCGCGACCTCGGCGCGAGATCTCCGCGAGGCCGTTGAGCAGGGGGCCTTCCGGGAGGACCTCTACTTCCGCCTCGCGGTCGTGCCGCTCTCCGTGCCGCCCCTGCGGACCCGGGCAGGAGACCGGAGCTTCGACGAGCTCTGCGCTGGCCTGGCCGCGGAGGTGGCCGTGCGCCTGGGGGTCCCCGCCCGCCCCCTCTCTCCGGGGGCGCTCGACGCCCTCCGGGCCCACCCCTGGCCTGGGAACTTCAGGGAGCTGGAGAACGCCCTTGAGCGTGCCCTGGTTCTGGGGGGCGCGACGGTGTCGCCTGAGGCCCCGTTGGACGAAGCGCACTTCGAGTTCCTGGACGAGACCGTTCGGGGGAGGGCGAGCGAGCTCGCCCGACAGGCGCTCGCGTCAGGCGTCGGCCTCGATGAGCTGGACGCGGCGGTGCTGGCGGAGGCGCTCGAGGAGTCGAGGGGCAACGTGGCCGCGGCGGCGCGGAGCGTCGGGCTCTCCCGGCGCGCGTTCGCCTATCGTCAGAAGCGGGCTGCGGAGCCCGAGGGGCAGGGCTGAGGCGCCTCCGCGCGCGCGGAGCCTCGATGGACGCCGCGCCTTGGTAGAGTCCCCACGGGATGTTCAAGCTGCTCCTTTGCGCCCTGGCGGCCCTCGCGCCGCCCGCTTCTGGCCCGATGGCCGCTTCGCACGCGCCCCTCGGGATAGGGGGCCGCGTGCAAGGCGGAGGATCCACCGGGCCGGGATCGGCGGCTGCTTCGCAGGAGCCGCTCGCCGCGGGACCGCTTGCGGCAGGGCAGCTCCTGGAGCAGCTCATGGGGGAGGGGAGACAAGATCGGGTCGAGCTGGCGGAGCGCCTCGCCGAGGCCCTCCCTGTCCGTCAGGTCCTGGAGGCGCTGCCGCTGCTCGCGGACAGGGATCCCGAGGTCAGGATCATCGCGGCGCGGCTCCTCGCCAGGCCCGACCTCGGGGGCGCGGCGAAGCGTGAGCGGGTGGACGCCCTGGCACGGGTCGCCGCAGCAGACTCCGACCGGCGGGTGATCGAGGAAGCGGTCCAGTCACTGGGCAGCATTGGCGGCCCCCGCGCGGCCGCCAAGCTCGGCGCGTTGACCCAGGATGACATGGACTCGGTGGCCGTGGCTGCGGCGCGCGCGCTGGCGGCTGCAGCCGGGGGGCTCGAGCCCCTCTGCGCCCTGGTCCGCCGCTCGACCGCGAGCGAAGAGAGGCCTCGATCGGCCGTGTTGGTCGAGCTCCTCCCGCGCTATGGCCAGTGGCTCGCTGACGAGCCGGCCGCGTCCCCGGCGGATCACGCGCCCCTGGTGTTCGGGCTCCGGCATCCCTCGCTCGAGGTCCGCGTGGCCGCCCGCAAGGCCTTCGACCGCTTGATCTCACGGCTGATTGACTCCGCGGTCCCGGGCCGGGCCTCCGCCCTGCTCGGCGAGCTCGGCGGCCTCGGAATCGACCGGGATGTGGCCCTCTACCAGCGGGCTCGGATCTGTCTGGCCGCCGAAGGGGACGCCGCCGGCGCGCTCCTCGCGGCGGGGGAGCTGGTCCGATCCCGGGGGCTCATGCTCCGCCCCAGCGCGCGCACGGACGCGTTCGAGTCACAGCTCTGGCTGTTCCGCGGGCTCTATCTGCAGGGGATCGCCGAGATCGCGCTGGGGGATCACGCCGCCGCCTCCGACTCGCTCTCGCGCGCGGCGAGTGCCCTCGACGTGGCCCTCTCCGAGCGCCGCGACCTGCTGTCCCGACCCGAGCGCCTCCGTCACGTCGACCTCCTGCACCAGCGCGCGGTCACCGAGGTGGCGCGGACCCTGGCGATCGTGGCCCGGGGAGACCCGGGGCTCGGCGCCCTCGAGCGTGCTCGCTCCGCGCACCTCATCCACCTCGAGGCCCAGGCGATCTTCGCAGAGATCGAGGGGGACGTGACCACGGGGTGGGACGGCCTGCTCACGGCTGACCTCTCGCCGTATCGACTCCTCTTCGGTCGCCGGGGATTCGCGAGCTCCTCGAGCGTGGGGGCGGCGCTGCGGTCGCTGGATCGTGGGGCGATCGTCCGGCTGGAGGGGGCTCTGGGCCAGACCCTGGCCACCGTCTCCCCCGGCGAGCTCCCGGGCTTCGAGCCCCTTGCGGGCGCCGCCGGATCGTCGTTCCTCAAGCAGCTGACGGATCCGCTCGCGGACCCTCAGCGGCGCGAGCTCCTCGAGCGCATCCGGTCCGCGCGGCTGACGGGGCTGGAGTCCGCCGTGGAGGAGGCTGACGCGGCGTATCGGCGCGCGCAGCGCCGCGCCCCTGGGATGTTGCCTGAGCGCGAGTACGAGGCGCTCCAAAGGCTGCAGCGCATGCAGATGGGCGCAGCGCAGGCGGCGCAGCAGGCCCCGCGCGCGGGCGATCGCAGCTGGGTCAGGGACCTCCGCATCCCCGGCAGCGCGGCGCTCTGGTTCGCGCAGGACCTGACCGAGGAGGGACGCGGGGGCGAGGCGCGCCAGGTGGCGAGGCGCCTCGAGGAGGACATCGAGTCGCGCGGGATCTCCAACTGGTGGTTCTACGTCGGGCACGAGCGTATCGCGCGGGCGCAGCTGCTCCAGGGGAGCGCGTACACCGACGAAGGGCTGGGCGAGGAGGCCGAGGAGGTCCTCCTGCGCGCCGTGGAGCGCATCGAGGACATCGAGAAGCAGCTCCTGGAGAACGGCGCCTCCCAGGCGGCGGTCTCGGGGTTCCGCAACATGCAGGCCTCCGCCCTCGTGAGCCTGGCGGTCAACGCCAACGTGAAGCTGGAGGCCCCGGAGCGGGCCCGCGAGTACTACGAGCGGGCCTACGCCATCCGGAAGGACGAGTTCATGCGGACGCTCCTCGCCTGCTACAGGGCCAGGAGCGGCGCCGACACCGAGGCGCGGGCCCTGCTGCGCACGATCCGGCCGGGACCGGGTACCTGGTACAACCTCGCCTGCACCCACGCCCTCCTCGGGGACGTGGAGGAGGCCCTGGAGTACCTGCGCTCGGAGCTCGAGCAGAACCACGCGACGTCCGCGTCACGGACCCGCCAGCAGGAATGGGCCGCCGGGGATCCGGATCTCGCCTCGCTCAGGGACGACCCGCGATTCAAGCGCCTCGTCCGGGTCGACTGACGATATCCTCCCGGGCCCGATCGCTCTCGCGGCGGCTCCCGGCGGGCAAGCGGCCCGCTCGCGGACGCCGACCGCCTCGCCACGATCGCGGACTGCTTCCATGGGAAAGGTGACGTTGACGGGCAAGGGACGCAGGTGGTACCTGCGTGGCCACCCGTGGATCTACAAGGACGACGTGGCCTCAACGGAAGCCACGCCGGGTGAGCTTGTCCCGGTGGAGGACCCGAACGGGGCGCCGCTCGGGTGGGGGCTCTTCAGCTCCGAGTCTCGTATCCGCGTGAGGATGGTCACGCGGGAGGCGGAGCAGCCGAACCGCGCCTTCTGGGCGGGGCGGCTCCAGCGTGCGGTCAGCCACCGTGAGCGCCTCGGCCTCATGGATCCCGCCGGCGCCTGCCGACTCGTCGCAGGCGACTCGGACGGCTTCCCCGGGTGGGTCGTGGACCGCTACGCGAAGACGCTGGTGATCCAGTCCGGCACGCAGGGCTCGGATCGCATGCGCGACTTCCTCCTCGAGCTGCTGCGCGAGGCGATGCCCTTCGAGCCGGAGACGATCATCGATCGCTCCGACACGAGCGTCCGCAAGCTGGAGGGCCTCGAGAAGATCGTCGAGGTGGTGGACGGGACGATCGACGGCCCTGTCCTCGTGCAAGACCATGGTCTGCAATACGAGGTCGACGTCTTCCAGGGCCACAAGACCGGTCACTACCTGGACCAGTCGAGCAACCGCCTCAAGGCGGCGCAGCTCGCGCGCGGCGGCCGCGTCCTCGACGCCTTCGCCTACGATGGGCTCTTCGGTCTGCACGCGGCGCTCGCCGGCGCGGAGGAGGTCACGTGCCTCGAGCAGAACCGAGGCGCCTGCGAGCGCATCCTCGCCAACGCCGAGCGCAACGGTCTCCAGGACAAGATCAAGGTCGAGCGCGTGGACTGCATGAAGGACATGCGCGCGCGCGCCGAGCGCGGTGATCGTCACGACGTCGTGATCGTGGACCCGCCCGCCTTCGCGCGCAGCAAGAAGGAGATCGCCGGGGCCGAGCGCGGCTACGTGGAGCTCAACCGTCGGGCCTTTGACCTGACGCCCGAGGGGGGCGCTGTGGTGAGCGCCTCGTGCTCCTACAACGTCAGCCCGAGGGACTTCGTGGAGTACATCGGGAAGGCGGCGAGCATCGCGGGGCGCCATGTGTGGATGGAGGAACTCACCAGGGCCTCCAGCGACCACCCGCACCTTGTGACTCTCCCGGAGACGGACTACTTGAAGTGCGCCTTCCTGCGCGTCAACTGAGCCAGAGGACATGGACGCCACCACGACCCGAGCCATCCGCGTGAACGGAGAGCCGCTGGAGATCACCGCCGGGTGGACGGTGGCGGACCTCGTGGCGTCGCGCGGCCTGCGCCCCGAGCAGGTCGCCGTGGAGGTCAACCAGGAGCTCGCGCCGCGCGCCACGCACCCCGAGCGGACGCTCGCGGACGGGGACCGGGTGGAGATCGTGACCCTCGTCGGCGGCGGCTAGCCGGACCGACCTACAATGCAGCCGACCATGAGCCACACGGATCAATCGCACGTCGCGGACCGCCCTCTTCAGATTGGAGCGGACATCTCCATGGCCTCTCGCCTCCTCGTGGGGACGGGCAAGTACGCGAGCTTCGAGGAGACCGCCCGAGCCCTCGAGATCAGCGGCACGGAGATGGTCACGGTGGCCGTCCGGCGGGTGAACCTCGACCCCTCCAAGGGGGAGTCGCTGCTGGATCACGTGGACCGGGACCGGTACCACCTGCTCCCCAACACGGCGGGTTGCTACGACGTGGACTCGGCGGTCCGGACGGCCCGCCTTGCCCGTGAGCTCCTCGACACGCCTCTCGTGAAGCTCGAGGTCCTCGGCGACCCGAAGACCCTGCTGCCCGACCCGATCGGGACCCTCGAGGCCACCAAGACGCTCGTCGAGGACGGCTTCACCGTGATGGTGTACTGCTCCGACGACCCGCGGATGGGCGTGCGCCTTGCCGAGCTCGGGGCGGCGGCGGTCATGCCCGCGGGCTCCCCGATCGGTTCAGGCCAGGGCGTGCTGAACCCGAACGCGATCCGGATCCTGATGGAGCTGATCGACGTCCCCGTGATCGTCGACGCCGGGGTCGGCACGGCGTCCGACGTGGCGCAGTGCATGGAGCTCGGTGCCGAAGGGGTCCTCCTGAACACGGCCATCGCCGGGGCCCGCGAGCCGCTGCGGATGGCGGCCGCCATGCGGGACGCCTGTTCGGCGGGCCGGCAGGCGCACCTCGCGGGTCGGATCCCACGACGCCTCTACGCCAACGCCTCGTCCCCGGAGGAGGGGCTGATCGAGGAGGCGGGGCCCCGCCCCTAGGGATGGGGCTCACCCTTCCCCTGGCGTTCGCCGCGCAGGCGGAGGCGCCGGCTGAGGTGGCGGACATCTCGGTGCTCCAGGCCCTCGCTGTCGCGGCGCTGATGTTCGCGATCGGGGCGTCCCTGGTCCCGGTCATGCGCAAAGCGAGCGCGCGCTTGCTCGGCGCCACGCCGCCGCGCGTCTCGTCGTTCCTCCCGTTGGACCTCCTCGTCGTCGCCCTGGTCTTCGTCTTCGGTCAGGT
>CBFHHK010000038.1:0-17154 GCA_965655435.1 Planctomycetota bacterium | reverse complement strand
GTACTCGTCGTCGAGGCCTACCGCTTCTGGAGCGGGGCCGCTGAGCTGGACCTCGAGTCGCTCGGGGTGATCCCGGCCCTCGGCCTGAGCGCAGCGTCCCAGGGGCTCGCTGTGGCGGTGGTCGTGGTGCTCGCCGTCCGGCGGGAGCACGGCGTCGCCACGCTCGGGCTTCGCGACCTCACCCCCGGGGCGCGGGGCGCCTTCGCGGGCGCCTGCTACCTGCTCTCGATCCCGACGCTCATGGGCCTCGGCGCTCTGACCGCGGCGATCTTCGCGGCCCAGGGCGCCGGCCCACCGGTCCAGGACGTGGCGGTCCTCGTGGAGGAAGGGCTGTCGGAGAGCCCGCTGCTCATCGGTGCCCTCGTCGCCCTCGTGATCCCGCTGCTGGAGGAGATCCTGTTCCGGGGCTTCCTGCTGGAGCTGTTGGTCTCCAGGGCCGGTGTCACGGTCGGGGTGCTGGTCTCCTCGGCGCTCTTCGCGCTCCTGCACGGTCTTTCAGCCTCGCTGCCCATCTTTGGCCTCGCCCTGGTTCTCGCGGCGGTGAAGCTCCGGACCCGCAGCCTCGGCGCTGCCTGGGCCGTCCACGCGCTTCATAACGGTGCGACCACGCTCCTCATCACGGGGGGCGGCCTCCCGACCTGATCCTATGACTACCTTCCCCAAACGAGGGCTGTTTCGACGCCTGGAGGGCGGCGGAGCCGCCGCGACCAACGCGACCCTGACGGGCTCGCTCGACCTGGGCGTGGACGTCAGCGTCTGGTTCGGCTGCGTGCTCCGCGGCGACGACGCACCGATCCAGGTTGGCGCGCGGACGAACATCCAGGACCTGACGATGATCCACGCCGACGTGGATGTCCCCAACGTGATCGGTGAGGAGGTGACGATCGGCCATCGCTGCGTGCTGCATGGTGCCCAGGTCGGCGACCGGTGCCTCATCGGCATGGGCGCGATCCTCCTCGGGGGCTCGGTCATCGGCGAGGAGTCCATCGTCGGCGCAGGCGCCGTGGTCAAGGAGGGCATGGTGGTCCCGCCGCGCTCGCTGGTGGTTGGGGTCCCCGCCAAGGTCGTGCGGGAGGTTGACGAGGAGGCGGTGGCTGCCATTCGTCGCAGCGCCCAGGGTTACGTGGAGAAGTTCACCCAGTACCTGGGCTGAGGCGGCGGGATGGTGGAGCGAGACGTGACGGCACAGGCGCCCTACGAGCGCAAGCTCGAGGCACTCGATCGGACGTTGGCTGGCTTCGGGCGCGTGGCCGTCGCCTTCTCCGGGGGCGTGGACTCCACGGTCCTCCTGCACGCAGCTCGCCGTGTCCTGGGCAGGGAGTGCGGCGTGGCGGTCATCGCGGACTCACCGTCTCTCCCGAGGGCGGAGCTGGCAGACGCGCGGCGGATCGCGGCCTCGCTGGACGTGCGGCTTGAGGAGGTCCGCACCCAAGAGGGTGAGGATCCGCGGTACCGTGAGAACGCGGGCAATCGCTGCTACTTCTGCAAGGCCGCGCTGTTCGACGCGATGGGGGAGTTCGCCGCGCGCGGGGGCTTCGAGGTGCTGGCCTTTGGTGAGATCGTGGACGACTGGAGTGATCACCGACCGGGTGCCCAGGCAGCGCGCGAGTACGGCGTCGTGGCGCCGCTGAGTGGCGCTGGATTCAGCAAGGCGGACGTGCGCCGATACGCGGCTGAGCACGGGCTCGAGGTGGCGCAAAAGCCGGCCTCGGCATGCCTCGCCTCCCGCATCCCCGTGGGCACCGAGGTGACGCCGGAGCGGCTGGCGCGGGTCGAGGCGGCCGAGGCGACCCTTCGGGAGCTCGGTATCCGCGTGCTCCGGGTGCGCCACCACGGGTCGCACGCCCGGGTCGAGGTGGGCGCGGATGAGTTCGCGGCCTGCGGCGAGATGGTGGCGCAGATCGAGACGCGCCTCGTCGAGTGCGGCTTCGCGACCCACGAGTTGGCGGTCTACGGACAGCGGTAGCGGGGTCCTCGGAGGTCCCCGGGGGGACCGAACGGCGATCTCTTGATTCCGTTTGACAAAGCGACATCCTAGGGTATTCTCTCCCGCCTCGCGGCGCGGATCGAGTTGGCGCTCGCCGCCGTGTCATCCCGGGGCCTCATTTTGAAGCGTCCATCGCTCCTACGGGGGCGTTGGATGGGCACCGGAGCGGCCCTGGGGGGGGCTGTGCCCAGATGAACTCGACAGCACCCTCCACCTCCAGCAGGTGGAACCAAGAGCCAGCCGCGCCAAGGCGTGACGAGGACCGCGGGGTAGCGCGGGGCGCGCGGCGTCACGGCCGCTGTTCGGGGTTCACGATGATCGAGCTCCTGGTCGCGATCACCGTCCTCCTGATCTCCCTCGCGGCCGCCTTCGGCAGTCAGGTCGCCAGCTTCGGCGTCATCGACTCCAGCCGCGACTCGACGCTGGCCATGACCGAGCTCGAGCGATGCATGGAGGAGGTGCTGACCAAGTCGAGCGACAACATCCCCGTGGACTACCCCGCGGGTGAGGCCATCCCCGGCTACGACGACGTCCGCCTCCGGCAGCAGTCCATCCGCCCGAGCTTCGCCGGGTACTCCGGGAGCGGTGCGGTCCCGGACCCGCTCGAGGTGGTCCTCGAGGCGAACTGGCTGGATTCACGTGGGCGCTTGCAGCGACTCACCCTGACGACTCAGGTGGCGAGGTGAGCCGATGATGACGGGGAAGCAAACCACAGGACACGGTCGGGCCACGCGCGCCGGCTTCACGCTCCTGGAGATGATCCTGGGCGCCACGATTCTCGCGCTGCTCGCGAAGACGATGGTCACCGCCACGACGAGCGTGAGCCACCTGACGGAGAGCGGGAACCTGGAGTCCCGGATCCAGCGCGACAGCGACCGGGCGATGGCGCGGATCATGAAGGACCTGCGGATGTCAGGCTTCCACACGGTCAACGACCGCGAGTACCCGCACGTGTTCCTTGATGGGGAGCCGAGCGGGGACTTCAGGGACTTCGAGCACGTGCCTGCGCCGCAGGCCGCCACGCCGGGCGAAGCGGACCACGGGCCCATGTGCTCGATCATCCTCTGCGTCCCGAGCGACCTGGACGACAACGGGCGGCCGGAGATCGATGTGGACGGTGACGGGATCCCGGAGCTGGACGGCAACGGTGATGGCGTGGTGTCCGACGAGCCGGAGGACGTGGAGGGGATCTGGGATGAGGTCGCGCACACGATCAGCGCCCGGTCTCGGTTGGTCTGGTCCCACGAGGACATTGCCTACGTTGTGCTGGAGTCCGCGGCGGGCGAGAACGAACTCGTCCGGCTCGTCTCCAACGGGGAGGGGGGCCGCGAGGTGCTGGCCCGCTCCGTGGAGCGCCTGACCTTCGAGACCTCCCAGCCGGGCTCCGCGAGCGTCTCCGCAGGCACCGTCCGGGTCAGGATCGACTTCCGCGCCATCACGGAGTCGGGGCACCTGTTCCGCACGCACTCGGAGGCGCTGGTGCGCCTGAGGAACAGCAACGGCTGATGGGGCTCCGGCGTGCCTCCAACGGGGGCGCTGCGGGAGGCCTGAGACGAGACAACACCGGGCGCCGAGCGCGGCGTCCGAATGAACGAGGGTAGAGCATGCAGTTGATTGGAAGAAGAAAGGGAGCCGCGTCGCGGCGGGGCGTGGCGCTCATCTACGCGGTCTTTGGCAGCTTCGTGGTGGCCAGCATGGTCTCGGTCATGTTCACCATGGCCGGGGTCAGCGACCGGCAGGCCGCGGTGCATAACGGTCAGACGCGCGGGCGCTACCTGGCCGAGGGCGCCTTGCGGGTCATCGCCAAGGAGCTCCAGACCGACCTCGCCAACTGGAAGGCGCCGACACTCAGCGGCACCAAGGTGGTCGGCGGAGAGGAGGTCGAGTTCACCGTGACGGCTCTTGGGGAGCAGGTGACCACGACGAGCGAGTCGGGCATCTCGAACCTCGTCCAGCCCTACGAGCTCGAGACGCGGGTCCGGGTGGACGGGGTACGGCAGCGGGCACACCGGATCGTGAACGCGACCTGGACGCCCCTCTTCCAGTTCGCGGTCTTCTACAACAGCGACCTGGAGATCCACGCGGGGCCCAACATGACCCTGCGCGGTCGAATCCACTCCAACCGGGACATGTACCTGGGGGGCGGGAACACCATCACGCTGGACACCAACTACGTCCACGCCGTCGGGGGCGTCTATCGCTACTCCAAGCGCAAGGACGAGGCGGCGAACGGGAACGTGGATATTCGGCGCTGGGTCGATGACCCCTTTGACCCCTCGTCGCCATCGGAGTTTGAGCGGATGCTCAGCCGCTCGCAGATGCCCGTCTCGAGCACCTCGGGCTACGACAGCAACTACCGGGACGGGCTTGATCTCAACGGGGACGGGCTGTTCAACGGCCCGGGAGAGTGGCTCCCGTTCGAGTTCGGTGCGGCCGAGCTTTGGAGCCCGCCCGCGGGGTATGAGGAGGGCTCCGGGCAGACCGTGATGACCGGTCAGCACGGCGTCGAGGAGGCTGTGACCCCGCCGATCGGGTCCATCCAGATGTACGAGTCCGTCGAAGGCGGATCCTATGAGCTCGACGCCAACACGGGCGAATACTCGTTCGTCGGCCCGGGGCTCGGCGACCATGACCGGGGCTTCTACCACGAGAACGCCGGCCTCTCGATCATCGCGGACAGCACGGGCTACGGCTTCACCGCCTTCGACGCTGACGGGAACGACGTGACCACGGAGGTCGCGGACGCGGTCAGCCTCGAGTCCGTCCCTGACATGCGTCAGTCCAACGGGGGCTCCACCGAGGTCGAGACGATCCAGGTCGACCTCGGGCTGCTCGCCGACTCGGGGTACTTCCCTGAGAACGGCCTCGTCTACGCGGCCCACGAGACGCTCGGCACGGGCACGGACGCGAGCGGCCTGATGCTCACCAACGGCTCGGAGCTGGCGTCCTCCCTCACGGTGGTCTCGCCGTCCTCGGTCTACGTGCACGGTGACTACAACGTGGTCAACAAGCAGGGGGCGTCGATCATCGGGGACGCGGTCAACCTCCTCTCAAACTCCTGGGACGGGAGCAAGTCTCCGGGGACCCTGCCGAGGGCGAGCGAGACCAGCTTCAACTTCGCCATGGTCACAGGCTCCTATGAGACGGCATCCGGCCGCTACAGCGGGGGGCTCGAGAACCTGCCGCGCTTCCATGAGAACTGGAGCGGGGTGCCCTGCAACATCTCCGGGAGCTTCGTGAACCTGTACGACAGCGAGCACGCCACCGGCGACTGGCGCTACGGCAGCGACCGCTACAGGGCGCCCATCCGAGCCTGGCAGTATGACGACGACTTCAACGATCTCTCGTTGCTCCCTCCCTTCACGCCCATGGCGGTCGAGACGGTCGACATCGTGGCCTGGTGATCGCCCGGTGTGGGCGGGAGCGCACGCCATCTCGCCCGAATAGACCGCCGGCCCGCGCCTCCACCTGGAGTCGCGGGCCGGCGCAATGATGACCTCGCGCCTTACTGGAAGGTCACGGAGTAGCCACGCGAGAAGTTCGACGTGTTGCCCGGGTTCTGATCCCGGTACCAGCACTGGAAGTTCCACGTCTCACCCGGGAGGGCGGGGACCGTCATCGTCGGCTGGGGGATGGCGCCCGTGTCCACGGTGATCGAGAAGCTGCCGAGCAAGCCGGAGTTCCCGACTTGCCCGAGGTAGCGGCCGGCGTTGGACCCGACGCACAGGTTGCCCTGGCTTCCGCCGGGGTTCGTGATGAAGGCCTGGTTCCGGGAGACGACGAAGTAGCCGCTCGAGAGGAACGGCAGGTCGACCACCGTGAGGGTCAGGTTGTTGAGGGCGGCCTCCGCGGAGCCGGAGCCGATGATGGAGGCCGGGCGACCGCTGGAGTTGGCCACGGCGTCGCAATAGAGCGTGCCGATGCCGTCGCCACAGTTGACGTCCGAGACCTCGAAGTCGTCGATGGCGGCCTCCACGATGGACCCTGAACCGAGGTCCGAGGCGATGAAGCGCATGCGCATCTGGGCCGTGGGCGTCACGACGCTGGAGACCCTGAAGACGTTCTGGATCCACCCGCCGGCGGTGCCGGAGCCATCCGGACCGACGCTCTCCACGAGGCTCCAGGACGAGCCGCCGTTGTTGGAGATTTCGATCACGAAGACGTCAGCGTTCGGCGCCGCGCCCTGGTCGTTGGAGTACCAGCGGTAGTAGGAGACCGTGGGGTCGTTCAGCGCCGACATGTCGATGATCGGGGTCAGCAGGGTCGTGCTGCCGCCGTCCACGTCGTTGGTGCCGACGCTGCCACCGGGGTTGCCCTGTCCGGTGAACCAGCACCGTGCGCCGATGGGCGAGTGGTCGTCCTCGGGCTGCGCGGAGGTGCCGACGGGGTTGCCACGCTCCCAGATGCCGGTCGTGGCATTGTCTCCGGGCGCGCCGGAGACCCAGCCCGCGACGCTCTCCATGTCGTCAGATCGCGCGACGGTGAGGGAGTCACCCGCGATGGATGAGTAGGCGGAAGAGGGGGCGGACGACGGCGCGTTGACGGTCTGTCCCGTCTGCGAGGTCGCGGAGATGAAGTACGAGACCTGGACGCCGCAGGGGAGCGGTGGGAACGCGGCCGAGTAGAGCGAGCCGCCGTTGGCCACCAGGGGGACGGTGGTCGGGCCGCTGCCGATGTCGTACGTCAGCGTGGGGGAGGCCGGGTCGAGGGAGCCGGGGATCAGCTCGTTGATGACCACGGGGATCGTGCCCCCGGACGGAGCGATCGTCGCGGGCTCACCCTGCGCGAGGGCGATGGAGAGCTCGGGCGGACCGAAGCGGAGGACGAACAGACCGGACTCGATGTCGCTGCCAATGATCGTCCCGCTCGGGAAGCCGACGTAGCAGCTCCAGAGCCCGTTGAAGGAGGCGCTGCTCGAGTTCGGCGCGGTGTCGAAGAAGCCGACCTCGGGGGGGGAGTTGAGGCTCTGGTTCAGGTCGAAGGCCCGGATCCCTGAGGTGTAGTTGGCCTGGAACAGGATCCCGTCCCGCTCATACATGTTGTGCCCGATCGCGGCGTCGCCGTTGTCGAAGGCGCCGATGTAGGTGGCGTTGGCCGGGTCGGACACGTCGAAGACGCGCGTGGTCGTGGTGTTCACGGTCGAGCCCTCGTCCAGCTCGTCCCCGAGGTAGAAGCGGGTCCGGTCGTCGGAGAGCCAGCCCTGGTGGCTGTACGCGCGAGCAGGGTAGGCGACCTGCGAGAGGACCACCGGGTTGCTCTTGTTCGTGACGTCGACGACGGTCAAGCCGGTGTCTGTCTGACCGCCGTTCAGGCCGCCGCAGCAGTAGGCGATCTCACGTCCCGCAAAGGGGCCGGTGGTGTAGGTGACGATCTGGGCGTCGTGGACGTAGCGCTGGGACCAGGAGCCGACGTACTGGGGGTTGGAGGGGTTGGCGAGGCTGTAGATCCGCAGCCCTTCGCTCCCGCCACCCGTGCGATACAGGAAGCCGCTGACCTCGTCGAGGGCGATGTTGTGGGTGGCGTTCGTGCCGGGACCCGTCACGGTGTTCTCGAGGGTCACCACGCCGGCGTCGACGTTGGTCAGGTCAATGACCTGGATGCCGCTGCCGCCCTCGGAGACCGCGTAAGCCCGCGAGCCGTACACCTTGATGTCGCGCCAGGTGCTGTTCGGCCCGCTGATGGTCTCGACGAGGTCCGGGAGGGAGGGGTTCGAGACCTCGACGACCGCGGTGCCCTGCGTCGTCAGCATGAGCGCGTACTCCCTGCCCGAGGGCGAGGTGTACCCCCAGCAGTCATTGCCGTTCGCCCCGCTGAAGCCCAGGTCGCTCAGCGTCATCCAGGACTGGAGGGTGAAGTTGTCCGCGGGGAACCCGAGCGAGGCGGCGGCGGTCAGGGCGCTGAGGCCCGGCGCGTTCGCCGCGGCCGTGTAGCCGGTCCCGGGCACCGGCGGCTTGCGATCGAGGATCTTGGGATCGTCGTCGTGGAGCGCGAGGGTGGACGGTACGGAGAGCGAGAGCGCTGCGAGGATGGGGAAGATCATGTTCCGTTGGACGTGCTGGCGGGTGGCGATAGGACGCCACAAAACACTACCCGACCCCAGCTTGTGGGGTGCTAGGGAGGGGTAAGGAGGGTGGGGATGGGAGCGCGATTCCGCTTCGATCAGCGACCCTGCGCAGAATGAGACGGCGCTGAGAGCAGATGCGGAGCGGCTTTTCGACCTTCCAGGGCGGCCAGGAAGGCCCTCAGGTCCTCCTTTTCACCCCTCGCAAGACGGAGCGGCACCAGGACTTGTTCCTGGTGATGCCCTCTTCCTGTGGCCCCCTTCAACTCCGAGTAGAACTCGATCACGCTCTCGAGGTCCGCGAGCTGCCCCTGGTGCATGAAGGGGCCGCGGTGGGCCAGGTTGCGCAGGCTGGGGGTCCTGAACTCTCCCCAGGCTTCGGACGACTGGCGCAGCTGCCGGACCCGTAGCGCGGCCGGCCCGTCGCCCTGGTCGCTGTGGGGGCCGGCGGCGTTGAAGGGGCTCGCGGCGACCACCTTGGCCCCGTCGAAGCGCCCAGGGTCCCGGGCCTCACCGCCGTGCAGCGTGGGCAGCGCGTTGTTGTGGAACTCCCCGTCCGAGAAGTTCGGCCCGCTGTGGCAGAGGACGCAGTTGGCCCGCCCGATGAACAGGGCCAGCCCCCGTTGAGCCTCGGCGGAGAGGCCCTCCACCTTCTCCGCGTCGTTCTCGCGCAGGCCCTCGACGAAGCGATCGAAGGGAGCGTCGCCGCGGACCAGGAGGCGTTGGTAGGCCGCCATGGCCTTGCCGGAATGAACGAAGACCTCGTCGATGGCGGCGCGCTGGCCCTCGTCCAGAGCGGCCCAGGCGCGGACAGCCTCCGGCGCCTCAGCCCCGCTGGCCGCCTCCCTGCCGCGCGCGGGTCGGACGTCGTCGGGGCGGTCGCGGAGTGCGGCAGGATTCATGGGGCCGAAGACGGCCTCGTACGCATCGCGCAGCGCCGGGTCCTCGGCGATGACCCGCGCCAGCTTCCCCCGCGTGGTCCCCATCTCACGGGGATCCTCGAGGGGGTCGAGGGCCTGCATCCAGAGGGAGTCCGCGCGACCGTCCCAGGTGAGCCAGCGGTGGTGCGCGACGTTCCAGAGCGTGGGGGTGTGGCGGTTGCCGAGCCCCTGGCCCATGGCCAGCTGCCTGCCGTCCGTGAAGCCTCGGTCCGGGTTGTGGCAGGTGGCGCAGGACACCGACCCGTTTGCCGAGAGCCGCTCGTCGAAGAAGAGCGCCTGGCCGAGCCGGGCGGCGCGCGGGTCGTCGGCGTGGCGGTTGGTGGGGTCCGGAGGGAGGGCGGGGAGCGGCGACATCTGGAGGATGCGCCGGACCTGCCCCTCGCTGAAGGGCACCGCGGTCGCCACGGGCTCGGCTGGCGCGATCGTGGTGCTCGGCCCGCCTGCCGCGCCAGGGTCTTCTGCCGCGCCCGGATCTTCTGCCGCGCCCGGGTCTTCTGGCGCCTGACCGCAGGCCGACAGAACCAGCAGCGCCGCGGGGGCCAACAGCGCCGCGCGGGCCAGCAGCGCCGCGGGGGCGAGCCAGAAAGACCGGCGGTCGCGCATCAGTACTGGAGCCTCACGCTGATCTGGGCGCGTTCGAACTGGGCGCCCTTGCGGAGATCGACGTGCAGCTCCCAGTGCCCGTACATGTGCAGCAGCAGGCCGTCGGCGCGCATCGAGCCGTCCTCCTGGGGCGTCAGCCCGACGTCTCGCAGCATGCCGTGCTTGTGGGCGGGCATGCGTGCGTCGATGGAGACCTCGTCATAGTCGATGAACGGCTCGCCGGAGTCCGGGTCGATCAGCGAGAGCGAGACGCTGAAGGCCTCGTTCATGGGGATCGGGTCCACCAGCGGGGTGACCCGCGCCATGAACGTGCCCCCGCTCGAGAGACCCTCGAGCGTGTCGCCCCGAACCTCAGAGACCTCGGCGCTCGGGGCGGAGGTGGCCCCACCGGAATCGGAGGCTGCAGCGGGGGACGCGGACCCGGCCGCGCCAGGCTCGTCGGGCCCACAGCCGAAGGCCGCGAGGGCGAGCAGGGGGAGGATGAAGCGTCTCATCGCCCTTCTCCTTCGGTCTGGTTGGGTTTCGGCTGGAGTGGAACCCAGGTGTCGGCGGACTTGAGGGGCTCGATGTAGAGCCTCCCTCCAAACCCGGCGATGAGGGTGAGGTGGTCGGGATCGAAGATCTGTCCCCGGTGGTTGCCGTGGTCGAGCACGATCAGCCGCCCGTCGTCCATGGCATGGATCCCGCGGGGGTCGTGGAACTGGCCTGGACCGAGGCCCCGCCCGCCGAAGCCGCCGGTGTGCTCGATCGCTCCTCCGGGCCGCCGCTCGAAGCACTCGACCCGATCCGTGGCGCGGTCCGTTACCCAGATCTGATTCTCGCGAGACGCGACGCCGCCGGGCTCCACGAGGACGCCCTCGCCGAAGGTCCGCAGGATTCCCCCCGCCGGCCCGAACTCGATGATCCTGCCGCCAGGCGCACCGGGACCGCCTTGTCCCCCCGAATCGACCACGAGGATCGTGCTCGCGGTCCCGAGGGCCGCGGGCGAGAGGTCGGCGATGCCGCGGATGGGGCCAGACTCCTCGTCCCCGGAGAGGACACCGATCGTCTCGAGGTCGCCGTCCAGCATCAGGACCGAGTCCGTCACGCGGTCGGTGACGAGGATCACCTCGTTCTTGGTGCCCGGGCCGAGCACCGTCACGGCGCCGGGCCAGAACGGCCGGCCTGCCGCCGCGGCGAGGTCGACGCCGTCCAGGTGCTGGGTCAGCTCGGGGTCCGCGTTCAGCGGGCGCTGCGGTTCAACGCGCAGGAGAGAGCGCGTGAGTCGCGCGTTCCCCTCATCCACGGTGAGGAGCGAGCGCCCTGCGGACGAGAGCCAGGTGGCGCAGGGGGTGCGGAACATCCCGAAGCGGGTGCCGTAGCTCGCGACGTCGGAGATCTTCGCCGGCTCCTTGCCCCGGAGGTCGTGGATCTGGATCTGGTGGCTCTCCGGGGAGACCGTCGCGAGGTAGATCCCGCTGCCCGAGATGCTCGGTCCGAAGTGGGCCGAGGGGGGGCCGATGGCCGCGCGGCTGGGGTCCTCGATCGGTTCGGCGCCGGGGGCGCGCCCGAAGAGCTGGACCCGGTCATCCATGGGCTCGGCGAGCGCCAGCAGGAGGCCGTCGCCCGAGACCCCAAGGGCCGCGGGGTAGTGGAGCGCGCCAGCGCCCTCCCCGGGCCGGATGGCGTGGACTCCGAAGCGGTAGGCCAGCTCACCCATCGTGGCGCCGGCGTCGAAGGCCTGGACCCGGTGGTTCTCGCGATCCGCGACGAAGATCTTGCCGTCGGCGAACTCCACGTCGCTGGGGCCGGACAGGAGCGAAGGGTGGGGGCCCAGCTGAGAGAAGCTGACCACGTTTCCGCCGTCGAGGTCGAAGACGTGGATCCGGTGGGTGGCTCCGTCGCAGACTGCGATCTGCACGGCCCCGTCCGGGCCGTCGATGAAGCAGGCGCCTCGCGGGCGCACGAGCAGCGCCTCGCCGATGGCGGTGGGGGTGAGCGCGCCGCCGCGGAACAGCTTCGCGGAGCCGGCGCCCGGGTCGGCGACCACCACCAACTGCGCCTCGCCGATCCCGGTCACGTCGACACCCGCCGGGAGGGTGAGGGCGGCGCTGGCTGCTGCGGCGACCGGGTCCCCTCCGTCCGACGGGAAGCGCCACAGCATTCGCTGGAGCTCGTCGGTGACGAACACGTCCCCGTCGTCAGAGACGGCGAGCCCCACGGGCCGCTCGAGCCGGCCGACGCCGACCTGGCCGACGGCGGAGGTCGAGCGCTCGGGGTCCGCGCTGACCTCGAAGACCTGGACGGCGGGCGGCCGCGATGTGTCCCCCCGGGTCGCGATGAAGAGGGCGTTGGGTCTTCCTTCTGAAGGACCGAAGGCGGCGGCCACCGGCCGAGGGAGACCGCTGATCGTCGACAGGTACGCCCCGAGGTGAGAGGGCCCGTCGGCCACGGTCTCTTGCGGGGCCATGGAGGACGAGAGGGCGAGGGCGAGCAGGGCGAGCATCAGGGCAGTCTAAGCCGCGCGGGGCAGACTCCCGAGGGGTGCAGGAGCCCATTATTCGCGGGCGCAGTTCCTTCATCGGGATCGGGAATCGAGTCGCTACGATCCGGGCCAGGAGCCGCCCTCGTACCCGCGCCGCACGGCGGGTAGAGGCTGTCGGTCGCACCGTACATGACGAGGGAGAAGCTGACACCGCCTCCGGCAGCGCCGGAGGCCAGGGCCGAAGACGGGCTCCAGCCGGGGATGAAGCCGTTCGGAGCTCCTTCCCGTGCTCCGCGGGGGAGCGCGCTGGCCCGGGCGCTCGAGGACCTTCGCGAGGCGGGGGGGATGAAGGGCGTCACGGCGCCGATGTCTCGGGCGCGGACCTCACAGGTGCTCGATCTCCCCGGCGGGAGCCCTGCGGTCCGCGGACCCCGTGGCGCCAACGGGGCCGGCGCCGTGCCCACGCCGACCCTCCTCGAACTGTCGCAGGAGTCCAGCGTCGAGACGCTCGCGGCGGCCCCGTCGCTCGCGCCCGAGCGACCCGTGCCCACCTCAGCCCTGCCGCCCTCGGATCTCGCGGACTCCGGGGGATCGCTTGGCGCCGTCGCTTCCGTCGCCGCCTCCACAGATGGGGACGTGGTGGACACCGCCGTTGCCAGGGACCGGTCGGCGGCTCGGGACCTCGCGCCCGGGAGCCCCGCAGCGGAGGCGACGGGGACCCACGGGGACGAGACCCGCCGCGCGGAGACTCCGGACGCTGATGACTCGCCCGCCGACGGCTCAGCTCCAGGGGCAGGGACCGGGGTCTCGACGGTCGATGCCGTCGCTGGCGGCGAGCCGGTGCCGGCGGACTGGGTCGCTCCTGCGGTGCTCGCGCCGCCGGGGTCAGCGCGCGGCGACGTGTCCCCCGCGGACGTCTCCGCGGCGGAAGTGCCTCGCGCGGAGGCCTCTGAGGTTGAGTCGGGAAGGTCAGCCGGACCCGCTCCGGGAGGGCTCGGGCAGGCCTCGCTCGGAGCGAAGCCCGGTCGGCCGCGGACCGGGCCGCGCTCCCTCGACAACACGCTCACCTCGACCATTCGTCGGTGGGCCAAGCCCACCACGCCGAGAGAGCTCGAGGCTCGTGGCGTCAAGCGCGTGCGAAGCGTGAGCATGTCGCGCATCGCCTCCCTGATTGAGAAGGCCATCAACCGCGAGCTCATTGCGCGGACGCTGGATGGGGACACCGATGATGCGCTCTCCCTCTCGGTCAACGCGCGGGAGGGCTTCCTGGAGCTGGCGCGCGGTGAGATGTCGGGCGGCGTTGACGTCGGGGCCGACTCGAGCGCCTTCGCGGACCTGGACCGGCTCAGGGGGGAGCTCGAGGCGAGCCGGGCTGAGCTCGAGGAGCGCGGGCGCATTCGAAGCGGGGCGGAAGTCGGGGTCGAGGACGAGGCGCTCGAGCTCCGGCTACGGGCCGTGTTCGCCTCGAGGCCTGGCGCCGCAGATCCTGAGCTGGAGCGAGACGTGGTGCAGGCCGCGCTGGATGAGCTGAGCGAGATGCGGGGGCGCGCGGCCGAACGGCGGCAAGCAGAGGGCCGCCGGGAGACTCGCCAGCTGGAGCGTCGAATCGCGAAGCTCGCCGGCCTGCTCGAGCAGACGGAGGGAGAGCTTCGGCGGACGCGCGCACGGGGGGCCCCCGATCCCGGCGTGGCCTCGATATACGCCGAGGTCCAGGGGCTCGACGCGGGGGACGGCCGCCACGAGCAGAAGAAGGACCTCATGAAGTGCATCTTCGAGGCCAACCTCGAGCTGCAGCGCTGAGACACGGTGGCCCTTCACGAGCTCCCTTGACGGGTCCTAAGTGACGGGCCCTCAGTGGCCGGCCCCTCAGTGACCGGGTCTTCAGTGACCGGGTCTTCAGTGAGCAGATGCCTGGCCAGTGGGCACTGGGTGCAGGGCTGCCGGGTGCTTGGAGACCGGGTGCTTGGAGACCGGGTGCTTGGAGACTGGAGGCTCGGAGACCGGAGGCTCGGAGACCGGCCGCTCGGTAATCTGGACCTCCCCTTTGCGGCGTACGCCCGCGGCGACACCTCGGGGTCGGTGAGCGCGGGCGAGGGCGCCGAGCTAGCGGTGGAAGAGCGGGAGCGTGTCGTCGGGCAGCGCGAGGAACAGCACGTTGCACGCGGTCGCATAGGCGCCGCCGTAGCGGTTCACGAACTTCAGTCCGCTGGGGCTGACGCGGATGTCTCTCCAGGCTCCTGAGGCTTCCTGGGATGCGCACAGGCTCCGCATCACCGGCTCGGCCCAGCGGCGGTAGTGGCGCGTGTCCCGGTGGTGCCACAGGGCCTGGCTGAGATAGAAGCGCTCGTAGTAGGGGAACGGGTCCGGCGCGGCGGCGCCGTCCTCCTCTCGCTCGAGGAGCTTGCGCCAGATGAAGTCATAGCCCTCCTCGACGCGCGGCCCGTCGTAGGTCCCGCTGGCCTGCAGGGTCACGAGGCCGGCAGCGGTCAGGGCGATCGAGGTCTGCGGATCGTCGAGCCCGTACTTGAAGCCTCCCAGGGTCTGCCGGGCGCGCTTGCGTGCCGCCTCCTTGTCGTCCACCGCGGGGTCGTCCTGCGCCGGGAGCTCCATCACCTGCAGGCGGGTCACGTAGTCGACGGCCTCGGCCACCGCGTCGGGATCCACGCGAATCCCGACGTCGTTGGCGGCGCGCAGGGCCTGGACCATCGCCACGGTGACGGACCCCTCATGCTGGATCGAGCGGGCGGCGGAGTAGAACCAGCCCCCCTCGGCGCCCTGGGAGCCCTCGATGCGCTCAATCGCGATGAGGAGCGTCTCACCGATACGCTTGCCCAGCGGCGTGTTGGGGGAGACCGTGTAGGCCTGCGCGAGGGCCAGGGTGGCGAGCCCGTGGCCGTGCGTCCGTGAGATGTTGTCGCCGCGGTCCTCGATGAAGCCGGGGAACTCATCAGATGCCCGGTGGGTGCTGGCGAGCAGGTACTCGACGGCCCTGCGCACCTGCTCTTGGTGCTCCCCGCGCGTGAGCGTGGAACCGCCGGACATCCACGCGAGGGCAGACAGGGCGGTGACGGCGAGCGGAGCGCGCTGGCCGGGCTCGGCGTCTCCGACCTCGACCGAGCCGTCTCGAGAGCTCTGCCGCGTCGCCAGCCACTGGAGGCCGCGGCTGATGGACGTGATCCGCTCGGCGTCGCCCTCCTGGGGGTAAGGGCGCAGGGAGTCGTCCTGCGGCAGCTGGCGCCCGGCCAGGGGCGCGGCGCCCTGCGCGGGTGCGGCGCCCTTGCTGCGCTCGTCCACCGGCGCGGCCGCCTGGGCGTGAACGCTCAGGCAGAGGACAGCCAGCAGGCCGCGAGCAGTGAGGCGGAGGAGCATCAGCGGGGGAGGTCCCTGGATCAGCGCTTGCCGCCCTTGTTGAGCCGCTTGTAGTAAGAGTCGACCCAGTCCCGGTAGCGGGGGGGGACGTCTTCGCTGACACCGTTCTGGAAGACCTTGCGGAGGTGGACCGGGAGGTCGCCCCACTCCTCGGCGCCGCTGGCGCCGGAGGGGCCGCCGGTCTCCCCCGGGGGGGGCGCGTCGGCCTGACCGTCCTCACCAGCGTCGGACTCCTGGCTCCCGCGGGGCTGCTGCCCGTCGTTGGGTTTCCCCTGCTGTTCCTGGCCCTCGCCGGGCTCCGGCGGCCGCTCGCCGCTCTCCTGCTTGCGGCTGCCCGACGGGGTCTGTCCCTGTTGGGGGGTGCCCTCGCTCGGGGGGCTCTGGCTCTGGCTCGAGCTGCTGCTACTGCTGCTGGAGCTGCTGCTCTGCTGCTCGGCCAGCTCGAGGATGGTCTGAATGTCGTCCAGGGTCGCCTCGCTCTGGCTCCGGGTGGCCCCGAGAATGCGAGCCATCCCCGAGGAGGCTCCCGCGGCGCCCTGCTCGGCCTCCCGGATGAGCTCGTCGATCCCGGCGCTGCCGATGTCCTCGGCGCTCGAGGTGTCTCCGCTGCTCGCCTCGTAGAGGAGGTCGGTCACACGCTGGAGGCGCTTCTCCACCTTGAGGAAGAGCTGCTCCATGTCCTCGGGCCCGCCGGCGCCGCCAGGGGGCGCGAAGGGGTTGAGCCCTCGCAGGTCCGTCTCCTCTTGCTGGGGGGAGGGGGGAGCCGGCTCGGATTCCTGCTCCTCGGGACCTGTTTCCTGAGAGCCAGATTCCTGAGAGCCAGTCTCCTGAGAGCCAGTCTCCTGGGCTCCAGTCTCCGGGGCTCCAGTCTCCTGGGCTCCGGCGAGGGCCGCGAGCATGAGCGCGCAGGCCGAGACGGTGACTCGACGAAGGCGGGGCGTGGTCCGTTGCATGTTCTGGTTCCTCATCGGTCTTCGCTCTCCTGGTCGGTGTCCTCTGCCTGGCCATCGCCCGGTGCGGCTCCCTGGCCCTGGCCGAAACCGAGCCGCTGACGCATGCCGGTGAACAGCTCAAGGATGCGCTCGTGCTGGCTCGCGAGCCGCGCGATGTCCCGCAGGATCAACGGGTCGAGCTCCTCGCCAGCGGCGATCTCCGGATAGAGGTCATAGAGCTGATCCACGCGCTGGAGGAGGTCCTCCTCCAGCTTGGCGAGGAGCTTGAGCTCGGCGACGTCCGGGATGAGCTGGTTCGAGTCCTCTTGCTGCTGCTCTTCCTGCTCTTGCTGCTGCTGCTGCTCCTCTTGCTCCTCCTCGGCGCGGCGCTCGAGCTCATCCTCGAGGGCTCCGCGGAGCAGCGCGAGGCCGTCGGCGACATCCTCCTGGAGGGCCTGCGTGCGGACACCAGAGCGATAGCCCCCGGCATCAGAGAGATCCTTCACCACTCGGCGGAGGTCACGCGCCGCGCGGTCGAGGACCTCGGCGAAGACCAGGGTGCCCTCGGCGCGAATCGCCTCGACGATGCCGTCGATGCGCGTGGCGAGGGCCTCCTCCTCACGTGAGATGTTGCGCAGCCGGATCTTCTCGCTGCGCGACGGGCGCGCCTTGCGGTTGGCGTCGAGCTCTCGGGTCGCCTGCATCTGCACGCGGTGCAGGGCCTCGATCTCGATCACCTCCTCCTTGATCTGGAACAGGAGCTCTTCCTGGCGGAGGGAGTCGTACTGCTCCTCCTC
>CBFHHK010000037.1:13847-25832 GCA_965655435.1 Planctomycetota bacterium | reverse complement strand
AAGCGGTTGATCAGGACCGCCACGGGGATGTCCTCGGGGACGATGGCGGGCATCCGGGTCTTGAACACCTTGGCGTCCCGGTCGCGGCTCTCGGTCTTCACCACCGTTTGCTTCTCCGGGAGGAACAGGTCGGAGACCTCGCGGGCCTGGGTCAGGAGCCCCCCGGTGTTATTGCGAAGGTCGAGGATGACGCCGTTGAGCTCGTCTTTTCCAGACTCGAGGGTCAGCTTGCGAATCGCTTCGTAGACGTCCTTGGCCGCGTTACGGCTGAACGTCTGCAGCTCGACGAGCCCGATGTCGCCGGGGAGGAGCTGGCTGTGGACGGAGGGGATACTGATCTGCGCCCGCTCCACCGTGACCTTCATGGCCTCGGTGGGGCGGTCGATCAGCCCCGCGTCCATGCCACGACGCCAGATGAACAGCTCGGCATCAGTGCCGGGCTTGCCCTTGAGCCGCTTGATGACCTCCTCGGTGGGCTCGCCCACGGTAGGCCAATCGCCGATGCGGACGATCTTGTCGTCGGTCCCGAGACCCGCGCGGTAGGCGGGCCCGGAGTAGATGGGCCGGGTGATGGTGAACAGCCCGTCGTCCGGGTCGTTCTGGACGTACGCGCCGATCCCCCCGTACTCCGCCTCGAGGTCCTGCTCGAACTTCTCGTAGGACTCCGAAGAGAAGTACGAGGAGTGCCGGTCCAGACGCTTGAGCATCCCCTGCATGGCCGCCTCGAGCAGGGCCTCTCGGTCCACCTTGTCGCCCTCGAGGTGGAGCTCCTGGATCAGGGCGATCAGCCGTTCGATCCGGGCGAGGTCGTTGGGCAGGTTCCCTCCCAGGCGGCGGTTGCCCTCGTCCCGACGCATGCGTCGGAGACGGGACTCGTAGAAGCGGTCCTGGCGCAGTTGCTCCAGGTAGGCGCGGGAAAGCCGCCCGGACTCGCCGGGGAGCTGGGAGAGCCTCGCGAGCTCGTCCTCGACGCCGTCGACCTCCTCGACCGCGCCGATCTCGGCGAAGCCGAGGGCGCCCGCTGCGCGGAGGTTGGGGTCGGAGCTCTCCAGGAATGAGCCGAGGACCCTGCGGGCGGAGGCGATCTGTGAGCCGCGCCCCAGGCGGGTCGCGGCGATGGCGCAGGCCACCCGGAGCTCGATCGCGCCCTTCCCGCCGGCCCGTTGGAGGAGCTGCTCTGCGGCCTCGATCTTCGCGTCGCGGTCGGAGATCTCGGGCGCGATGGCCCCGAGGAGATCCGCCGCGGCCCGGGCGAGGTCCTGATCCTCGGCGTTCAGGGCGGCGGTGGCGGCGGTGGCGATGAGCCCGCGGTCGGCGTCGTCCCCGTCGAGGCGGAGGGTGACCATGAAGAGCAGCCGTCGCGGATCGCCCTCGCCCGCGCGCAGGCGGGCATCCAGCTTGGCGTCCATGGCCGCGCCGAGCTCGTCGTCCAGGAGGCCCCCGACGCGAGCGGCCTCGCGCCAGATGGCGCTGGCGTCCATGCCGCGGATCGCCTCCAGGCGGTCGTCCAGGATCAGGTCCACCTCATCCTGAAGGGCCATCGGACCCGCGGCGGTCGCGGGGGCTGTCATCGGCTGGGAGGTGGGTCCCAGGAGGGCAGGGAGGCAGAGGAGGGTGCTGAGAAGCATGCGGAGGTGGAGTTGAGGGAGGCCCCGTGGCAATAAAACCGGTCGGCCAGTGCGAACGCTCGTTCCAGTATCGTCGTTCGAGATGTGCCAGCGCGAGCCGTAGCGCTTTGCGCTGCCCCGACTCTACGATTCCCCGGCCGCGCAATTGGCGGGGGGCACCCCCCGAGACGTAAATCAAACCACCGAGAACGGCCATGGACGATCAGAACAACAGGGCAGACGGCGCCTCCGTGGGGACAGAAGTCAGTAGCTTGTCGCATATTGCCGCGGGCCCCGATGGCGCGCGGGCGAGGATGGTCGACGTCTCGGGGAAGGCTGCGACGGAGCGCCGCGCCGTCGCGCGAGCCACGGTCGAATTTCCTGCGGGGTTATTGGCGGTCGTCCTCGCGGGTGGGGGACCCAAGGGGCCGATCGAGGAGGTCGCGCGGGTCGCCGGGGTCATGGCCGCCAAGCGCACGGGAGACTTGATCCCCATGTGCCATCCCCTGGGCCTCGATGTGGTCGACATTCAGTTCGAGCCAGGCGGGGCGGACACCCTGACGGTCATCTGCGAGGCTCGCTGTACCGGGCCCACCGGGGTCGAGATGGAGGCCATGGTGGGGGCCTCCATGGCCGCGCTGACCGTCTACGACATGACCAAGGGAGCCTCCAAGGCGATCTCTTTGGGAGCCGTGGAGCTCCTCGAGAAGTCGGGGGGCAAGAGCGGACATTGGATCCGCGGCGAGGGGTAGTACGGGTGCCCCGGAGGTGCTGAGGGGCTGCCCGGGACCCTCTCGGTGCCCCCTGGGGCCCCTCGATGGCGCCCCGGGCTTCGATTGCTCCCGGTCAAGGGGGAGATCCGGGCTGCTGGGGGCGTTATGGTGGGGTGGGACACCCGCGAGCGCGGCGGTCGAAGCCGATCGCCCGTCCCCGCGAGCACCTCACCTGTCTCCGCGAGCAGTCACCCGCCGCCAGTCATCAACCCGAGGGCCCTCCAAGCGGCCCCCGAGACCACATGGATCTGAAACTCATCCGCAACCTCGTCCGCATCATGGAGCGAGGCGAGGTCGACGAACTCGAGATCGAGGACGACAAGGCCGGCCTCCGAGTCCACCTCCGCCGCGGGCCCTCCGGGAGCTACGCCCAGCCCTCGGTCATGATGATGCCCGGGGCGACCGCGCCTGGGCCGGCACCGTCCGGCGGCGCCGGGCTCCCGTCCGGGAACGGAGAGGGAGCGTCCACCGAGGCGCCTGCGCGCGCCGCAGGCATCGAGGAGATCACGTCGCCGATGATCGGGACGTTCTACGCCTCGCCGTCGCCGGACTCGGACCCGTTCACCGCCGTGGGGGACCGCATCGGAGACGAGAGCGTCGTCTGCATCATCGAGGCGATGAAGGTCATGAACGAGATCAAGGCCGAGTGCTCTGGCGAGGTCGTCGAGATCCTCGTCGAGAACGGCGAGCCTGTTGAGTACGGACAGCCCCTCTTCCTCGTCAAGACGCGCTGATGTTCCGGAGAATCCTCGTCGCGAACCGCGGGGAGATCGCGCAGCGCATCATCCGCGCGTGCCGCGAGCTCAACATCGAGACGGTCGCGGTCTATAGCCAGGCGGACGCCGATTCACTCCATCTTCGGATGGCGGATGAGACGATCTGCATCGGCCCCGCCGCGAGCGGCGCGAGCTACCTGGACATCCCCTCCATCATCTCCGCGGCGGAGATCGCGGACGTGGAGGCAATCCACCCGGGTTACGGTTTCCTGGCCGAGAACGCCCACTTCGCCGAGGTCTGTCGTTCCTGCAAGATCGAGTTCATCGGGCCAGATTCCAAGACCATCGAGGACCTCGGGAACAAGGCCCGGGCCCGTGAGATGGCGATCGCGGCCAAGGTGCCGGTGGTCCCCGGCTCGGACGGCCCCGTGCGCGACGAGGCCACCGCGGCCAAGGTCGCCCAGGAGATTGGCTACCCGGTCATGATCAAGGCGTCATCGGGCGGCGGCGGCCGCGGCATGCGCGTCGCGAGCAATGAGCCGAGCCTGCTCCACGGAATGAAGGCGGCCCAGGCTGAAGCCAAGGCGGCGTTCGGGGACGACACCGTCTACCTCGAGAAGTTCGTGGAGAAGGGGCGGCACGTGGAGATCCAGATCCTCGGGGACCGTCAGGGCAACGTGATCCACCTCGGGGAGCGAGACTGCTCGGTGCAGCGCCGCCACCAGAAGCTGATCGAGGAGTCGCCCTCCCCGATCCTCTCACCGAAGCAGCGCAAGGAGATGTGCGCCGCAGCGGTGCGGCTCGCCAAGTCCTCGGGGTACCACAACGCAGGGACGGTCGAGTTCCTGGTGGACGGGGACGGGAACTTCTACTTCATCGAGGTCAACGCGCGGATCCAGGTGGAGCACACGGTGACCGAGCTGGTGACCGGCGTCGATCTCATTCAGGAACAGCTGCGCGTGGCCTCCGGGGAGGCGCTCCGCTACCGCCAGAAGGACATTCAGGTGCGCGGGCACGCCATCGAGTGCCGGATCAACGCCGAGGACCCGGCGATGGACTTCCAGCCCCAGCCTGGTCTCATCAGCAGTTTTGTGCCTCCGGGTGGGCCAGCGGTCAGGATCGACAGTCATTGCTACAGCGGGTACCGGATTCCGCCGAACTACGACTCCATGATCGGCAAGCTCCTCGTCCACCGCCCCACGCGGGAGGAAGCGATCCGCACGATGATGCGCGCGCTCGACGAGTTCGTGATCGAAGGCCCCAAGACGACGATCCCGCTCCAGCGCGAGGTGCTGGAGCAGGGAGAGTTCCAGAAGGCCGAGCACGACACGAAGTTCCTGGAGCGCTTCCTCAGCGCCGCGGCGCCCCGGACTCCCGGTCCGGCAGCCGGGGTCGCAGAGACCCGGACCTGACCCTCCACCTGCAGTGATGATCCCCTCCCCGCTTCGTCTCCCCATGCTCGCCGCGGCCCTCGCGGCGAGTCTGAGTGGGTGCTTCCTGGACACCCAGAAGTACCCCGGGATGCTGACGCCCCAGAGCAATCCGCTGCCGGAGGGGGCCAAGTGGTCGTTCGGACGTGGCTCCGAGGAGGCCTTCGTCATCCGTCACTCCGACCCGGTCCGGGTCCGGATCGCCGAGACCAATTCGGTCTACGACCTCTCCTTCTACAAGAAGCGGACGCTGGTCCCGGCTGGCTCCTGGGTCTTCGCTGGGCCGGAGGGCTACGCGGAGATCCTGCTCCCGGGGGACACCCAGGTGGCGCTCCACGGGAGGGGGACCGGCGTGGTCGGCTCGGAGAGCCGCCGCGAGCCCATCTTCACCCTGCTGGATGTGACCGACGCCGCCGTGAGCTTCGGAGAGTCCGGGCAGGTGGAGCTCCCAGGGGGAGCGATCCTGGAGGGGTCCTCGGGGCCGTTCTGGGTCGAGACGATCCATCACCGGCTCATCCGGGTGCGGAACCGTTCCAACCAGGTCGGTCGCGTGGACTATCGCGACGAGGTCATCCGGCTCGAGCCGAGCGAGACCGTCGAGCTCGCGCTGCTCAGCGACTTCTCGACCCCCTTCGAGCTGGACCCCTCGACCCGCGCCGTGGAATCCCCCGCGGGCCGGATCGCGCTGCGCGGCCAGGTGGAGGTGTTGTCCTCGGGGACCGGGACCATGCTGCGTGCGACGGGCACCAGCGAGGTCGAGGGCCTCGGCCTGCGGCTGGAGCTGGAGCCGGGCGAAGAGGTCCGCCTTGAGCCCCTCGGGCCCGCCGGCAGCGAGCAGTGATCGAGCCCATGGAGCTCCTGCCTCAGCCGCCTCGCCAGGTCTCGCCAGAGCCGTCATCCATCGGGCGCTTCACCGCCCACACCCAGCACATGAAACGAGTCCTCATCACCGGCGGCGCCGGTTTCCTGGGCAGCCATCTCTGCGAGCGTTTTCTCGCAGAGGGCTACGCCGTGATCTGCATGGACAACCTGGTCACGGGCTCGCTCGACAACATCGAGCACCTGTTCGGCCGGGACGAGTTCCTCTTCATGCGCCAGGACGTGACGGAGTTCCTTCACGTTCCTGGGCGGCTCGACGCGGTCCTGCACTTCGCCTCGCCGGCGAGTCCCATCGACTACCTCGAGCTCCCGATCCAGACCCTCAAGGTCGGCTCGCTCGGGACCCACAAGGCCCTCGGGCTCGCCCGTGAGAAGGGCGCGCGCTTCCTGCTCGCCTCCACCTCGGAGTGCTACGGCGACCCGGAGGAGCACCCCCAGAAGGAGTCCTATTGGGGGAACGTGAACCCGGTCGGTCCGCGGGGCGTCTACGACGAGGCCAAGCGGTTCGCGGAGGCCATGACCATGGCCTACCACCGCTACCACGGCGTCGAGACGCGCATCATCCGCATCTTCAACACCTACGGCCCGCGCATGCGGCTGAACGATGGGCGAGCCCTGCCTGCGTTCATGTCCCAGGCCCTCGAGGGTCGTCCGATCACGGTCTTCGGGGACGGTTCCCAGACGCGCTCGTTCTGTTACGTGGACGACCTCGTGGAGGGGATCTGGCGTCTGTTGAATTCCGATGAGCCCGAGCCCACCAACATCGGGAACCCCGCGGAGATGACGATCCTTGAGTTCGCTCAGAAGGTGGTGGAGCTCACGGGGTCGGCCTCCGAGATCTCCTTCCGCGACCTCCCCGAGGACGACCCCAAGGTCCGCCAGCCGGACATCACCAAGGCGCGGACGGTCCTTGGGTGGGAGCCGACCGTGGACCTCGACACCGGGCTCCGGCGCACGCTGGAGTACTTCCGAACGAAGGTCGGAGCCAAGGCACCGACGACCGGCGCCTGAGCGCCAGAGCTGACATATGTGTGGAATCGTTGGAGCCTGCCTCGCAGGCGGAGACGTGGTCCCTGGATTGGTCCAGGGACTCTCGGTCCTCGAGTACCGCGGCTACGACAGCGCGGGCATCGCGGCGGTGGTGGACGGTGAGCTGCGCGTGCGCAAGCGCCGTGGCCGCCTGTCCAACCTCGAGGAGGCCCTGGAGGACGGCGGGCTGAGCGGCGGCCTCGCGGGGATCGGACACACCCGCTGGGCGACCCACGGGGTCCCCAGCGACGTCAACTCCCACCCGCATCGGGGCGCGTCGGGGCGGGTGGCGGTGGTTCACAACGGCATCATCGAGAACTACGCGGTGCTCAAGCGCGAGCTCCTCGAGCGCGGCGAGTCGTTCCTCTCCGAGACCGACACGGAGGTCCTCGCCCGGCTCATTGACCAGACCTGGGCCGAGGAGGGCACGGATCGAGCCGCCCTGATGCGCGCCATGCGCCGAGCCCTCGGGAGGGTCTCCGGGTACTACGCCATCGCCGTGCTCGCGAGCACCGACGATGGGACCTGCCTCCTCGCCATGCGGCAGGGACCGCCGCTCGTGGTGGGCACCACCGAGGACGGAGGCTTCCTCTCCTCGGACGTCCTGGGGCTCGTCCCGCACACCCGGCAGGTGGTCTATCTAGAGGACGGAGACCTCGCCCAGCTGGAGCCCGGCCGCCTGACGGTCACGGACGCCGCTGGAGACGTGGTCGAGCGCCCGTCGCGAGAGGTCGAGTGGGACCCGTCGGATTCGGGGCGTGGCGGCTACCCGCATTACATGCTCAAGGAGATCCATGAGCAGCCTGACGTGATCGAGCGGACCTGCGTGGACCGCATCGACCTGGCGGCCGGCGACGTCCGCTTCGAGGGGGGGGCCTTTGACGACGCGTTCTGCAGCTCGATCGAGCGGATCCAGATCCTCGGCTGCGGGACGGCGCTGCACGCCGGTCAGATCGCTCGCTACCTGATCGAGGGGCTCGCGGGACTCCCCGTGGAGTTCGACTTCGCCTCGGAGTTCCGGTACCGCTCGCCGCGGGTCGCGCCCGGCACCGTGGCCCTCGCCATCACCCAGTCGGGTGAGACGGCGGACACCCTGGGCGCCACGCGCCTCGCCAGAGAGCTTGGGGCGCGCGTCGCCTCCATCTGCAACGTGGCTGGCTCCTCTCAGGTTCGCGAATCCGAGGCGACGATCCTGACCCATGCGGGGCCGGAGATCGGGGTCGCGAGCACGAAGGCCTTCACCGCGCAGCTCACGGCGGCGGTGCTCCTGGCGGTCCGCATCGCCCGTAGCCGCGGGACCATGTCGGCGGACGAGGGGCGGGCGCTGCTCGAGGAGCTCTCGGAGCTCCGGCCGAAGGTGGAGTCGCTGCTGACGCAGGAGTCCGTGGCCCGGACCCGTGACGCCGCGAGGACCCACGCCGGTGCGCGCGGGTTCCTCTTCCTGGGTCGGGGGGTGAACTTCCCCGTGGCGCTGGAGGGCGCGCTCAAGCTCAAGGAGATCGCATACGTGCACGCCGAGGGGTACGCCGCGGGGGAGATGAAGCACGGGCCCATCGCGCTCATCGACCCCGGGATGGCTGTGCTCGTGGTGAACGCCGAGGGGCAGGTGGCCGAGAAGACACGCTCCAACATCGAGCAGGTGAAGGCCCGTGGAGGGGTGACAGTCAGCGTCGGATCCGACGGGGCCAGCCACGCCATCGCGGACTCCTATGTCCCGGTGCCTCGCACCTCGGAGTGGCTGTCGCCGATCCTCAACACCATCCCCCTGCAGCTGATCTCGTACCACATCGCCGAGATCCACGGCTGCGATATCGACAAGCCGCGGAACCTCGCCAAGAGCGTGACCGTCGAGTGACGCGGCGGTGGCGACGGCGCCGTCCTGGGCGGGTAGCGCCCGCCCCTGTCTCGTCGCGGCGGTCCGCCTCGTGCTTCGACGGGGGGGCCTTCAGCGGCGGCTCTTGCCGCGAGGGCGTGGCCGTCTCCGCTGTGGCGCGCGGGGTACATCCCTCAGGAGTTCGGATTCTCCCCATGCTGCCGCGCTCTGCGCGCGCGCCGGGCCGCGCGGTCGCGCCCGGTGACCGCCGCGCCTCGATCTGAGCCTCATCAACTTCGCCACGGGGGGGGCTCCCGACGTTATCGTTCCAGCCGAGGCGGAGTCGTGGACGACCTCTCCTCAAGGCCCGAAACGTCGGGCCCTCCTGACCCCACCTCCGGCCCTCCCGGCCCCGCGCTGTTCCTCCCGGCGGCCCTCTCCGATCCCGCCTCGCGCAGCCCATTGATCCTTCCCGTGAACGGCGTCCTCCCCTTGGCCCCTCCTCATCCGCAAGATGCTTCGCACCTTGTCGGGCGGGCGTTGTTCCTGGAGTGGGCATCGGCCCCGTCGTCCGGCTGCGGTCGCGCGCCGGCGCGGCTGGCGGCGAGGCGAGGACCCGCGCGGCTCGAGCCGGTCGCGGGCTCTTCCCGTGCCGGCCATGTCCTCTCAGTTCGTCAACACGGCGGGGTCGCTCCGACTCCAGCGGCGCTGGAATGCAGCGCCCCCGACCTAGCGGGCGGGTGCTCCGGGGTGATCTCGGGGCCCTGCACCGAGGGAGAGTTGCACCCCCAGGGCTGAGGTCCACGGCACGCGGCTACACATCAATCGACCATGGAAGACAACGGCAACAATGACGGCGCGTCGCCCGGCGCGGCCGCTCGGCCCCGCCGGGTGCTCGTCACGGGTGGAGCCGGGATGCTCGGGAGCCAGGTGCTCCTCGCGGTCCCGGATGACATCGAGGCGCTCGGGACGGACATGCGTGAGGCACCCGGCGTCGACGTGCCCGGGGTTGACCTGACGGACGCCGCGCAGGTGGACGCGCTCTTCGCCGAGCTCGCGCCGATCGACGGCGTGATCCACACGGCGGCCTACACCGCGGTCGACCGAGCGGAGGAGGAGCCGGAGCTCGCCCACTCGATCAACGGGGACGCCTGCGGGGTGCTCGCCCGAGCGGCCGCACAGGCTGGGGTCCCCATGGTGTTGGTGAGCACGGACTTCGTGTTCGATGGGGAGGGCGTGACGCCCTACTCCGAGGGAGCGCCCACCAACCCACAGTCGGTGTACGGCTCCACCAAGCTCGCCGGAGAGGCTCAGGCGCTGGCGGCGCACCCGACCGGCGCGAAGGTGGTTCGCACTCAGTGGCTCTACGGCCCCCGAGGGAGTCACTTCCCGCACACCATGCAGCGGCTGGCGAAGGAGCGCGACCGCCTCAAGGTGGTCAGCGATCAGGTCGGGTCGCCGACGTCGACGCTGGAGCTCGCGCCGGCGCTCTGGGATGTGTTGATCTCTGGAGAGCCCGGCGTCTGGCACGCCGCCTGTGGGGGGGAGTGTTCGTGGTACGACCTCGCCGTCGCCACCATCGAGGCCAGCGAGATCGAGGGGGTCGAGGTCGAGCCCTGCTCCACCGAGGAGTTCCCCCGGCCCGCCGCCCGACCGGCCTACAGCGCCCTCGAATGCTCCAAGCTGGAGCAGCTTCGAGGCAAGCCCATGGCGCCTTGGAAGGACGCCCTGCTCACCTATCTGGGAAGCGAATCATCATGACACGTACCGTCCTCGTCACCGGCGGCGCCGGCTTCATCGGCAGCAACTTTGTCCAGATGCTCAGGGAGGATCGCCCCGACTGGAGGGTGATCAACCTCGATGCGTTGACGTACGCGGGCAACCTCGAGAACCTCACCGGGGTTCAAGAGGACGCGGAGTACACCTTCGTCCACGGCGACATCACCGTCGCCGAGGATGTGGCCAGGGCCTTCGACGCGGGGGGGGACAGCGGAGTCAGCGACGTGATCCACTTTGCGGCGGAGAGCCACGTGGACCGCTCGATCGCGAGCGGGCTCCCCTTCGTGAAGTCGAACGTGATGGGGACCCAGATCCTCCTCGACGCCGCCCGAGAGCGGAGCGTCCAGCGGTTCGTTCACGTCTCCACGGATGAGGTCTACGGGTCGCTGGGCAAGACGGGCTTCTTCACAGAAGAGACGCCCCTCGCGCCCAACTCGCCCTACTCGGCGAGCAAGGCGGGGAGTGACATGCTCGTGCGGGCCGCGTACGAGACGCACGGCTTCCCCGCCCTGATCACCCGCTGCTCCAACAACTACGGGCCGTACCAGTTCCCGGAGAAGCTCATCCCGCTGATGATCGCGAACGCCAGAGAGGACAAGGCCCTCCCCGTGTACGGGGATGGAATGCAGATTCGTGACTGGCTCTACGTCCGCGACCACTGTGAGGCGATCCTGGCGGTCCTCGAGCGCGGCGAGCCTGGGGACGTCTACAACATTGGCGGGCACAACGAGTACCCCAACATCGACATCGTCCGGGCCATCCTGGGGCACCTCGACAAGCCAGAGTCGCTGATCAAGTACGTGACCGACCGCCTGGGCCACGATCGCCGCTACGCGATTGATGCGCGCAAGATCGAGGAGACCCTGGGCTGGACCCCCCGGTACACCTTCGAGCAGGCGCTGCCCATGACGCTCCAGTGGTACCTGGACAACGACGTCTGGCTTCAGAGCGTCCGCTCCGGGAGCTACCGCGACTACTACGCGGCGCAGTACGGCGGCTGAGCCGGCCCCAGGGGGGAGCACTCCGTAGGCGCTCCGCTTCCCGTGACTATCACAATGGGGCGGCCAGCCCGGCGGCTAGACTGCCGATGGTCTCTCATCAGGAGCCGACGAGGCGGTCCCGTTTCGGATCAACCTGGGCCCCCCCGTCGGTCGATGGACCAAGCAGAACTCCGGCTCCCCCGATCTCAGGCCAACCTCAAGCGCCTGGCTGACCGATGCAATTCTTTACCCTCCGTCCCCGTCACGCGGCTTCACCGCTGACGATTCTGATCGCGATCGTCGCGCTCGGGTTGGCGGCCTGCAACTCGGCCCCGAGCAAGCGGACCCTCCAGTACATGAACGAGGAGGGGTTCGGGCGCCGGTACAGCGGTAACGCGCTCGAGGAGAACTACCTGACCATCGGGGATCAGATCCAGATCGCTGACATCGCCCACCCTGAGCTCAGCCTCGGGACCACGGTGGACATCGACGGGACGATCCTGCTCCCCGAGGTCGGTCGCGTCCACGTGGCGGGTTACACACGGTCGGACCTCGAGGCGGTCCTCGCGGAGCGTTACTCGCCCTACTACGAGACGCCGACCGAGATCGTCGTCGATATCACGACCTCCAACAAGGTCTTCTGGGTCCTCGGGGAGGTCCGGAACGGCGGCGAGTTCGAGTTCCTCGGGAACGAGACCGTCATCGACGCCCTGGTCGACGCACAGCCGAACCGCGACTCAGCGAACCTCGGCCGGGTCATGTTGATCCGCGCCGATCCACAGGACCCGCTCCGTCTCCCGGTGAACTACTGGGACATCACCCGCGGTGACTCCACGACCAACTACACGATCGCGGAGAACGACATCATCTGGGTCCCGCCCACGGTCCTCGCCGAGCTCGGCTACTTCATCCGGCAGCTCCTGTACCCCTTCACCACGGTGGTGCAGGCCATCAGCTCGGCCTTCTTCGGGTCTCGAAG
>CBFHHK010000037.1:1986-13748 GCA_965655435.1 Planctomycetota bacterium | reverse complement strand
AAGGGCATACGACGAGCGAGACGAGACCGAGTCCAGGATTCAACAGCTCACGGAGGCGATCCGGACGGCGGAGGATCAACTCACGCTGAAGTCTGCACAGCGCGACAGTCTTCCGCCGGAAGACGCGGTCGGCTACGACGAGAACGACCCGCTGACCATCGAGTTGAACGGCCTCGATGACCAGATCAGCAGGGCGGAGCTGGAGGTCGAGGCGAAGGGTTGGGCCCCCGGGCACAGTGAGCGGCGCAACGCCGAACGGCTGATTCAAGGCCTCAAGCAGAAGCGGGATCGGGTGCGCTTGGAGCGCGACGAGAACCGGTCAAGTCGGCAGGTCGTTCGGCCTAATTCAAAGCGAGTCGAGCTCTCCGAGGAGGTCCGCACGCTTCAGGTGCAGATCGACCTCGACACAGGGCGCAAGGATGAGCTCGAGCTCCGGCTCCGCGAGTTGGTGCTGGAGACAGAGAGCCTGAACGACGCGTTCAAGGAGCTCGATGCGCTGACCGACGACCTGATGGTGGCTCAGTCCACGAAGCAGGAGGTGTCGTCGCGGGTCCAGACGCTTCGAGTCGAGGTGCGGACCATGGAGAGTGAGCAGGGAAACCCCTTCGAGGTGCTCTTGCCTCCCACGCTCCCGACGCGGCCCACCTCGCCGAACCCGTGGGCCATCGGGATCGGATCGATCCTGTTCGGGCTCGGGCTCGGCTTCGGGTTGGCCATCTTGCTGGAGTACAGCAAGAACTGCTTCCGCTCCCCGCGGGAGCTGTCGCGGGTCATGCCGCACCCGGTCCTGGGCACGATCAACGCCATTCGGACCCGGCGAGAGCGAGCTCGTGCGTTGCTGACGCGTGCCGCGCTGGGCGGAGGGTCACTCGCGTTCGTCGGGGTGGTGACGTTCGTCACCTGGGCCTGGTCCTCGGACCAGCAGGCCCTGAACGGAGAGGTGGTCCGAGCGATCGACGCCTTCCGGCGGCTGCTGATGTGATGCTGTCGGACGTGCCGCGTATCTCGGTGGGGAGGTTGGGCTAGAGGGCTATGCGCGATCTCCTCGTCGCTCTCTTTGGGCTGGGCGCGATCCCGGTGGCCTTCTCGCGCCCCATGGCCGGGTTGCTGGCGTTCTCGCTCTTCGCGTACATGCGCATTCAGGACCTCGCCTGGGGCTTCGCGAGCTACCAGCGGTGGTCCATGTACCTCGCCGTGGCGATGGTCGCTGGGTGGTTCTTCCAGCGAGACCGGAAGCAGCCGATCTGGAATCTCAGGACGGGGCTGATGACGTTCATGCTGATCTGGAGCTTCGTCTCGCTCGTGCTCGCCATCGGCTTCGAAGCGCTCTCGAACGCCTTCTTCATCAACTTCGCCAAGGTGATCTTCGTCGCCCTGTTCACCACCGCGCTGGTCCAGCGAAGGGAGCACCTGCGGGTCCTGATGTGGGTGGTCGGCATGTCCTTCGCGTTCTACGGAGCCAAGAGCGGGACCCAGGCGCTCGTGTCCGGAGGCTCGCCGATCCTGAGGGGGCCGGGCGGCATGATGAAGGACAACAACGACTTCGCCCTCGCGCTCTCGATGTCGGTCCCGGTCATCGTCGGGTTGGCGACCTCGGAGGTGAATGGGTACTACCGTCGTTGGCTGAAGCTCTTCGTCCCCCTCACGTACCTGACGGTCTTCGCCACGCGATCAAGGGGCGGCTTCCTCTCGATCACGCTCGGCACCCTCGTGCTCATCTGGCGGTCCAAGAACCGCTTCGCCGGCCTCGCGACCCTCGGTGCCTTTGCGATCCTCGGGTCCATGGTCCTCCCATCTGACATGTTTGAGCGACTCAACACGCTCAAGAATGTCGAGGCGGACGGCTCGGCGAGCGGACGCCTCAAGGCGTGGCGAATCGCGGGAGAGGTGATTCAGGATTACCCACTGTTCGGTGTGGGGACCGAGCAGTTCCAGAACCACTACCTCGACTACGGTGAACGCGTCGGAACCAAGACCGGTACGCGGGTCGTGCACAACGCCTACCTTCAGATCTGGTCCGAGTCCGGAACGCCTGTATTCATCGCGTACGTGGGCATGCTGATCGCCTCTGTGCTCGCATTACAGCGCCTGCGGCGTCGCGCCGAGCGGGTCTACGCTCGGAGCTGGATCATCTCGTACTGCACGGCGCTGGAGGGCGCCCTGCTGACGTTCATGCTCGGCAGTCTCTTCCTCAATCGCGCACACTTTGACCTGACCTACCACCTCGTCGCCATGACAGTCGTCCTCGACCGCATCGCCGCGGCGGAGCTCGACGCGCCTCGTCTCGCCGAACGTACCCGCCCCGATGGTGGGGGGGCCTTCCGACGCACGGACCGGTTCGGCTTCGACCGTCGGCCGAGCGCTCGCCGTAGCTTCAGGACCTCTCGGAACGCTCCGACGCAGCTCGGCGGCGGCGCGGGCTTCGCGGCGCCCATGGAGTCGCCCTAGGCGGGCAAAGCAGCATGTGCGGATTCACGGGCTTCGGCCTCCACTCCTCTGGCGGCAGCGAGGCTTTCTCGGCGACGCATCGTCCGATGCTCGAGCGAATGAACCAGACCCTGGTTCATCGAGGTCCTGACGACGGCGGTTACTGCCTGAAGGCCCCCTTCGGTCTCGGCTTCCGGCGCCTCTCGATCATCGACGTCTCGGGAGGCCATCAGCCGATCCAGGCACCAGACGGCGGGCTCGCGGTGGTCGGGAACGGCGAGGTGTACAACTTCCGGGCGCTGCGCGAGCAGCTGCAGGGAGCTGGCGCACAGTTCCAGTCCGGATCGGACATCGAGACCATCCTCCACCTCTATCAGCAGCACGTCCGCCCCGGCGGCGGCGAGGCCGGGGACCTGCTCGCAATTCCGCGCGCCCTCGTTGGCATGTTCGCGTTCGCGGTCGCGGACTGGCGAGACCCCGACTGCCCGCGGATCCTCCTCGGGAGGGATCGGCTCGGGATCAAGCCGCTCTACTGGTGTGAGACGTCCGAGGGCCTGTTCTTCGGGAGTGAGGTGAAGGCGATCCTGGCCGCGGGGGTGACGGGTCGTGAGATGCGTCGGGAGGCCCTGCTCGACTACCTCGTGCAAGGCTACGTCGGCGGTCAGAACAGCGCCTGGGTCGGCGTCCAGCGGCTGCCCGCTGGGAGCGTGCTCTCCTGGAACCCTCGCGACGGGGTGAGGATTCAGCGGTACTGGGACCTCCCCGTGGACGAGCTCCGCGGGGCGCCGCCCGAGGAGGAGGTTCGCGAGTGGCTGAGCCGCGTGGTCGAGGACCGGCTGGTGGCGGAGGTCCCCTTGGGGGCGTTCCTGTCCGGCGGGATCGACTCGACCGCGGTCGCCCACGCCATGAAGGACGCGACGGGGCAGGCGCCAGTGCTCTGCACCGTCGGGTTCCAGGAGAAGTCCCACGACGAGCTCGGGGTGGCCAAGCAGACGGCCTCTGCGCTCGGCGCGGTCCACCACACCGAGGTCCTCGAGCCAGACCCCAGGGCGGCGATCGATGAGCTCCCGTGGTATTACGATGAGCCCCTCGCGGACCCTTCGACCGTGCCGACCTGGCTGGTGTCAAAGGTGGCCAGGAGGCACGTGACCGTGGCCCTCTCGGGGGACGGCGGCGACGAGATCTTCGGTGGCTATCGCCGCTATGTGCACGACGTCGCGGAGAACCGGATCCGGCGAGCGGCGGGCGCCGCGGGGCGCCGCGCAATGGGGGCCCTCGGGCGCGTCTACCCGAAGCTGGACTGGGCGCCCCGCGTCCTCCGTGCCAAGACCTTCCTGACCAACACGGCGGATGACCCGGCGCGCGCTTACTGGCGCAGCGTCTCGCACATGGAACGAGGCGCAGCGGCGGCGCTGCTCGCTCCAGACCTCCGCCACGCCCTCGACGATCACGACCCGTTCGATGCGTTCGAGGCGCACTACGCGCGCCCCGGTATCGACTGTCCCTTGTACCGAGCGCAGTACGCGGACTTCCACACGTGGCTCCCGGACCGCATCCTCGCCAAGGTCGATAGGGCCTCCATGGCGGTCTCGCTCGAGGTCCGCGTGCCCCTCCTGGACCATCGCTTCGTGGAGCGCTTCGCGCACTCACCGCTGTCCTCCAAGGTCCAAGGGGGTCGAGGGAAGCACGTGCTGCGGGAATCACTCCGTGGGCAGGTGGCGGACGGCGTCCTTGACGGGGCCAAGCGGGGCTTCGATACCCCCCTCGCGGCGTGGATTCGCGGCCCGCTCGCGGAGTCGACGCGGGACGCGGTCGAGGGGCTCCCGGAGGATTGGTTCGATCGGAGCCGATTGAGGAGTACGCTCGATGCCCATATGTCCGGCGGGGTGAACCATGATCGGCTCCTCTGGAGCCTGCTCGTGCTCGACGCCTGGAGGCGGCGGCACGGCGTGGCGCGGATCGGAGCGTGAGGCCCATGCGAGTCGGCGTCCTCACGAGCCTCTATCCTTGCCCGGAGCGTCCCTTCGAGGGGATCTTCGCGGAGCGCAAGTGGCTCGGCCTTCAGGCGAGGGGGCATGGCGTGACGGTCGTGCACCCGGTTCCCTGGGGCCCACGGTGGGCGGCGCCGCTCCTCGGGGAGGCTCGCGCCTACCTCGCGCGGATCCCACGGCGTGAGGATCGTGGGGGGATCCGCGTGGAGCGACCCCGCTTCGGCCACCTGCCGGCTCGCAGCGGGGGCAACGCGCGCCGCTTCGCTGCGGCGGGTCTCCGGGCGCTGCTCGGACCTGGGGGGGGGCGACCCGACGTGGTCGTATGCGACTACGCGTGGCCCGCGGCGGCGGCGGCGGCGGGCCTCCGCCGGCGTGGTCTTCCAGTGGTGATCAATGGCCGTGGGAGTGACGTGCTCCAGGTCCGTGAGACCCCCTCGCTGGCGCCGTGGCTCGCGGAAGGGCTGCGAGCGGCGGACGGGTACACCGCGGTGAGCCAGGACCTCCTCGACGCCATGGTGGTGATGGGGGGGAGCAAGGCGGTTCAGACCCTGACGCCAAACGGGGTCGATGAGGCGCACTTCACGCCGGGCAGCCGCCGGCAAGCCCGGGCGCGGCTCGGGTTGCCCGAGGAGGGGGACCTGGTCCTGTGCGTGGGTCATCTCATCGAGCGCAAGGACCCCCTGCTCGCACTTCGAACGTTTGCAGCGGGTGCGGGGAGCCACGCGCGACTCGCGTTCGTCGGTCGTGGACCCCTGGTGGAGGAGGTCTCGCGAGCGGCCAAGGAGTGCGGCTTGGGGTCGCGCGTGGATCTGCTCGGAGAGCGCCCGCCGGAGGAGCTCGTGGACTGGTACCGCGCGGCCAATCTCCTGCTGCTCACCAGCCGCCGAGAGGGTCGCCCTAACGTGGTCCTCGAGGCTCTGAGCACGGGGTGCCCGGTCCTCGCGACGAAGGCCGGCGGGACCGGTGAGCTTGTCTCCGACCCGCGCATGCTCGCGACGTCGAGGGAGCCGGACCTGCTCGGCGGAATGCTAGGGGAGCTGCTGGAGGCCCCTCCGGACCCGCTCTCGTTGCGGGCCTCGGTGCAGCACCTCTCATGGGCCGCGAGTGTCGATGCGCTGGAGAGCGTCCTGGCGGCCGTCGCGGGGGACTGACGCGGCGGAGGTGCCGATCGGAATTCCGATGGGGCTTGCCTTCCGACGGGTCCGTACGATGATCCCACCATGCCTGGCGCACCCCGACATGCTCTCTCCTTCGACGTGGAGGAGTTCTTCCAGGTCGCCAACCTGAAGGCTGCCTTCCCCAAGGAGTCCTGGGACAGCGTCCCCTCGCGCATCGACATCGCGATGGACCAGCTCCTCGACCTCTTGGATCGACGGGGAGCGAGGGCGACCATGTTCTTCCTCGGGTGGGTCGCGGTGCGGCGTCCAGACCTGGTGCGGCGCTGCCACGACGCCGGTCACGAGATCGCGAGCCACGGGTGGGAGCATGAGTTCCTCTGGGACCTCGAGGGGGAGGAGGGGTTCCGCGAACACCTGCGCAGGACCGAGGAGGCCATCGAGGCGGCCGGGGTGCCCCGCCCGGTGGGCTTTCGCGCCTCCACCTTCACCCTCACGCGCGAGACCTGGTGGGCCTTTGACGTCCTCGCCGAACGCGGCTACCTCTATGACTCCAGCGTGCACCCGGTCCGCCACCCGACGTACGGGGTCCCGGACTTCGAGCCAGGGATCTCAACCGTCGAGACCAAGCGGGGGTCCATCGTCGAGTTCCCCGTGACGACCTTTCCATTCGCTGGGAAGAACCTGCCCATCGGCGGTGGGGGGTACTTCCGCCTCCTCCCGGGGGCGATCCATCGGGCTGCGATCGCCAAGGTCACCCGTATGGGGCGCCCGGTGGCGATCTATCTTCACCCGTGGGAGTTCGACCCAGGCCAGCCGCGGATCGCGGCGCCGCCGCTCAAGAAGTTCCGCCACTACGTGGGCCTCGGCCGAAGCCTCGATCGCCTGGACCGCCTCCTCCAACGGTGGAGGTTCGGCACCATGCGCGAGGTCCTCGAGGGCGCGGACGCGCTCGGCTCCTGACGGGCCCGGCTCCCTGCTCCTCCGGCGGCGGCGACGGCCCCGAGTTTGCCGGGGCCGCGCTCGTGGCTCAGAGGGTGCCGGCTTCCCGCAGGGCGCGGGTGTGCAGCCCTCCGAGAGCCATCATGAAGGGCTCGCGATAGGGCAGGCGCCCCGCTTCGCTCGCGAGGACCTCCAGGACCCTCGCGACCTCTGCGGAGTCCTCGGGGGTTCCACGGCGCAGGAGCACCCTGAGGTAGAGCTCTCCGAGCAGCACAGGGTCGACGTCGGTCGCCGCGCGCTCGCGGCCCCTCCAGAGGTTCGCGAGGCGCCTGATGATCGCCGGGAGAGGTGCCTTGTACAGCCGCGATTGCGCGAGGGAGCTGAGGTAAGTCGAGCGCGCTCCGCCGCCACCCTGAGCGCGATCCGCGATCTGAAGGACGCGCGAGATCTCCTTCATCGCGTCCCCTCGCTCGATCATGATCTCGGCCAGCGAGTAGCCCATGGCGCTGCTCGGATCGATGACGAGGAGCGCTTCGTAGATCTGGGCGGCGGTCTCCTCATCCTCCATCTCCTCCGCGACCTCGGCCCGGAGCTTCCACAGCTCGAGGTTCCCAGGCTCGTGGATGAGGTCGCGATCAACGAGGTCTCGCGCAAGGTCCACGCGGACCTCGGTGAGGAGTTCAACCCAGCGGCGGGTGCTCCCTGTCCGCAGGGACTCGAGGGAGCGTCGCCCGGAGCGCTGGTAGATGTCGTCCAGCGAACGCTCGGCCGACTCCCCCCAGTTCTGACGCGGTACGTCGGACAGCTCCAGCTTGGCCAGGGCCACCATTGGGTCAAGGGGATACCGGTCAGCGAGACGTGAGAGCATCTCGAGGGCAGCCTCCCTTCCGAGGGCGCCACGCTGTTGTGCCCCAGCGGAATCGGCTTGGATGACGCGACGAATCGAGTTGCGAAGCGAGTCGAGGACTACCGTCTGGAAGACCCCGGGCTCGCCCATGGCGGCGTCGAAGAGGAAGGTGGCGGCGAATGAGAACTGCTCCTCTCGGATCATGAGGATGCCGAGGATGAGCCGCGCCTCTGTCCCTGAGCTGCCGGCCTCTCCCAGGACGGCTTGGAGCGTCCGAACGGCCGCGGCGCCGTCTTTCCGCCGGGCAAGCTCGCCGGCCTCGGCCAGCGCGATCTCGATCGGATCGTTGATGAGCTCCTCGCCGAGACTGAGGAGGCGCATGCGCCTGGCGCGAACCACCTTTGGGTGCATGGGCTCCGCCGGGTAAGCGGCCTCAGCGAGCTGGACCGCCCACTCGTGCCCGGGGCCAAACTGACGGTGCTTCTCTACGATTCGCTCCACGAGTATGGAGCGCGTGGAGGTGTCCCCGCTGGCCTCCAGCGCCATGGCCTGCAGGTAGCTCGTCCAGATATCCGAGCCTGAATCCGACTGGACCTTCTGGAGGATCGGGAGGAGCCAGGCGCTCCACTCCGGGAGGTCCGCGATGAGCAGCACCGCCAGAGCTTCACGAGGGTCTCGAGAGGTCCTGCCAGCGGTGCCCAGGAGGAGTCGCTGGGCATCGGCCACCGCGCTCTTCCCGAACCAGGCGGGCATCGTGATCGGGTCCTTCACGAGCGCGTCGCTGGCGGCGGCGACCAGCGCCCACATGGGATCTCGATCGTCTCGCTTCAGCCCCTCGCTGGCCAGGCGCCGGCCAGCCTCCAGGCGCTCAGCAAGCAGGATGAGGGCGACGCGCTTCTGTGGGGTCGGCTTGAACGTCGTCCCGCGGAGGCGCTCGATCTGCTTCGGTAGCTCCGTCCACTTCCGGCGACTCACTGCCAGGAGGATGGACGCGAGCTCGGGCGTACCATCGCGCAGGTAGGCCTCGGCTCGCTCGATTGACTCCTGCGCGACCTCGGAGCCGCGCCGCCTCGACGTGAGGATGTCCACGAGGATCCGGCGTCGGTAGAACTCCGGGGTGCGCGTGCTCGCCTCCTCGTCGAGGCGGTCAACGATCTGCAGTGCGAGGTCGGTCTGCCCCTTGCTCATGAGCAGGTCCGCGAGCTCGAGGAATGTGCCGGGCGCGGCGCCGAGCGATTCCAGCTGTCGGACGATGAGCGGGAGCCCATCCGGCTCGCCGAGCTGAAGGAGGACAAGTGCCTTGAGGAGCGTCGCCTCCTCGTTCAGGCCTCCCGCCGCCTCGATTCTCGTGAGATCGGCGAGGGCGTCCTTGTAGCTCTCCTCCTCGACGAGGCTCTGTGCCCTCAGGAGGAGGAGGGCTACCGGAGCGCTGCTAGGGTCGAGTCGACCGAGCGCTGAACGAGCGCTCTTCGAGTCGCCGTTGTTCAGGAACCAACGTGCGACGGCGGCCTTTCCGAAGCGCTCAGGCGAGGTCCTGATGGCCGCGAGGAGATCCTCGCCGGCGAGCCGATTCCTGGGGATACGGCTCAGGAAACCCTCGACGCGCTCATCGATCCCGGCGAGCTCGATACGCCTGACGATGTCTACCTCCACGTTGTACCGGTTGGGCTTCACGAGCTTCGCTTCGATGGCGATGTCGAGGGCCGGGACGAGGTCGGGGTGCTCCTTGAGAGCGCGGTTCACGGCTTGAAGCGCCGAGTAGTCGTGTCCGTCCTCGAGGTGTCTGGTCGCGAGGAGTGCGTACGAGGCGGGCCCGAGGTTGCGGACGGTGGGGACCGCCGTGTTGGCGCGGTTGGCGTCGCTGATCAGGTTGTTGATGGACATCCCCCTGGACACGATGCCCTGGCGGCCGGCCTCCATCCACCGCTCGGCCAACTCGGCGTGGCGGTGTGGCTCGAGATTGATCGCGTTGCTCAAGGCGACGTCGATCTTGAACCACGGAATGGGCACGCGCTGCGCGAGCGCGGCGGCCAGCTGGATCTGGTCGTCAGCCTCGGCCTTCAGCTCGGACTCGAGGCCTGCCGTGAGGCGTGAGATCTCGATCTCGACGTCGCCGATGACCTGCCCAACCTTGGCGAGCCAGAGGTTCGCCTCTGCCCGAGCACCGGGGAACGGTTCGGGGATCATGGTGTTCGCCTCGAAGGCCTTCAGGTCCTTCAGGCACCGGCGCATCTTCACCGCGTAGGAGGACGGGTCCTCGGCCGCGAGGGCCACCTTGATGGTCGGGATGCTCTGATAGAACCTGCACCAGTGAATGCCCGTGTCACCGCCCAAGCTGCGGAGCCCCCGTGTAAGGACCCCCAGGCGGCCGTAGTCTCCTGCCTCGTAGAGGAGCTCGGCGGCGAACGCGAAGTGGTTCACGTCGTCAATGTCGTCCCACTTCGTGTCTCGGAGGATGAGACGCGCCTCTGGGATGCGGCCTTCGGCGCGGAGGAGCTGGACGACCTCGTACTGGATCGGGCCCGACTCCGATAGCGTCGGAACGGCCAGCGACGCGTTGAGGAGATCAATGGCCAGGGGCCGTTGGCCAGCGCCGTTCAGGGTGCGCGAGAGCGCGAGGACTCGATCGGGGGTGGGATCCAGCTCGATGGACCTGGCGTAGGCGCTCCGCGCGGACGTGAAGTGTCGACGGGCTGCGTCGGCGCTGCGGAGCGCCTCGTACTGGATGTCCTTCTCGGAGGACGAGAAGGCGGCCTCGAAGCGGTACTCCTGAGCGGGGAGGCCGGGGTCGTCAGCTTCTCGGCAGCTGAGACCGAGCAGCAGCTCCGTGGCGTCCTCGGCGTCCTCCCGAATGAGGTTCAACTCGATCGCAGCGATCGACGGACCGAGGACCGCGTCGGCGGTCTTGGTCTCCAGCCTTCCCTGCAACTCCCACGCGGCGGCCAGCTGGGGGCTGGCGGCGATAATCGCGCGGGTGGACTCGAGCGCTGAGGACACCTCTCCTGCGGCGGACTGGAGCTCGGCGATGCGGAGTTGGAGCTCGACGTTCTCCGGTTGCAAGGCCTGGACCCTCTTCAGGTCCGTGAGCGCGCCTCCCGTGTCGGCCAGCTTCAGGAACACATCCGCGCGGGCAGTGAGGACCTCCGCGACGAGGCGCTCATCGCCTCGCTCCTCGGCGGCGGCGAGGGCGAGGGCGAGCTGGGTCATGGCCGTCCGTTGCTCGAACGCCAGGGTGTCCATCTCGGCTCGCACCTCTTCGATGATCTCCGTCGGCCCCATAGGGCGACGGGTGATGACGTAGGTCGTCGCCGCGCCTGCGGCGGAGAGGGCGGCAATCAGGGCCGTTGCGCTGGTCCACTTCATAGGGGTTCTCCGAGAGACTACGCCCGCAGCGAGTTGAAGTTGACGTCGAGGAGGTCGTACTTGCGCATCTTGTTGAAGAGGGTCGAGCGGTTGATCCCGAGCTCCGTGGCGGCGCGGTCGCGGCGCCCACCGTTGCGGTTCAGCGAGCGCTCGATGAGGAGCTTCTCAGGCCCCTCGAGGGCCTCCTTCAAAGGCAAGACCTGTGTCAGGTCCGAGAGCCACTCCAGACCCGCAGGCAGGGAGCCGGCGTGCGGCGTAGAGGTCGCGTGGGCGGCCTCTTCCAGAAGGTCCCCGTCGAGGCTCGAGACGTCGAGCAGGCCCTTGGCTCCGCTCGGGTCCCCATCGACAGAGAGGATGACGGCCCTCTCGAGGGCGTGCTCGAGCTGCCGGACGTTGCCCGGGAAGCTGGCGGCTGCGAGGACCCGCAGGGCGGCGGGAGAGATCCCACGAATGGGCTTGTCGTACTCCTTCGCAAAACGCTTCACGAAGGCGTCAGCCAGGGACGCGAGGTCCCCAGGCCGCTCCCGGAGCGGCGGGAGCCCCACCTCGACGACGCGCAGGCGCCAAAGCAGGTCCTCCCGGAACTCCCCTGCTTCCACGCGCGCATCAAGGTCCGCGTTCGTGGCGGCGACGATGCGCACGTCCGACGTTCGGGTCTGCGACTCGCCCACACGCTCGAACGCGCGGTCCTGGACAGCGCGCAGGAGCTTGACCTGTAGCTCGAGGGGGGCAGAGTCGATCTCATCCAGGAAGATCGTTCCCCCGTCTGCGGACTCGAAGCGGCCTGCACGGTCCTTGGCGGCTCCGGTGAAGGCTCCCTTGGCGTGCCCGAACAACTCGGATTCGAGGAGCCCCGCGGGAAGGGCCCCGCAGTTCACCTCCACGAACGGTCCCGCGCGTCGGCTGGACGACTGGTGCAGGGTCTTGGCGAGGAGGGACTTACCTGTCCCGGTCTCTCCGAGCAGCAGGACCGTCGCCCGTGTGTCCGCGACGGACTCCAGGATCCGCAAGGCGTGCTTCAGCTGCACATCGCGAGTCCTGATGTTGCCGAAGGAGAAGCGCTCGTCGAGCTGCTCC
>CBFHHK010000037.1:0-1887 GCA_965655435.1 Planctomycetota bacterium | reverse complement strand
CGGAGCGCTTCGTTCTCGCGCGAGAGCGAGTGGCGCTCCAGCGCACGGGCCGTGGCGATCACGAGGTCCCCGTCGGAGGGCTCGGTGGAGGTGGCGGTGACCCCGAGCGTCTCCGCGCGGGCGGTGTCGCCGATCAGGACAAGGGCGGGGCGGCCCTCGAGTGCGAGGAGAGCCTCCACGTCCTCGTCGTCGGCGTCGCTTGCTCGGACGAGGATCACCTCGTAGCGGTCTGGACCGGCGAGGAGCGGCTCGAGGCTCGAGTCACCTGAGTGATGCCGCCCGGGCGCGGAGCGCTCGGCGAGCATGGCGCAGACTCGTCGACCGCGTGTGACATCGCTGTCGATCACGAGAACCCTTCGACCGCGGAGAATGGACTCCCCCGGGGCGCGCCGCGGGTAGGGGCGGGGGGCGAAGCTCAGGTCTGGACCGATGCCAGACGCCGAGGCGTTGCGTGCTCCTTTGTCGACATGACCATCCATGTCGAGAACTTTCGACATCGACGTCCCGCGCCTTGAACATTGCCGAGGTCCGACGTGGGACGGGGCCGGTCAGCTGGCGGGTGCGCCCGAGAATGAGACATCAAAGACGCGATAGCCGCCGGCCTCCTCCCGGAGGACGAGGTCCCCACCCTGACCGACCGCGATGGCACCTGCGGCGGCCAGGGCGTTGGCCCCGATCTCGGGGAGCCGCGTCTTGAGGGCGTAGGGCTGGAGGGTCGCGGTGGGGTCGAGGTCGGACATCGGCCCTGCCGGGAAGCGGATGTGCGCGCACGGGGCGCCGGCGTCGTTTGCGTCGATGGACACCCTGATGACGTCTCCAGGGCCGGCGCAGCCGATGGCGGTGAGCAGGAGGGCCTCGAGGGCCATGGTGACGAGCAGCTTGTCCGCCTCGACCGTCGCTCGCTCCAGCCTCGAGCGGAAGAGGATGCGCGGCGCGTCCGGGGTCTGGCCCGCGAGCGCGCCGAGCTGCTCCTCGAGGAGCACGCTCAGGTCGAACTCCTGCTCGCCTCGGGGCGGCGGGGCCGCGACGTAGCCGATGGTCCGGGTGAACTGCCGGAGGTGTCCGAGCTCGCGCTCCAGGCCGAGGTGGGCGTGGGTAGAGCGCGCGGTCAGGTCGAGGGCCTGGACGATGTCGGCGAGGTCTGCCACCTGATCCTTGAGCCAGCTCGGGCGCTGAGAATCCCTCGCTGCGGCGTCCGAGCAGGGCCTGGTACGGGACTCTTCATGGGGGCCAGCTTCGCCCACCGGTGCCTCGAGCGCAGGGGCAGAACCCTGGCCGGGAGAGCGGCCGGGGGTCGGGTCTTCCGTGGCGCTCGGCGGGCCGGTCTCGGAACCCGTCGCGGACCCGGTGACGGCCTCGGCCGTCGGGTCGGAGCCGTCGAGAGACGGGGGGCGATCTTCGGTTCGCTCCGGGGCCAACTCCTGGTCGACCGCGGAGCCTCCGATCCCCTCGTCGAGGGGCGGGGCCTCGTGCCCGCCAGGGCCCATGGCCGGGATCACGAAGTCGTCCGTGTCGCTGAAGAAGGCCTCGATCTCCTCGTCGGTCAGGAGCGGCCCGTCGAGTGAGAGGGCATCGGCGGTCCCCTGGTCCGTTGAGCCGAACTCCGGTGCGGCCGGGGCATGGGGCTCCCCGGCGGAGGACTCCGCCGCCGCAGGCTGGACGGCGGGGTGGGCCTCGAGTCCTTCGGTGAGTCCGGTCGTCCCCCGGAGCGTGGAGTCGGGGACGGGGATCGGCCGCTCGGAGGTCGCCGCGCGCAGGAAGGCGGACTGCGGGCGCCCAGTGGCGGGGTGTTCAGTGGCGGGGTGTTCAGCGGCCAGATGGTCCGTCGCCGGCTGCCCGATGGGAGCGCGCGACGGAACGTCGGATGTCAGGGGGTCCATTCCCGAG
>CBFHHK010000036.1:0-26055 GCA_965655435.1 Planctomycetota bacterium | reverse complement strand
GTCGTTCCGCGGCGAGGATCACGCCCTTCGGGACGTCATGAGCGACACGACGAGGATCACCGCCGCGTTCACGGCGAGGCCGGGGAGCCCGGGGTGGAGGTCAGAGGGCGGCATCAGGTGAGGCCAGCCCAACGTGGCCGCCGAGCCGAGGAGCAGGCCGAGGAGCGCGGCGATCCCCGTAGCCCGCTTCCAGAACAGCGCCGCGAGCACCGGGGGCGCGAGCTGCCCCATCGGGCCGTAGGCGTAGGAGAGCAGGCCGACCAGGTCCTCGTGGAACGAGACCGCCGTGACGTAGGAGATCACCAGGATCGGGAGCAGCATCCAGCGCACGGCGCGCCGCTCCGCCTCGGGGCTGAGCGTCTTCTTGGCGCCCACAATCCACCCGTCTCGCACCAGGATCGACGCCGCCGAGTGCAGGATCGCGTCGCCGCTGGACATGGACGCCGCCAGGGCACCGGCACAGAAGAGGCCGATCAGGAGCGCCGGGAGGTCGAGCTGGAGCAGGAGGTGCGGGAGCACCTGGTCCGCCTGCTCCGGCGCGGGCTCGAAGCCCACGGCCGCGAAGCCGATGAGCAGGATCGGCAGCAGGAACAGCTGGAAGGTGGGGTAGAGCACGACGGTGCGGCGGATGACGCTCTCGCTGCGCGCGGCGAAGGCCTTCTGGAACAGGTGCGGCCAGAAGGAGAAGCCGGCGGCCATGACGAAGACCGAGCTGCCGTAGCCGAGCCAGGACCAGCGCTCGCCCGCCTGCGCGGCGCCCCCCGGGAGCCGGAGGAACTCGGGGTCGATCGCCTGGAACATCTCCCCCACGCTGCCGTGGAGCGCGCGCGGCAGGTAGAGCCCGAGGGACCAGGCCATGACCATCATGAAGAGGCCCTGGAGGGTGTTGGTCCAGCCGACCCCCATGACGCCGCTGTGCCACACGTAGAGCAGCACCACGCCATAGACGACCGCGGCGCCGACCTCCACGGACATGGCCCCGGAGGTGAGGACCTCGAGCACGTGCCCCGCGCCGCGCATCTGGAGCGCGAGGTAGGGCACGAAGGCCAGCAGGCTGACCACCGCCATGACGGGCGCGAGCGGGCGGAAGCCGAGCTCTCCGGCCACCAGCTCCGCCTGGGTGATGTACCCCTTGCGCCGCCCGAGCCGCGCGGCCGCGGGCCCCGTCCAGTAGAAGGGCAGGAAGCCCAGCACGCCGAAGGCGAGGATGTGGAACGCCGCCGCGCCGGTGGAGAAGGCGCGGCCAGGCGCCCCAAGGAACGCGAAGGCGCTGAAGATGGTGGCGCCGGTGACGAAGTACATGAGCACGGGGCCCATGGACCGGTCGCCCGCGACGAACCCCGTGGCGCTGTCACTCGCCGACCGGGCCGCGCGCCAACCCACGAAGAGGTTGAGCGCCAGGTAGGCGCCGACCACCAGCAGGATCTGGGCCTCGGCGCTCACGACTCCCCCCCGCCGTCCGCGGCGTCCGCGTCCGCGGGCTCCGCCCTCATGTAGGCCCACATCACGAAGGGCGTCAGCGCGGCCCAGCCGGTGACCCAGGCCAGGCCCATCGGCAACCCAAGGACCAGCCCGTCCGCCGTGGCGAGGTCGCGGAAGAGGAGCCCGGTCAGGCTCAACACCGCGACCGTGAGGTAGATCAGGAGGAGCAGATGTCGCAGGGCCATGGCCTCACGGTAGCGACCCGCCCCCCCCTCCGTCGCCCCGAGGTCGACCCTCCGTATGACCGCGCCCCCCTGGGGCTTGAGGCGCTATGCTCCTCGCTCGTTTTTCAGGGACCCCAACCAACAAGGAGCAACACCATGGCCCGCGCATCCGCACGCCACATCCTCGTCGACACGGAAGAGAAGTGCCTCAAGCTGAAGGAGGAGATCGCCGGCGGCGCCGCCTTCGAGGACCTCGCGAAGCAGCACTCCTCCTGCCCGTCTGGCAAGAGCGGCGGCAACCTCGGCGAGTTCGGCCCCGGCCAGATGGTCAAGGAGTTCGACACGGTCGTCTTCAACGAGGCCGTCGGTGAGGTCCACGGCCCGGTCAAGACCCAGTTCGGCTACCACCTCCTCGAGGTCACCAGCCGCTCGTGAGCGCGCTCGCCGCGCCGGTCCCCCTCGCTGGGATCGGCGCGGGGATCGGCGGGCGAACAGCCCTCCGTGGCTCGCCGGGCCCAGGCACCGAGCGGGCGCCGGAGGAGCGATGCTGAACGTCCGGCCGCGCCGAAGGACCCGGGCCCGAGGCGCCCGCGACCAGAGAGGCCCGCGCTGATGCGCGGCCCCGTCAGGGGGCCGAGGGCAGCTCAGCGCCCGAGGCCGACCGCGGCGAGGAGCACGCGGATGAGACGCCCGAAGGTCGGCTTCGCCGTCAGTGACGTGAGGTGGCGCCCGACCGCAGGCCCCGATGGGTTCCGCGTGAACCAGGCGGGGCGCGGGAAGATCCTGAAGGGCGCCCGCAGGACGGTCTTCTGCGGCCGGTCGAAGAGGAACGTGTTGTGGACCGTCCCGATGCCGCTCCCCGCGTCGTCGAGCGAGTTCCCGGGGAACGCGCCCCAGGTGGTGGAGCCGAGGGGGAAGGACGCCGCGGCCCAGAGGTTCACCGCCACCGTGCCGAAGCGAAGGTCGCTGATCGCGCGCTCCACCGCCCGCCCGACGACCGGTTCCCTCATGGACAAGGGGTGGACGAGCAGGGTCACATTCAGGCTCCCCGAAACGACCTCGTTCGCGAGGCGCACGGCCTTGCGGATGAACTCCGCCGTGTCCTCCGCCGGCAACGGAGCCTCCCCCATCGCCCCGCACCAGAACTCGTGCTGGAAGCAGGGGTCGAGGCGCTCGGCGGGGTCGAGCCCCTCGGCGAGGAGCCACGGCGCCTCACCCTCACCGACCCGCGTGGCCTCGGGGTGCGCGTCGAGGAAGGCGTCGCGCTGCGCCTGCTGGCCGGGGTAATACGCCGGCCGCACCTCGGTGTCCCCCAGCGCCTCACGAACCGCCGCCAGCAGGTCCTCCCGCTGGGACCAGCCCGCGTGGGTCAGCATCACGCGCGTCGCGTTGCAGTTGAAGCCCGCGTTGGTGGTCAACGAGCTGGCGAGGTTCTCCCCGTGGTACCGGAGGTCCCCCTTGGACCAGGGGCCAGGGATCACGATCACCGGGCTGACGTTCCCGAGCTCGCTCGTCACCGGGCGCTCGTTCCTGGGTGTCCCAGCGCGCTTGCGGTCGGCGGCCTCGGCGCCCTCCCCCCAGACCACGCGGTCGTGGGTCGAGAGCGAGCCCGTGATGTGGATGGAGTCGATCCCCTCGTGCTGACAGAGCCGGTCACCGACCTCGGCGCCGCCGTACATGATGCGCAGGACGTCGGCGTCGATCAGCGGGCGCAGGGCCTCCGTCAGGGCCGGACCGACCAGCTCGTTCACTGGATTCAGCTTCAAGACCACGCACTCGCCCTCGGAGAAGAGCTTGTGCAGCACATCCATGGGCCCGATGGAGGTGACGTTCCCCGCCCCGAGGACGAGGCCGACCCTGGCCCGACGCGACGCCGCGCGCTGGCCTCCAGCCATGCTCTCCGTGAGCCCGTCGAGGGCGACGTCCGGATCCAGCCAGACCTCCGCCGTGATCCCGCGGAGGAGGATCCGGTCCAGGGGGTCCGTGGGGAAGACCGGCGCGGCCACCTGGCCGTTCGGGAGGACCCTCGCCACGCCCGGGAGCTGCGGCGCGCCACGGGCCGCCAGGTCCTTGAGGGACCGAATGAGCTGGCGCACGGCGCGGAGCACCGTGTAGGGGCCGCCGAGCCACTCCTCCGTCTCGGCGTGCGCGCCGCGCTGGATCCCCTTCAACGCGCAGCCCGCCGCCACCCACCCCTCGGAGGCGGCCGCGATGGTCGGGAGGAGCGCCTCGAGCAGCTCAACCTGGTCGGCCAGCGCCGCAACACGCCAGCGGTCTGCGGCGCCGCGGAGCGTCGCGATGGCCGCGTCCTGCTCGGCCACGGAGGTCGGCGCGCACCCGGACGTCACGGGTTGAGGAGGGCCAGCGGGATTCTGCATCGACCGCGAGCGTAACTGCGCGCGACGCGCAAGCGAGCGGCGGCCCCGCCCACTCAGGCCAGCGGGCCCTGGTCGTCCGCCAGCACCGCCTCGATCAACGCGACGGTCTCCGGGAAGGGGACCGCCGCCGCGACCCGGCGAGCGGGGATCCAGGCCCGGTCGCGGGGCTCCTCCGCGACCTCCTCGCCCCCCCACTCCATGGCATAGAAGCCGCAGCTCACGCGCGCCCCATTCACCTCGAAGTCCACCCGGCCAGCCCAGCGTGGGGCGAGCCCGAACACGCCCGACTCCTCGCGCACCTCGCGGAGCGCCGCCGCCTCCGCGTCCTCCCCGGGCTCGATGTGGCCCTTCGGCAGCACCCAGGGGGCCTCCGGTCGGGCGAGGGGGCGGACCAGCAGGACCTCGCGAGCGCCGCGGGCTCCGCGCAGCACGATCCCTCCGGCGTGGGTCAACGTCTCGGCGCTCATGACGGCGACGAGCGTAGCCCATTGCCCGGGCAGAGCGGCATGGCGGCGGCTATCCTCTGCGCGCCCCATGTCCGGAACCTCCACGTCGCCCCTGCTCCGCCTCCTCGCCCACGTGCGTCAGCACCGCGGGCGGGTGAAGATCGGCGTCGTCTTCTCGATCCTCAACAAGCTCTTCGACCTCGCGCCGCCGCTGCTCATCGGCGCCGCGGTCAGCATCGTGGTCGACAAGGAGCACTCCTGGGTCGCCCGGCTCGGCGTCGAGGACCCCTGGCAGCAGTTCCTCGTGCTCGCCGCGATCACGGTCGTCATCTGGGTGCTCGAATCGCTGTTCGAGTACCTGCAGAAGATCATCTGGCGCAACCTCGCCCAGAGCGTGCAGCACGACGTGAGGCTCGACGCCTACCGGCACGTGCAGGGCCTCGAGATGGGCTTCTTCGAGGACCAAAACTCCGGCGAGCTCATGAGCGTCCTCAACGACGACGTGAATCAGCTCGAGCGCTTCCTCGACGGCGGCGCCAACAGCCTGATTCAGCTCTCGACGACGGTCCTCGCCGTGGGCGCCATCTTCTTCTGGGTCTCGCCCGGGGTCGCGTGGGTCGCCTTCCTCCCGATGCCGCTGATCATCTGGGGCTCGATCTACTACCAGCGCAAGCTCCAGGCCAGGTATGTCGACGTGCGCAAGAACGTCGGCGCCCTCAACGCCGACCTCGCCGGGAACCTCGGCGGGATCGCGACGATCAAGAGCTACGCCCGCGAGGAGGCCGAGGCGACCCGGATCGACGAGCAGAGCGAGCTCTACCGGGCGGCGAATCGCAGGGCGATCACCCTCTCCAGCGCCTTCTCCCCGCTCATCCGGATGTTCATCCTCGCGGGCTTCACAGCGACCCTGCTGGTCGGCGGGCGGATGGCGCTCGACGGCGACCTGGACGAGGCGGCCTTCGCGATCCTCGTCTTCATGACCCAGCGGCTCCTGTGGCCGCTGACCTCGCTCGGAGAGACCCTCGACCTGTACCAGCGGGCGATGGCGAGCGTGCGGCGTATCTTCGGGCTGATCGACCGCCCCTCGACCATCCTCGACGGCCCGCGGCCCCTGCCCGCCGCGGCCGTGAACGGGCAGATGCGCCTGCGGACCGTCGACTTCGGCTACCAGGGACACGCGCCCCTCTTCGAGGGCCTGAGCCTCGACTTCCCGGCCCGCGAGACCACGGCCATCGTGGGCGCGACCGGGTCGGGCAAGTCATCGCTGACGAAGCTCCTACTCCGGTTCTACGACCCGACCGCCGGCGCCGTCGAACTGGACGGCAACGACCTCCGGGACCTCCGGCTGAGCGACCTGCGAGAGGCCATCGGGCTGGTCAGCCAGGATGTGTTCCTGTTCCACGGGTCCATCGCCCAGAACATCGCCTACTCGCGACCCGAGGCCCCCATGGATGAGATCCGGGCGGCGGCGCAGGCGGCGGAGCTCGACGAGTGGGTGGCGACCCTCCCCGACGGCTACGACACCGTCGTCGGCGAACGTGGCCAGAAGCTCTCCGGTGGACAGCGGCAGCGCGTCTCCATCGCCCGCGCGGTGATGAAGAACCCCCCGATCCTCATCCTCGACGAGGCCACCTCGGCGGTGGACAACGAGACCGAGGCCGCCATCCAGCGATCCATGGAGCGCATCGCCCAGGACCGGACCACCATCGTGATCGCCCACCGCCTCTCCACGATCCGCGGCGCCGACCGCATCCTCGTGCTGGACGATGGCAGGGTCGTCGAGCAAGGGCGCCACGAGCAGTTGATCGAACAGGGCGGCCTCTACGCTCAGCTGTGGGGTGTCCAGACCGGGGATCGCGGCAACGCGGCGAGCGCCGGATGAGCGACCTCCTTATCAGCGAGGTGCAGGCGGCCGTCTCTCGACTCGTCGAGTCCGAGGACGCCGCCGCTGACGGCGCGCGCCGGGCCGCCGTCGCCCTGCTCTTGCGCGGCGGATCGACGGCTGAACTCGAGGTGCTGCTCATGCGGCGCGCGGTCCGAGCGGGAGATCGCTGGTCCGGCCAAATCGGACTCCCGGGCGGTCACGAGGAAGACTTCGACGCGACCCTCGAGGCCACGGCTCGGCGAGAGTCCGTCGAGGAGGTCGGCGTGGACCCAGGCGCCACCGGCGGACGGATGCTCGGCAGGCTCCCGGCGGTGCAGGCGCGCGCGCGCGGCGAGCGCCTCGACCTCTTCATCACGCCCTTCGTATTCCACCACCCTGCGCCCACGACTCCCGTGCTTGGACCCGAGGCCTCGGAGGCCTTCTGGCTCCCCCTCGCGCCCGCGATCTCCGGCGCGTTCGATGAGCCGTACCGCTACGAACACGGAGAGGTGATCCACAAGCTCCCCTCCTGGAGCTTCGAGGGGCGCACAATCTGGGGGATGACGCACGGCATCGTGAGCCGCTTCGGACGGGCGTTACAGAGCCCCTAGCCGGGGGTGTGCTTCGTTTTGAACCACACCGAAGGTGATCCCCCGAGGGCCTGGCGGGCTTTTTGTCACACCCCCAAGGAAGAGCCCAGTTGGCTTGCCCAGAGCCTGATTCGCCACCCACGATGGGTAGAGAGGACGGAGCAGACCAGCTCGCGGCCTCGCCTAGCAACCTCTCTCATCTCCTTCCCCACTCCCATGCTTCGCTCCCTCACGCTCTCGATCGCGGCCCTCGGGCTCAGCGCGACTGCCTCGGCACAAGTCACCCCCGTGGCCTCGGACTCCTTCGAGTACCCGGTCCCCGGCCTTCTCTACCAGCAGGCTGGCGGGACCGGATGGTCCAACGCCTGGTGGGTCAGCGGCGCCACCAACGACGAGCTGGTCATGTTCGACCAGTCCATCCAGCCCCCCTTCACGGCTGCGGACAACCTCGGCGGCTACGCGGGTCAGACCGGCGTCTTCGGAGCGGCTTACCGTCAGTTTGACCTCGCCGCGCACCCCGAGCTCATCGACCCGGTCACCAATCGCTGGGGCGCCGACGGCGAGACCATCTGGATCTCCTTCAGCACCGTGAACTTCCAGGGCCAGCCCCAGGACCACTACGGCGGCCTCTCGCTTTGGCGAGCCGGACAGAGCCAGGCCGAGTCCCTCTTCCTCGGCTCCCCCTGGAACTCCCAGGGCTGGGGCATCGATGACGAGGGCGACCTCGGAGGCTCCGCGCCCGCCGTCGTCGTGCCGGGGTCCAACGACCAACTCGGCGCGCGCCTCGTGGTCCGCATCGACTACATGACCGGCCAGAACCGCTGCCGCATGTGGATCGACCCCACGGTCGACTACCCCACGGGCACCGCTGATCTCGACGAGATGGTCACCGGTGGCGACTTCGACGAGATCCGCCTCTCGAGCGGCGGCAACAACGGGGACCTGTACTTCTGGGACAACATCGTTGTCGCGAAGGGCACGCCGACCGGCGGCATCGGGGTCAACTACTGCGCCGCCAACCCGAACTCCACGGGCGTGACCGGCAGCATCTCCGCCACGGGCTCGGACCAGGTCGGCCTCAACGACCTGACGCTCACCGCCGGTGATCTCCCGACCAACTCGTTCGGCTTCTTCCTCGCCAGCCAGACCCAGTCCCAGGTCGCGAATCCCGGCGGCAGCGCCGGCAACCTCTGCCTCGGCGGCGCCATCGGTCGTTACGTCGGCCCCGGACAGGTGCTGAACTCCGGCTCCACGGGCGCCTTCTCGCTCGCCCTCGACCTCAACAACACGCCGCAGCCCACGGGCACGGTCGCGGTGCAGCCGGGCGACACCTGGAACTTCACCACCTGGCACCGCGACGCTGTCGCCGGCACCACCACGTCCAACTTCACGGACGGCCTCGAGGTCACCTTCAACTGACCTCCGAATCGGCCGGGCGGAGGGGGTGCTCGCCTCCCCGCGCGGCCGATCATGTCGAGCGGCCCCGGCGTTCCGCCCTGGAACCCCGGGGCCGTTCGCGTTCCGAGCCGCTCGGCAGCCATCTCAGGGCGGCTGTACCCCCAGGCGCGGCGACCCGAGGGAGCGGTGTCCCGCAGCGCCGGGTACCAGAGCGCCGGGTACCAGAGCAGCCGCTCCCGGAGCGGCCGCATCCCGGGGGCTGAGCGCCTCAGTCGTCCCCGTCGCCGCCTGCGTAGCCGTTGGCCGCCAGCGATCGCTGGATGCTCGCTGGGATGTCCGCCGCTGCCGCGCTCGCTGGCGCCCGCTCGAGCCCAGAGATGATCTCCTCGGCGGCCTCATCGTAGAGGCGCTTCAATCCAGCGCCGCCGCCGACGTCCGCCTCATCCGAGACCATGAGCGGCCGCAGCTCGCCAGGATCGGTGGAGAGGTCGAACCAGGCGCTCCCGCCGTTGTCGTGGTTCACGACGAACTTCCCCTCCGCCGTCCGCAGGCTCCGCAGGTTACGCCCGACGCTCATGAGCTCGGAGACCGCGGGTCGGCCGAGGCCCGTGGACCGCTCCCCCCGGAGGTAGGGCCCGAGGGTCTCCCCCATGGTCGTCGACACCGCCGGCAAGCCCGCGAGATCGCGGAGCGTCGGGCCGAGATCGATCATCCGCGTCTGCCCTGCGAAGCGCGCCGGCTGGACGACACCGGGGAAGTGGACGATGAGCGGGATGTGAATCTGCTCGTCGTACAGGGTCGTCCGGTGCCCCTTTCCCCCGTGGTCGAAGAGCTCCGTACCGTGATCGGCGGTGATCACGAAGACCGTGTTCTCCAGGAGCCCCGCTGCACCGAGGTCATGTCGTATGCGCCCGACGATCTCGTCCGTCCAGGCGATCTCGCCGTCGTAGAGCGCGATGATGTGCTCCCGATCTCGCGCGGGGATCGCCGCGTTGATGGCCGGGTCGTAGAAGAAGTCACGCCCGGTGAACGGCCCGTCGTAGTCAGGGTCGAAAAGCGTGTCGTAGGGGGGCGGCGGCGTGAAGTCGAAGTGCACGTCCCACAGGTGCACGAAGGCGAAGAAGGGCTCGGCCTCTTCAGCCGCCCCCGCGAAGAAGCGCTGCCACTCCGCGTAGACCTTGTCGTTGGTCACGCCGTGGTGCGAGGCCCGCAGGACCGGGTCTCGCATGGACCACTCGTTGTCGGCGTCCACCTGCCCCTCGGGGACCGTCTGGACGCAGTCGACGTAGCGATCAAAGCCCTGCCCGAGGCCGAAGGCCGGGTGGAGGTATGGGCCCGCGAAGAAGCCGGCGGTGGAGTATCCCGCCGCCTGGAAGGACTCCGGCAGGGTCTCGAAGTCCTCGGACAGGCGGAACTTCACGGCGTCCACGACGCCGTGCACGCTGTCGGGGACCGAGGTGAACATCGCCGCGTGCGCCGGCAGGGTCCAGGGCGCGCTGCTGATGTGCTGCTCGAAGAGCGCCCCCTGAGCCGCGATCGCGTCGATGTTGGGCGAGGTCGGCCGCGCGTATCCGTAGCACCCGAGGTGATCCGGCCGCAGGGTGTCGATGGAGATCAGGACGATGTTGGGCCGGTCCTCCACCGCCTGGCCACCGCAGGCGAGTGACAGCCCCAGGAGCGGCGCCACCAGGAGCGAGGTTCGGTCGGCGGCGCGGAGGGGCATCATCGCTGTGGAGTCATCGGCTGGGTGTACGGCGACCCGGAGCGATAAAGCTCGAGACGGGCCTCGATCTCGGTACGGAGCGGGTCACCCGCCGTGAGCGCGGAGGCTGCCTGCGCCGCGTCGGCGACGGCCCCATCGAAGTCGCCCGACCGGGCGCGGGCCGCCCCGCGGACGTCGAGTCGCTCGGGGTCGGCCCCAAGCTCCCCGACCAGGGCCTCAGCCAGCGCCAGCGCCTCGACCCCGTCCCGCGCGGCTGGATCAGCGCTCGTGGCGCGGGTCCAGGCCAACAAGGTCCGCGGGCCTGGGAGCCCTCGCACAGAGCCTGGCGCTGCCGAGAGGGTGTCCATGGCCTCCGCGTCTCGGCCGAGCATGAGCAGGAGCATCACGACCCGGCTCGTGGCCTCCGCGTCCTCCGGCGCCAACGTCAGGTCCTGTCGAAGAAAGCGGAGCCCCTGATCGTGCCGCTCCAGCCGGCCGAAGGCCGCCGCCATCCTGGCCGCGTGGCGTCGCTCATGGGCCTCATGCTGATCGAAGCCGACCGCGGCGTTGATCCCGGTGAACAGCGCCCCGGCGGCCACGGCCACCAGTGCGGGCCAGGCGCGAGCCCGATCACGCACCGCGAGCCCGAGCGCGAGCGCAGCGAGGGGCAAGAGGCCTGCGCTGGCGGGGAGTCGATACCGCGGCGTGTACCAGAACACCACGCACACCGCGAGGGGTACCGCCACGACGAGCAGGTAGGGGCCGGCGCTCCGGAGCCCCCGGCGGCGGGCCAGCGCGAGGAGGGCCCAGAGGCCCGCGGGGAGGATCCAGGCCAGGGCGAGCGGCGCGAGCCAGAGCCGCGTCGCCACGCCGTCCCGCCGCTCCATCCAGGGCTGATAGACGTCGCCATACCGGCGCCCCGTCAGCGTGTACCAGAGCTTGATCCCCGCCACCGAGAGCGCACGTCCCGGCTCCTGCTTCCACCACTCAAGCCCCTGACCCATCCAATAGCGGCTGGCGTCATTCCACCCGGCCCCCTCATCCCCAAGCGCAGCGCGGGCCTTCACCAGCGAGTCCAGCGCCTGCTCCTCCTTGCTATTCACCACCCCCACCGCAGCGAGGGTGCCGTCCGCTGCCGGGTTGTTGCCGTGATAGAAGGTGAGCCCGGCCTGCGAGCTGATGGGGATGAACTCCCCCGACGCCCGTTGGTTGTGGAGCGTGGCCGGGGCGATGGTCACGAGGCTCACCGCCACGGCGATGAGCGCCGCCCGCTGGCCGCCGACGCCGCTGCCGAAGAGCCAGAGCGGCACGAGGGGGAGCAGGGCGAGATAGGGCGGGAAGGCGAGGCAGCAGAGCCCGGTGAGCGCCCCCACGAGCGCGGCCCGGCGCGGCGACGCGCTCCGCCCGGCGCGGCTCTCGATCCCGGTCAGCATGTCGAGGAGCCCCGCTGTCAGCGCGAGCTGCAACGAGCCCGCGAGGACCCTGGTCGTGGCGGCCGCGGGCTCGTCCAACGCGAGGAAGAGCCCCGCCCCCAGCCAGCCGACCCACGTGGCGAAACGCGGGGACCCGACCGAGGCCGCGACCCGCCGGCTGAGCCGACCGATGAGCACCAGCGTGACGAGGTAGAGCAGCGCCTGCGATGCGGCGAGCGCGCCGAGACCGCCGCCCATCGCGCGGATCAGCGCGGCCCACCAGAGCATCAGGGGCGCCGTCTCGAAGGGCGCCTCGTCCACGAGCACCCCCTCGGCGATCTCCCCTGCGTGGGACCACACGACGGCCGCGTCGACCTGCGGGACGAGCACCATGGGGTTCTCGCTGAAGGCCTCCGCGGCGATGAACACCTGGAAGGCCCCCGCCAGCACGAGGAGCAGGAGCAGCCCGCGCTGGAACCTGCGCAGCTCCGGCGCCGCCTCGATCCCGGCAGCTTGCCGCCCTGCTGAACCCGTCGAAGCCATGGTCCGCGGGCCTAAGCCCCCCTTCCCTCGGCCAGTCGTTCCGCGACCTCGACGATCTCCGCGGCGACGGAGAGGGCGATCTTGCGCGGTTCCTTCGAGCCCTTGGAGAGCCCGATGGGGCAAGTCACCGAGGCGAGCTGCTCCGCCGTCGCGCCACGCTGCTCGAGGCGCCGCCTGAAGCGCGCCCACTTTCGGTCCGAGCCGATGAGCCCGATGTACGGGAAGGAGCCGCGGCGCAGGGCACGGGCGATGACGTCCTGATCGATGGCGTGACTGTGGGTCATCACGAGGAGGAGCGAGTCCTCGGGGAGGCTGTCCACCTCCTCCTCCGGCGCGTCGATGAAGAGGACCTCGTACGGCCGCGGCTCCGGGAGCGGCGGCTCCACCTCCTCAGCCGACCGCGAGTCAATCAGCTGCACGTCGAGGCCCATGTAGTCCGCGAGCCCTGCGATCGCCTGGGCCACGTGGCCGCAGCCGAAGATCACCAGCCGACGCCGCGTCCAGCTGAAGGGCTCCAGGAAGAGGCTCACCTCGCCGCCGCAGCACTGGCCGGCCTTCTCGGAGAGCGGCACGACCTCCGTCACGGACGCGGCCCCCCCTGCTTCGAGGAGCTCGCGGGCGCGCTGAATGGCGAGGTGCTCGAGTTGCCCGCCGCCAATCGTGCCCCAGGCCAGCTTGCCGTCCGCCACGATCATGCGCGCGCCGACTTCCCGTGGGGCGGACCCCTTGACGGCGGTCACCACCACCTGACAGCAGGAGCGACCCTCATCCCGGAATCTGGCGAGGGCCTCGAGCCACTCCTGTTGATTCACGGTCATGCTGCGCTCCTCGCCGCGTCTCCGCGCGCGTCACCCCCGGTGCCCGGCGGGGCGAGAGGGGGAGGGGAGAGTGGTGGGCCAAGCTGGGCTCGAACCAGCGACTTCCACGCTGTGAACATGGCACTCTACCAACTGAGTTATTGGCCCACGCAGCGAGGCGGAGAGGATAGCGATGCATCGGTCCCAAGGGAACCCGTCGCCCCCACTCCAGTGAAGAGAAGCGAGGGTTTTGCCCTCCCGGCTCCTCCGAGGCCCGCTGAAGGCCGAGCGGAACCGGCTCCGCTCCGGGCTGAGGCAATGGAGCGCGGTGCCGGCGCGCGAGGCCGAGGACCGCGCCACAGGGCCATGAAGTGGCCCCCTGGTAGGTCAGGAGCCTGGGACTCCCCCTTGGGTGGATCCGCCATCATGGCCCGCCTTTGCTGTGCTCGCAGGGACGTGAGCCAGAGGCTCAATTTCGGCAACCCAGGACGCATTACGGACTCAATCCACGGGCTAGGGCCTCCACTTTCGCCCGTTTTGCTAGGTTCGTTTGACCTTCCCTGGCCGGTGTTTTCGACCGGCCACCTCCTTACCACCTTGCCCACATGAAGACGTCTGCCCTTCTCGTTGGCCTGGCCTTGACCGCAAGCGCCAGTGCACAGGACCTCGAGTCCGCCGTTAACCGCTCCCTCGGACTGACTGAGAGCCAGGTCCAGAAGCTGGAGCTGTTCGGGGATCCCGCCACAGGACTTACCGTGCCGTTCGAACTGAACGGCACCGCCACCCAGCTCGCCCTCAGCCCCCACTCCGTTCGCGCCTCGAGCTTCGAACTCGTGGAGCAGCGCGCCGACGGGACGCTGGTCAGCGTGGCTCCCGGCCCGGTGGTCACCCTCCGCGGCACCGTGGAGTCGATGCCCGACGCTCGCGTCGCCGGCGCGCTCCTCGAGGACGGCCTCTACGCCCGCATCATGATCGCCGGCGGATCGGAGTTCTGGATCCAGCCGGTCCCGACCTCCATCGAGGGCGCGAGCCCCTCCCACCACGTGCTTTACGAGCGCGGCGATGTCCTGCGCACCAGCCACTTCTGCGGCGCTGACCTGCTGGCCAACAACTTCGGCCAGCCCGGCTTCGAAGAGGTACCTCAGAACAACACCGCCATGGGCACGTCCCTGTTCACGGCGGAAGTGGGCTGTGACGCCGACTACGAGTACTACCTGGACTACGGCTCGTCGACGACCAACGTCAGCGACCGAATCCAGACGGTCATCAACTCGATCAACCTGCAGTACGAGAGCGAGGTGAGCATCACCCACTCGATCACCCGGGTCATCGTGCGAACCTCTTCCAACCAGCCCTACACGTCCTCGGACGCCTCGACACTGCTCAACCAGTTCCGCAGCGAGTGGAACGCGAACCAGGGCAGCGTCCAGCGAGACGTCGCTCACCTGTTCACTGGCAAGAGCATCGACGGCGGCACCATCGGCATTGCATGGGTCGGCGCCATCTGCTCCACCTACGGCTACGGCATGGTGGAGTCCGACTTCAACAACAACTACTCCAGCACGACGGACCTCTCGGCGCACGAACTCGGGCACAACTGGAACGCCCAGCACTGCACCTGCACGTCGTACACGATGAACCCGTACATCACGTCGGCGAACACCTTCAACCCCAACGTGACGCGCGGGACCATCACCTCCTTCCGTGATAGCCGCACCTGCCTCGACAGCGGCGGCGGCGGTGGAGGCGGCGGCGGCCTCAGCAACGACGACTGCGCGACCGCCGAGGTCATCACCGCAGGGGCCACGGCCTTCGACACCACCAGCGCCACCAACAGCGGGGTCGCCTGGTCCTGCGCCGGCGGCGGCGCGGCCGACGTCTGGTACTCCTACACCGCCTCCAGCTCCGCCGACGTCACCATCGACACCTGCGGGTCTGGCTACGACACGGCCCTTCAGGTCTGGGTGGGGAGCTGCGGCTCCCTGACCCGCATCGCGTGCAACGACGATGTGTGCGGCCTCCAGAGCCAGATCGACCTCACCGGCCTCTCCGCGGGTACGACGGTCCTCATCCAGGTCGCCGGCTACTCGGGGAGCACCGGAACGGGCACCCTGACCCTGACCGAGGCCTCGACCCCGCCCCCGGGCCAGCCCGGCAGCCCCACGCCCTCCAACGGCGCGGGCTCGGTGTCCATTAACCAGGACCTCTCCTGGAGCGCCGCCTCCGGCGCCGCGAGCTACAACGTCTACTTCGGCACCAGCTCCTCCCTCGGCGCCGGTCAGCTCCTGGGCAACCAGGCCGGGACCTCACGCGACGTCGGAACAATGGCGTTCTCGGCGACGTACTACTGGCGGATCGACGCGGTCAACGCCAGCGGGACCACCACCGGCTCCACCTGGTCCTTCACCACGGAAGCCGATACTCCGGCGCCCCCGGGCCAGCCCGGAAGCCCGACGCCGTCCAACAACGCGACCTCGGTCTCCATCGACCAGGACCTCGCCTGGAGTTCGGCCTCTGGCGCGACCAGCTACGCCGTGTACTTCGGAGAGACCACCTCTCCGGCCTTCCAAGGCACCCAGGGCGGCACCAACTTCTCCCTCGGCCAGCTGGACTACGAAACCACCTACTACTGGCGGGTCGACGCCAGCAACGGAGGCGGCACCACTGCCGGCCAGCTCTGGTCCTTCACGACCGAGGTGGACCCGAACACGGGCGGCGGCGAGACGGTGATCTTCGCCGACAGCTTCGACGGTACGGCCTCCACGGCCTGGGTCTCCAACGACAGGGTCCGGACCCGCAGCAGCTGGGCCTACGCCGGCACCGGCGGCACCCGGATCCGGCGGGGTCGCTACCTCGAGGTGACGGTCAACGCGTCGGGCTACACCGGGCTCCGGCTCGAGTGCGCGCGTGAGACCAAGCGCCTCGACAACGGCGAGTTCCTCACGATCAGCGTCAACGGCAACACCGTTGAGCAGATCACCGGGACGTCTGGCTGGATCACCTCGGACATTGACCTGGTGAACTACGCAGGCCAAGGCTCCGTCACGATTCGCTTCGCGGTCAACGCGAACCGAAACAACGAGAAGGCCTTCCTCGACGAGTTCGCCGTGATCGGTATCAACTGAACCCCGACGTGGGCTGACCCACTGCAGGGGGCGGCGCGGGGATTCCCCGCGCCGCCCCCTGCCTATGGGACTCAGGCCCGTCCGCCTTCATTCGAGCGCGAGGCCCGCCACGCAGGCTCCCTCACAGGAGGCCCCCAGAGCAGAACCCGACGGGCGACTCAAGGACGCGATCCATCGGGCCCTCCGGCAGCGCCCCACCCTGCATGGCCAACAGGCCGATACCCGGCCATCCCGCGGCGGTGCCGCGGAGGGGCGGGCGGTCAGCCCAGCCGCAGGCTCAGAAGTGAGCTCGGTACTGGCTCAGCGGCAGGCCCTCTGGCCGGCTCCATGGCCGGCTCAGGGGCAAGCTCTATGGCAGGCTTGGTGGTGAGTCATGCAGCGGCTCCGCCACCGGCCTGTGGACAGGGCCAGTGGGGATCTCTGGGGCCGGCCGATGAAGTCAGCGAACGGCCGGAGTGCGAGGCCAGCGGCCCGCAGAGCGGCGCGACGAGCAGTACGCCCGATCTCACACCCACCGCGGCCCATGGATCCTCCCCACCGAGGCGGCAGCAGGACCAGGATCTTGGACCCCGATGGTGCCCTCGCGCCACTTGAGGCCACCGCGCAGCGCGGAGCGGCCGCAGTGCACGGAGCAGTCCACGCTGCAGGCCACGCTGCAGGCCACGCTGCAGGCCACGGAGCAGGCCGAGGCTCGGCGAGTGCTCCGCGAGGGCCTCAGTCGTCCCCGAGCGTCGCCCGGAGCTTGTCCCCGAGCTTCGACTCCGCACGCCGAAGCATCATCCGCACCGCGTCCTCGCTCTTGCCGCCCATTCGTTCGCCCGCCTGACGAAGCGGCAGCCCCTCGAAGAAGACCAGCGAGATGGCCTTGCGGTGCTCAGGCGACAGCTCCGAGAGGGACTCCTTCAGCAGCTCGAAGTTCTCGTCGCGCTGGACGACCTTGGTGACCGAGAGGTCCCCGCTCACGAACTCCATCGGGGTCGGAGCCTCTCCTCCATCAGAGGATCCCGCGTCCATGGCTCGCTCCTTGGAGAGGTCTCGCTTGCCCGCCGAGTAGAACTCGGCCTTGTCACGGATCTTGTTCTGGAGGATCTGCACCAGCCAGCGCAGGAGCGACCCCTGGCCCTGGTACTGGTAGCGGCTGAAGTCCCGGGTCGCCTCCCGGAAGGTCGTCTGCGCGAGGTCGTCGGGGTCCTCCTTCAAGCGGAGCCGCGGGCCGAGCTTCCGCCGGGCCACCTCGACCATGGTCTGGTGGTAGCGGGCGAACAGGTCGTTCAACGCGTCCACGTCACCGTCATGGGCGGCGTCGACCAGCTTCCTGACCTCGTCGTCACCGCTCTCGTTCTTGGTCTCGTCAGCCATGGGAGGTCCAGAGTCTAGCCTCGTTGCGCGGAGAGTGCCCCGCTCGGGGACGGACGTCGGACTGAGGATTTGTCGTCAGTTCCCCACCCCGGAGCCCGACCAATAACTTCAGTTCTCCCCAGCCTCGTCCCCGTCCGAGGCGAAGAGGCCCAGACCGGAGCCCTCCTGGCCTCCACTCTCGACGCCTGGCTCGCCTGAGGCACCCTCCCCGCCGGCGAGCCGGCCGAGGAAGTCAGCCTCCAGCAGGACGGTGACACCCAGCGCCTCCGCCTTCTTGGCCTTCGAGCCGGGCTTGCCGCCCACCACAAGGAAGGTGGTCTTCGCGCTCACCGAGGAGGCCACGCGCCCCCCCTGGGACTCGACCGCCTTCTTGGCCTCGAACCGGCTCATCCCCTCCAGGGTGCCGGTGAACACCACCGTGGTCCCGTCGAAGGCGGACCCTCCGGAGGCTGCATCCTCGGCCTCGATCTCGACCCCGCTCTCAAGGAGCGCCGCGATGAGCTCGAGGTTCCGAGGCTCAGCGAACCATGCGACGATCCGGGCGCCAACCTCCTCGCCGATCCCGTCGACCACCACCAGCTGCTCCAGCGTCGCGCCCTGGACATGGTCGAGCTCGTGGAAGTGCCGGGCCAGAAGGCGCGCCGTGGCGCCCCCGACCTCCGGGATCGAGAGGGCTGCCAGAAATCGTTCCAGGGAGGCCTTGCGGGCCTCGTCAAGCTCACGCTTGAGGTTGTCCACGGACTTCTGCCCCCAGCGATCGAGGGCCACGAGCGCCTCGTCTGCGACCTCTCGCAGAGCGAACAGGCCCGCTGGAGAGACGAGGAGCTCGGCGTCGAAGAGCTGGACGATCATCTTCTCACCCAGCGAGTCGATCTCGAACCCGCTCCGGCCCGCCATGTGGACGGTCCGGCCGATGACCTGCGGGCGGCAACCGTAGACGTTGGGGCAACGAACGTACTTGCCCTCGCGGACCACACTTGTGCCACAGGCGGGGCACGCTTCCGGCATGGTGAACGCCTCTCGGTGGTCCACGATGACCCCGGCGCGACGGGCCCCCTTCTTGTCTCGGAGGCTCGAGGGAATCGCCTCGGACCAGCCCGCAGGGGCTTCAGCCGGCCCGGCCTTGGCGACCCCGGTGATCTGCGGAATGACGTCTCCAGCACGCTTGACCAGGACCCTGTCGCCGGGCCGAGCCCCCAGGGTCAAGACGTAGTCCTCGTTGTGCAGGGTCGCGTGCCGGACCGTGACCCCGAGCACCTCAACGGGGTCCACGTGCGCCCTCGGCGTGAGCCGGCCGTTGACCCCCACCTGGATCTCGATGGCCCGGAGGATCGTGGTCACCTCCACCGGCGCGAACTTGTGAGCGTACTGCCACTTGGTGGCCCGGGCGGTGCTGCCGAGGCGGTCCCGCAGGTCCACGTCATCGAGCTTGGCGACGATCCCATCCATCTCGAAGGGGATCTCATCCCGCCGCGACTCCATTGCCGCGTGGTACTCAAGGCACCCCTCGATCCCCTGCACCGTGGCGTCGTCACTCGGCGGCGAGAACCCCCAGTCCGCGAGAAGGCCAAGCCGGGCAGCGTGGGACGCTGGGAGGTCGACGCCTTCGCAACGCACGATCGCGTAGGGGTGGAACTCCAACGGGTAGCGACGCACCTCGGAGGGGTCGCTGCGCCGCAGGGCGCCCGCCGTCGCGTTCCGTGCGTTGGCCAGGGGGGGCTGTCCACGCTCCTCGCGGTACACGTTGAACCGATCGAAGCGATCCCGGGCGATGAGCACCTCACCCCGGACCTCGAGCAGCGCTGGAGGCGCCTCGAGGCCGAGGGTCACAGGGACGTCGCGCACCGTCCGCAGGTTGGCGGTGATGTCCTCGCCCATGGTGCCGTCGCCCCGGGTCAGGCCCTGGACGAATGCGCCGTCGCGGAAGATCAAAGCCGCCGAGACGCCATCGAACTTGGGCTCCACGTGCCAGGTCAGGTCCTCACCCTCCTCCAGGCCGAGGAACCGGTGCACCTTCGCCGCAAAGTCCCGCGCCTCCTCTGCGCTCCGCAAGCTCTCGATGGAGAGCATCGACACCGCGTGGCGGACCTTCTCGAAGCTATCCCCTTCCGGCAGGGGTGCCCCGACCCGCTGGGTCGGGCTCTCGGGCGTCACGAGCTCGGGATGCGCTATCTCGAGGGCCTTGAGCTCACGGAAGAGCGCGTCGTACTCGGCATCCGAGATCTCGATCCGTCCCTCGTTGTAGTAGAGCTGGTCGTGCCGGAGGATCTCCGCACGAAGCCAGTGGAGACGCCCCTTGGGCTCCTGGTCTTCGCTCTGGCCGTCACTCGGGTTGGGCGCCGGCTTCACTGGGCCCTCCCCGTCGCCGCGGTCCACGGGCATGGGCGCCGTCGCGCGGCCCCCACTCCCGGACCTTGCGGGCGCCCCGCAACGTCCAAATCGCGCCCCCGTGACCCCATGAGCTCTGGGGCCCCCCCCCGCTTCCCTTGCTGCCGTCGCCGATCCATGGAGGAGAGTGTCCCGCACAGAGGGGGCCGAGTCCATGCAGGAGCCCGCGACCATGGCGAGGAAGATGACGCCCCACCTCGTGCCGCCCCCCCCGCGGGCGGACCCCCAGCTCCAGCCCCAGCCCCAGCCCCAAGCACCGACGCGACGGCTCTGAATACTCTGACGACTCTGAAGACTCTCACGACTCTGACGAACTCGACCGCTCGTACTGGCCCGCTCCCAGCGACAAAGGCCTCGCAGGCGCGCCCATCGAGACCATCCCCTGACCAGATTCCCCATGCCTGGGGGACGACCGGGATCACCAGCGGTGGCGGCTGATCGGGCCTCTCGCAGCAACCCCGCCCTCTGCTTCAGCCGGGCGTTCGGGCGCGGCCGAGCGCCTGGTCCAAGACGTCAGCCGCCGAGCTGGTCGCCCCGAAAGGCATCCGGGATCAGCTCGTCCACCGACCACCGCGCGGTGGTCCCGTCCGCGGCCTCGGCCACGACAGTGGCCCGGGGGGCGAACTCCGCGAGCCACTGGCGACAAGCGCCACAGGGAGCGGTGGGGGTCTCCGCGTCCGTCCGGATCGCCACCACCGTGATCGGCGGGCCCACCGGCCCCGCCCCCTTCCCCACCTCTCCGAGCACCGCGACGCGGGTCGAGAGGGCGTTGCGTTCTGCACACAGGGTCAGTCCGAAGCTGGCGCTCTCGACGTTACAGCCGCTGAAGAGGCCGCCGTCCGTGTCCAGCACGGCCGCCCCCACCCGGAAACGAGAGTAGGGGGCGTGGGCCGCGTCCTTCACGGAGCGAGCAGCCTCGAGGGCGCGCGCGATGGCGGCATCGTCAGGTTCGAAGGAGTCGGGCACAGGATGAGCTTCACGCCCACGACGGTCGGTGTAAAGCCCCGGGCTCATTCCCCCACGCTCACCGCCAGTGCCTCTGCTCCCTGCCGCGCCAGCACCCTCCGTGGACCGGATTCGTGAATGGACCGGGCCAGTTCCTCGGGCGGTCCACTTCAGACCGCTGCTCACCCGACCGCTCGGGCCTCGGTGCACCCTGTTCGGGCCTTGTGCACCCCGTTCGGGCCTTGATGCACTCTGTCGCTCGGGATCTGGTGACCCGGTTCGCTCGAGCCCTGATGGATCCGGTGGCCCAAGACGCGATGGATCCTGTGGCCTGGACTTCGCTTCACTCGGTGGCTCGATCCCGCGGCCTTCCGGAGCAACGGCCTTCCGGAGCGAGCCCAAGCGACCGTCCGATTCGGCTCTATTCGGCGGACTCGGCGAAAGAACGCGCTCGGGCAACGCGCTCGGGAATCGCCCCGGAAGGACCCAGCCGCAGGAGCCCTCGCAGAGTCCGCCGCAGATCCCGATCGGGCGGCTCGCTGAGGTGCTTCCCCCATCGAGGACACTCACCCCCCCAGCGCCACCGGGCCTTCGGGCCATCACCTGAGAGCGCCGTCCCCGAGGGTCTCCTGGCCACTCCGCGTCGTTAGCTGGGACGCGCCGTTAGCCGGGACGCGTCGTCAGCCAGGAGCGGTCGTCAGCCGGGAGAGGTCGTCAGCCGGGAGAGGCCGACCACCCTGCACTCTCGAGGTCGGCGACGACCGGACGCCAACCGTCATAGGCGACCCGGCTGCGACGGAGGAGCCGGCCATCGCTCTCCCGCCGGGACTCGTGGGTCGCGATCTGCACCATCGCCGCCCGACCAAGGAGCTCCCCCGGCTCCACGTCCATGGACACCGTCACGTCAAAGCCGAGAGCGGCCAGGACCATGCGCACCCGGCGCAGCCCGCGGTCCGTGAAGTTCAGCCAGTCAAGGACCGCGGTCCGACCGGCAAGCTCCCCGCCCGCCAGCTCCATACGGAGCATCCACGCCGCCCGTCCGTCCCCGGTCTCCACCGGACGAACCTCGCCCACGCGCATCTGATACTCCCCGTCCTCCACCACGACGAAGTCGTCCACATCCATCCCGTCACAGGCCTCGATCCGCATCGCTGTCACTCCGTTCCAAGGGTCTTCGAGCGCGCCCCTTGGCGCGCCCTCAGAACCCAGGACGACCACGCTGCCGGTTGGTTACAGCCTGGCGCTGCCGCGCCCCTCTTCGAGCGCCTGCGCCACGCGGTAGGTCCCGGCGTACGCGGACACCGACGCCTCCACCGGATCCGCGTAGCCGCCGCCGAGGGTGAGCGCCACCGGGAGGCTCTGCCCACGGAAGCGTGAGAGCGCCCGGCGATCCCGCTCCTCCACGCCGGCCTCGCTGAGGGCCATGCGACCGAGCCGATCAACCTGGAGCACGTCCACCCCTCCCTGATAGAGCACGAGGTCCGGGCGCGAGCGCTCCATGGCCTCGTCCAGCGCGCGATCGAGGGCCGCGAGGTAGGCCTCGTCGCCCGTGTCGTCCGGCAGCGGAACGTCGAGGTCGCTGCGCTGCTTGCGGCTCGGGAAGTTCCGCTCGCCGTGGATCGAACAGGTGAAGACTCGCGGATCCTCCTCGAAGATCGACGCCGTACCGTCCCCCTGATGGACGTCCACGTCAAAGACCAGCACCCGCTGGACAGCGCCCCGGTCGAGGACACGCCGCGCCGCGACCGCGAGGTCATTGAAGACACAGTAGCCCGAGCCGAAGTCCCGATAGGCGTGGTGTGTCCCACCCGCGAGGGTCCCCGAGAGGCCGTCTTCCAGGGCGGCGTCCACGGCGGCGAGGGTGCTCCCCACGCTCCCCAGGGACCGCATCACCATCTCCTCTGACCAGGGGAAGCCGATGCGCTGGACGACCTTGCGCGGCAGGTCACCATCCAGAAACCCCTGGACGTAGGCGGGGTCATGGACCGCAAAGAGGTCCTCGAGCGGCGCCGTCGCCGCCGGCGCGAGGTCCCCCTCACCCACGATCCCCTCACGCACCAGCCGCTCCCGGAGCAGGCCGTACTTGTGCATGGGGAAGCGGTGCTTGGGAGGCAGCACCACCTCGAAGTGATCGCAATAGAAGACGCGCACGGGCGGGGCAGTCTATCCGCGCCCCCAGGTCCCTGCGCCAACTGGCACGGGCGCGAACTGGCACAGGCGCGAATTATCACGGGCGCGAAACGGCACATGTACGAACCGGTACCTGTACGAACTGGCACCGGGGCCAACGGGTTCCTGCACGAACGGGCACCTGCGTCGACGGGCACCTGCGTCCACGGGCCCCCGCGCGGGAAGGGCCATCGCGCGTCGTCAGTGCGCCTTCGCCGGCGCGGTCGCCTCCGCGATCGCCCGGGCCGCGTTGTGGTAGGCGATGAGCCCCAGGGTCTCGTCGTCCACGCCGCGGCGTGCGAGCACCTCGAGGAGCGCGGGATACCCGCTCGCGTCCTCGAGCCCCGCGGGGCGGCGGTCGATGCCATCGAAGTCCGCGCCGAAGGCCACGTGCCTCGGGCCTGCGACCTCAAGGGCGTGCAGCACGTGGTCCGCCACCCGTTCGAGGGGGAAGGGAGGCATGCCAGATTGGATGGCGTCGCCCTCCAGGAGCAACCGCTCGGTGGGGTTGCCGCCGCCCGCGCTCAGGTAAGGCTCGGTCTTCCGGAAGGCCTGCTCTGCTTGCCGCTCCGCCTCGTCGAGGAAGGCCGTCGCGAAGGGGATCCCGAGCACACCGCCGCGCTGGGCGAGGGCCCGCAGCTGATCGTCGGTCACGTTGCGCGGGTGGTCGCTCAGGGCGCGACAGCCGGAGTGGCTCACCATGGGCGGCGCGACCGCCGCCTCCAGCGCGTCGTAGAACGTGCGCTCCCCCGCGTGGGACAGGTCGACGAGCATGCCCAGCTCTCCCATACGCTCCACGACGCGGACCCCGAACTTCGAGAGCCCCTCGGGGACCGCTGACCCCGCACCGTCGCGGCAGGAGCGCGCCCAGGAGAGGTGGTTGTTCCAGGTCAGCGTCATGACCCGCACGCCTCGCCCGGCGTAGTGGTCGAGCTGGTCGAGATCGTCCTCGATGGCGTGGCCGCCCTCGATGGCGAGGACACACGCGAGACGGCTCGGATCTGGCTCCAGGAGGTCGGCCCCGTCCACGACCTGCCGCAGGCTCTCCGGGTGTCGGGCGAAGAGATCATCGCCGGCGTCGAGCAAGGCGTTGGTCCGGCGCTTGGCCGCCCCCGCCTCGTCGGCGTAGGGCCCGTCGATCCAGGCGGTGAGGACCACCGCCGCGAGGCCTCCCCGGCGGCCCCGGACGAGGTCGAGGTGACCGTGGGTCTCTTGACCGAGGTCATGGCCGAGGTCGAGGGCCCTCTGGAGGGCGTCGGCGTGGCAATCGAAGACGGGCAGCATGCCCTCAAGATAGCCTCGCCCGAGCCCGAATCGACCGGTGGATCGCCCTGCCACGGTGACAGGGTCGAATGACCCGCTGCCTGAGCCCTGCCACCTTGGCAGCGGGGAACCACCCCCAGGAGGGCCCGGAGGGGGTCCCTGGTCCGCGCGGCAGGCCCCGCGGGCCCCAGCCTCGGACGCGCGTGAGGCTCCGCCTGGGAAGCGGCACGCTGTTTGCTCCTGTGCTCTGGAACCATGGACCGCCGAATCCTCATTGCTGACGACGACACCTGTGTGCGACAGGGAGCCGCTGAGCTCCTGGTCGGCTCAGGCCTCACCGTCGTGGAGGCCGGAGACGGCGAAGAGGCCATGGTGATGGTGGAGCGCTCCTTCCAGGCCGGCGAACCCCTGCACCTGGTCCTCGCCGACGTCCACATGCCGCCCCCCCAGCAGCCCAACGACCTGGGCCTCGAGCCTGGCGACGGAGGCCTGGCGCTCTTCAGCCTGCTCCAGGGCCAGCGCCCCGAGCTCCCCTGCATCCTCTGGTCCGGCGCCGCCTCTGACGGCGTCGCGAGCTGGGCCCTGGAGAAGGGCGCCCACGCGTTCCTCCGCAAGCCCGTCCAGCCCCTCGAGCTGCGCCAGGAGATCCAGCGCGTCCTCGACGAGGTCTGGGGCCGCGCCAGCTAGTCCGCTCACCGTTCGACGTCGCGCCGGCCTCCGCCGCGCGGCGCCATCTTCTTTACTCCCCCTCCACTAGACCCCCACGAAAGCAATCGGCGCCGTACGCGGCGCGAACCCATCATGGCCACCAAGACCAAGAAGAACGTCGCCATCCGCCCCCTCGGAGACCGCGTCCTCATCCAGCGCGTTGAGGCCGAAGAGAAGACCGCCGGCGGCATCCTGCTCCCCGAGAGCGCCAAGGAGAAGCCGAAGGAAGGGATCATCGTCGCCACCGGTGACGGCAAGACCCTCGACAACGGCGACCGGAGCTCCTTCAGCGTCTCCAAGGGCGACCGCGTCCTCTTCACCTCGTACGCCGGCACCGACGTCAAGCACGACAGCGCCGAGTACATCATCATGCGCGAAGACGACATCCTCGCGATCATCGGCTGATCGAGCTGACTCCGCTCAACCCCTGACCACCACCATCCCATGGCAGCCAAACAGATCAGCTACGACGCCTCAGCGCGCGAGCACATTCGCGCGGGCGTCAAGAAGCTCGCGCGCGCCGTCAAGGTGACCCTCGGCCCCCGCGGCCGGAACGTCATCATCGAGAAGTCCTTCGGGAGCCCGACCGTCACCAAGGACGGCGTCACCGTCGCCAAGGAGATCGAGCTCGAGGACGCCTACGAGAACATGGGCGCTCAGCTCGTGAAGCAGGTCGCCCAGCGCACCAACGACGCGGCCGGTGACGGCACCACGACCGCCACGGTCCTGGCCGAGGCCATCTTCGAAGAGGGCCTCAAGAACGTCACCGCCGGCGCCAACCCGGTGGCCCTCAAGCGCGGCATCGACGCCGCCGTCAAGGGCTCCATCGCGAAGCTGGCCAAGATGTCCACCCCCGTGAAGGGCACCAAGGACATCGCGCAGATCGGCTCGATCGCGTCCAACAACGACCCCGAGGTCGGCGAGATGATCGCCCAGGCCATGGAGCGCGTCGGCAAGGACGGCGTGATCACGGTCGAGGACGGCAGCGGCGTCGAGACCGAGGTCGAGTGGGTCGAGGGCATGCAGTTCGACAAGGGCTTCCTCTCCCCGCACTTCGTCACCGACGCGGCCAAGATGGAGTGCGTCCTCGAGGACGCGCTGATCCTCATCCACGAGAAGAAGATCAGCTCCATCAAGGACATGATCCCGATGCTCGAGCAGGTCGCCCAGCAGGGCCGCCCGCTCCTCATCATCGCCGAGGACGTCGAGGGCGAGGCCCTGGCGACCCTGGTGATCAACCGCCTCCGCGGCTCGTTCCCCTGCGTGGCCGTCAAGGCCCCCGGGTTCGGCGATCGCCGCACGGCCATGATGCAGGACATCGC
>CBFHHK010000035.1:14752-26270 GCA_965655435.1 Planctomycetota bacterium | reverse complement strand
GGATGTCGTGCCCGCGCTCGTGATGGCGGCGGTCAGTCGCGGAGGCGACGAGCGCTTCGCAGCTCGCTGCGCGCAGGTCCTCACCTCGATGGAGATCGAGGGCGATCTCCTGAGGCTCCCGCCTCCCCCGGCCGGCGGGTCGAAGAACCCCTCCATCGAGATTCCTCCGGCCAGCGTCTTCATGGTCGAGGCCGCGTTGCAGCAGGATGCCAGGGCCACGGCAGCCTCCCTCGTGGGTCACGGCCTGATCGAGGAGATGGAGCCGGCGATGCTCCGCCGGGTGCTGCAGAGCCTCCGAGGCGAGGCGCTGGAGGGCCCGGTACTGGAGCTCTGCCTCGAGGCAGCGGCGCGCGTGGACGGCACGGACCCCTGGCTGCTGGAGGCCCTGGTCCAGGTGCTCGAGCAGGACCCCGACCTCGCCTACGCGGAGCTCTCGGCGTCCTTCGCGGACACGCCCCTCGCATGGGACGCGCGCTTCGAGGCCCTGGCCTGGCGGCTGCACCCCGAGGGCGCCGTGGTGGCGCTCGCGGCCCGCGCCATGAGCCCGCAGCTGGACGCCGACGCTCGGCGGCGGGCGCTCGACGCCCTGGCCTTCGCCCCGGGCCGTGCCGCGGCCGACGCCGTGGCCGTGGCGGCGGTGGCTGGGCCCGAGGACCTGCGCGGCTACGCCGGCTGGTGGGTCGAGCACCGCAGCGGCAACGACTGGCGGGACTACGGGCTGAGCATCTCCACCGGGACCCTCGCCGACGCGGAGCGGGCCTGGACGAGCGAGGTGATGGGCGAGGGCACCGCCGACTTCGACGTCGAGCTCGACCGCGTCTCCATGGCGTGGCTGGTGGTCACCAACGGAGGTGACGGGAACTCCTGCGACTGGGCGGCCTGGATCGACCCGCGCGTGGTGATGGCCGACGGGAGCGAGGTGTCGCTCTCGAGCGGCTGGGTGGAGGCTCGCGCCGAGTGGGGCAGCGTCAACTCGAACCGTGACCCTCAAGGCGGCCCGCTCGAGGTCGGAGACGCGACGTACGAGCGCGGCATCGGGACCCACGCCCACAGCGAGGTGGCCTTCGCGATCCCCGCGGGCGCGGTGCGCCTCGTGGGCAGCTGCGGACCCGAGCGGGGCGGCACGGACCAGAACATCGGGTCCAGCACGTCGGTGAGCTTCGAGGTCTGGATCGAGCGCGCGGACGAGCCGGCGGCGGTCCTCGAGTGGCTCGCGGAGTTCATGTCCGAGGACGCCTCGGCGGAGGGGCGCGCGGCGGCGCTGCAGCGGCTCGCCTCCAACGAGCAGGGCGCCCTGCTCTTGATCCAGGCCAAGCGCGACGGGGAGCTGGATCTGGCGGCGGTGCCTGAGGTCGCGGCGCTGCTCCACGGCAGCGAGCAGCTCGCGATCCGCGCCCTCGCGAGCGAGCACTTCGAGCGGCCGGGCATGGAGGGCACGACCGTCCCCTCCATGGCGGCGCTCATGGCGCTCGAGGGTGACGCCTCGCGCGGCCGCGAGGTGTTCCTGGACGAGGAGCGGGCGCGGTGCGTCACGTGCCACGCGTTCCAGCTCGGCGACGTCCGGGTCGGGATCGACCTCGGCCCCGAGCTCACCCAGATCCGCAAGAAGCTCACGGGGGAGGCGCTCTTCGACGCGATCCTGAACCCGAGCGCGTCCATCGCCTTCGGCTACGACACCTACCTGCTGGAGACCGAGGACGGGCTGCTCCACTCGGGCTTCCTGCTGGCCGACGGCGCCACCGTGGCGCTGCTCGAGACGGATGGCGAGCGGGTGACGTTCGGGCGAGATGAGATCAAGCAGCGGACCAAGCAGAAGGTCTCGACCATGCCCCAGGGGCTGGCGTCGGACCTCACGCCCCAGGAGCTCGCGGACCTCGTGGCGTTCCTCGGGGAGGACCATGAGCTCGCGCCGGAGCTAGGTGATCCGGTCGTCCTCTTCGATGGGGGAGGGCTCGACGCCTGGACGTACCACCTGTCCGATCCGTCGGTGGCCTTCGACGACGTGTGGTCCGTACGCGACGGCATCATTCGCTGCGAGGGGAGGCCGGCGGGGTACCTCAAGACGCGGGACCGCTTCGAGAGCTATCTGCTCACCCTCGAGTGGCGCTTCGATCCGTCGAGCGGTCCGGGTAACTCGGGCGTGCTCCTGCGCATGACGGGTGAGGACAAGGTCTGGCCGCGCTCCATCGAGGCGCAGCTCCAGCACCGCAACGCCGGGGACTTCTGGAACATCGATGCCTTCGGGATGCGGACGGATCCCGCGCGGCTGCGGGGCCGGAACACGAAGCGCCGCGCGCCCTCTTCCGAGCGGCCCGTCGGCGAGTGGAACCGGTACGAGATCCTGGTGGACGGCCCGAGGGTCGAGCTGAGAGTGAACGGCGTGCTCCAGAACACGGCGGACTGGTGCGAGGAGGTGTCGGGGCCGATCTGCCTCCAGTCGGAGGGCGCGGTGATCGAGTTCAGGGAGATCCAGCTGCGCCCTGTTCGGCGATGAGGCCGGGTCAGGGGTCCCTCCCTGGGGCCAGGAGTGTGGTTTTTTGACCTTCCTTGCGAATGAGTCTCAAATGCGCTTGCCCTGAGAACGGTTCTCAGTTGTGGTCTGCGGCATCGCCAAGCGTCACTTCCCGACGCGCGCCTGCCGGCCTCCTCCACAGGACCGTTGACCATGTTCTCGCTCGCCCTCCTGACCGCCCTCGCCCCCGCCCCTCAGGTGGGGCAACAGCCCGCCGCTGACGACATCGAGGCCCGCCTCCGTGCCCTGGAAGCGGACCGTGACCGGATCTCCGCCGAGCTCGAGGCGGCCATGGACGCCCTCGCGGACGCCGAGGTCGACGTGGCTCCCGCCTCCGAGGTGGACGAGCAGAAGAAGGCCGCCTGGGAGGCGCTGGCCAGCCGTAACCTCGCGCCGCGAGCCTCGGCGGTCTACTCCGCCGACGGCCTCTCCTTCGGCGGCTACGGCGAGTTCCTCGGCGAGGCGACCCGCAACCAGAGCGGGGACGACTTCGACGCCCTGCGCTGGGTCATGTACTTCGGCAGCCGCTTCTCGGACGACTGGATCTTCAACTCGGAGATCGAGATCGAGCACGGCACGACCGGCGCCACCTCGGCGACCACGGACTCCGCGGGCAGCGTGTCGGTGGAGTTCGCTTACCTGGACCACCTGCTGACGGACAGCACCGCGCTGCGCGGCGGCGTCGTCCTGGTGCCGCTGGGGTTCATCAACGAGCGCCACGAGCCGACCACCTTCCTGGCCTCAGCCCGGCCCGAGACCGAGAAGCGCATCATCCCCTCGACCTGGCGCTCGACCGGGATCGGCGGCTACGGACAGGTCGGCGACTTCGCCTGGACCGGCTACGCCATCAACGGCCTGAACGGCGAGGAGTTCGACGCCAACGGCGTCCGCGGTGGTCGCCAGAAGGCCAACCGCGCCTCCATCGACACGGTCGCGCTCACGGGCCGCCTCGACTACATCGCGATCCCCGGCGTCACCCTCGGCGCGTCGATCTTTCACGGTAACTCGGGGGTCAACACACCCGAGGACCTGGGGACGACGATCTGGGATCTCCACGGCGAATGGAACGAGGGGCCCTGGACGGTCCGCGGGCTCTACGCGTCCTCGGACATCGACGACACCGCCGCGTTCAACGCCCGGACCGGGGAGAACCTCGCGGAGCAGATGCGGGGCTGGTACCTCGAGGCGGGCTATGACCTGTTCTCGTTCATCGACTCGCCCGCGGGGCAGAGCCTCGATGCCTTCGTGCGCTACGAGGACCTCGACACCCAGGCAAAGATGGCCACCGGCTTCTCACCCTCCGGCGGGAAGGTCGACACCTACACGACCATGGGTCTCAACTACCGCCCCCTCGACCAGGTGGTCCTCAAGACGGACTACACGGTGCTCGACGAGGGCGATGACGTGTATCGCTTCCTGATCGGCTACGCCTTCTGATCCTGCCATGCTGCGCCTCCGAACCCTGCTGCCCCTCGCCCTCACAGCCATCGCCCTCTCCTTCGACTCCGCCTGGAGCCGGGGGGGGAGCGAGGTCATCGACCAGGCGCTCGAGCGGGCGTTCCCGGGCTGCACCATCGAGCGCGTGGTCTGCCGCCTTGGCGACCCCGAGCGGGCGAAGGTCAACAAGCTCGCCGACCAGAAGAAGTTCCGCAAGAAGACCACCTTCGCGTACGTCGCCCGCCGCAAGGGCGAGGTCGTCGGCACGGCCTTCTTCGACTCCCACGTCGTGCGCTCGAAGCGCGAGACGCTGATGGTGGCGGTGAACCCGACCGGTGACCTGCGCTGCGTCGACACCGTGGCCTTCGCCGAGCCCCCGGAGTACCTGGCCCAGGACGCCTTCTACGACTCGCTCAAAGGGCGCGAGCAGGGCCGGCCTCTGACGCTCGGCCGCGGCCTCGACGGCACGACCGGAGCGACCCTGACCTGCCGCGCGGTGGCCAATGCGTCCAGGCGGGCGCTCGCCCTGCACGAGGTGCTCGGGGTCAAGGTCGGCCGTGCGAAGAAGGCCCAGAAGGAAAGCGCCGCGACGCTCGCGGTCCCTTGACTCCCTGAGCCTGGCGAATACGGTGCTCCCGTGAGCCGCCTCTCCGCACGCCTCCTCCACATCGCGTCGTTCCTGGTCATCGGGAGCGGCGCGATCTGGGCGTATCTGCGCTACGTGCACGACCTCGGCCCCGAACCCGAGGACCCGGTGCTGGCGATGGAGTGGAGCGGGATCCACCCCTGGGAGCCGAGCCTGCGGGACCTGCACCTGCTCGCCGCTCCGCTCCTCGTGTTCGCCGTGGGGCTCATCTGGAGCGGGCACGTCGCGCCGCGGCTCTTTCGGCCCTGGGCCCGCCGGGCCACGGGGCTCGGGCTGGCGCTCCTCTTCGGGCCGATGGTGATCACCGGGGTCCTGCTGCAGGTCGCCGAGTCCGAAGCGAGCCGCACGCTCTGGGCATGGGCCCACGGCATCTCATCCCTCGTGTGGGCCGCCGCCTATCTGGCCCACCAGCTGCGGCCCAAGAGGCGCCGGGTCGCGCTGGGCCAAGACCCTGTTTCCCGAGAATCGTCCACGGCCTCGGACGTGTCGTCCTCCAGATGACGATGTCCACGAAGTGCCGCGAGTGCGGCGCCGCGGCGCGGACCGAGGAGGATCGGTTCTGCGCGTACTGCGGGGCGCGCTTCCCCGAGCCAGCGGCCCCTCCGGTGGTGAGCGCGGCGGACGAGCGCCAGGCGCGCCTTGAGGTCCTCCTGGGGCGGCCGGGGGTTCAGGAGGAGCTGGGGCGGCAGGTCTCCACCGCGCCGCTCGCCACCCGGCAAGGCCTCGCGCTGATCCCCATCGGGTTCGCGGTGGTCGTGGCAGGGTTCATCGCGTCGAGCGCGTCCGGGGCAGGCGCCCCGGGGCTCTTCTCCCTCGTGCCCGCCGTGATGGTGATCGTGCTCGTGGTGAAGGCCCTCGGGAGAGGGGCGAAGACGGTCGAGCTCGCGTCCTCGCCCTCGAAGGCGCAGGTCGTGGAGATTCGTGATGTCCAGACCGAGACCACGGGGCGCGGGGAGCACCTGAGCACGGTCCGCCGGGTCATCATCGAAGACGAGGGCGGCTCCCGGACCAACCTCGAGGTCCCGGACGCGCTCGCGCGCCGCCTCGCGCCGGGCGACACCGGGGTCGCGCACCATGCTGGCGGGCACCTCCTGGCCTTCAAGCGCTTCGAGGTCTGAGCGCGGCGAGGTGGGGGTCGCGGGAGCGAGGCTCAGCGCCGGACCAGGAACTGGACCTGCAGCCCTTCCGGTCCGTCCACCACGGTGATCAGGTCGAGGCGCCCGTCGCCATCGAGGTCGCGGGCGCGCACGCCCCGGTCGTCCTTGCCCGGCCAGGTGGGGAAGCGGAGCACAGGCGTCTTACCTGCGGTCGCGTCCCGCAGGCCCTTCCCGGGCGCGACGGCGAAGCGGTCGAGCTCCCCGAGATCGATGACGCTCTCCTCTCCGTCCCCGAGCCGGTCGAGGTCGTTGAGCACCACCTTCTCGATGATGCCGTCGACGCCGTCCTCCACGGAGAGGTCCTCGAAGCGCTGCTGGGCGGGGGCGCAGTTGGCGAAGATCATCAGCTGATCGTCGACCACGTCGACGATGTCGTTCGTCTCGCCGTCGCCGTCCCAGTCGATCCTGCGGGCGGGGATGTCCCACTGGGCCTCGAGCTGCTCGGAGACCTCCTCGAACTCGTTCATGAGCTTGAAGATGCGCGGGATGCGCAGCGCCAGGGTGGTCCGGCGGGTGGGACGCCGATCGAAGGTGCCCCCCTTGTTCTCGTAGGTGAAGACGTCGAAGTCCAGCTTGCCGGGGACCACGAGGAACTTCACGAGCTGCGCCAGCGAGATGCGCTCGCCGCGCACGATCTGCAGGTCAGGCGCCTCGTCGCCGAGCACGTCGCGGACGAAGAAGTAGAGCACGTTACCCGAGGCCTTGAGGACCTGGTCCGGTGCGCGCGTGGGGCCCGTGACGGTCGCGCCGCGGTAGACCTTGAAGGTCCCCTCGGAGCTCACGATGAGGTCCCTCGGGCCCTCGCCGTCGAGGTCGACCGCTCGCCACTGGGCGAGCCCGCTGACCGCGCCCAGCAGGTTGTCGAGGTCGAGGTCGCTGGCGGACGGCGCGCTCCGCAGCTCGGAGAGGTCGAGGCTCCAGGTCGGCCGGGCGTCGATCTCGGGCTTCGCGAGGTGGAAGGCGACCCGCTCGGAGGTCTCGGACACCAGGTCCAGCTGCCCGTCCCCGTCGACGTCGTCCATGCTGAACCAGGGGACGCGCACGCGCTGAGAGAAGGTGGACGACAGGCGTTCGGGGTCACCGGTCCGGTAGTTGATCTCCGGCTCGTACTCGACCTCGATCGGGTCCGACCAGGCGAGCTTCCCGGCCTCGTCGAGGCCGCGGTTGAGGCGCATGTGAAAGCGGCCAGGACCGGGGAGCACGAGATCGAGCCGGCCGTCCTCGTCCAGGTCGCGGGTGAAGGGGACGCGCACGGTGGCCGCGGGCAAGTACATGCCGGTCTCGAGCACCGTCTCGGGCTCGGACCAGACGCCCGCCGGGGTGAGCGACCGACGCACCAACGTCTTGCCGTCGGAGACCATCAGGACCTCCACTCGTCCGTCGCCGTCGAGGTCGGCGAGGTCCCAGCCCGTGCTGCCCGCGGGCCACTCCAGGAGCGCCCCGGCGGCGGCGTACTCGCCTCCGCCGTCCAGGGGCCGTGCGAGGATGCCGGCCGGCGTCACGGACAGCAGCTCGATCTTGCCGTCGCCGGTCAGGTCCCGGAGGGCGAGGAGCCCGCCCTTCTTGGGGACGGCGACGCGGGTCTCCACGAGGTCCCCGTCCTGCGGCCCAGCGGAGAACCCAGCGGAGAACCCAGCGGAAGATCCAGCGGAAGATCCCGCAGAAGGCCCGGCCACAGGAGAGGCGTCTGCGAGGGAGCCCGTCGCGTGGAGCGACGGGTGGCCCGAAGAGGGCGCGGCGCCGGGCGCGCCGCTGACCGCTGCGAGGAGCGCGGTCAGTCCGTGGGTGAGGCTCGGGAGCATCATCGTTGCTGCGAGAGGTAGACGGTCAGGACGGAGTCCGCGGCGCTCACGATGTCACCGATGCCGTCGCCGTTCAGGTCCATGACGTTGAGTGATTGCACGGACCCCCGGGCGGGGTATTGCTTCCAGTAGCCCTCGTCGATCTGCCAGCTGTCTCCGCCGAAGAGCGACGAGGTCTTCCGCAGGCGGCGGACCCCGAGGCGGCCCTTGAGGTCGACCTCCACGAGGTCAGCGACGCCGTCGCCGCTGCAGTCCATGGAGAGGTCTCGGTTCGCGATGATCTCGCGGATCGAGTTCTCGTCGAAGGTCCGCTCACTCTTGAGGGCCGGGCGGCGGTCGAAGAGCCCGCGCTTGGTCCCGAGGTAGAGCAGGTAGGAGTACTTGAACTCCAGCCCGGTCACGGTCTCGATCATGCTCGGCATCTCGAAGCGCCGCAGGGCGAGGTCGGGTCGACCGTCGCCGTCCACGTCCGCGATCGTCGCCCGGAGCTCAGCGCCCTCGAAGCGCAGGACCTGGGAGGGCTTGTCCGGGATCAGCGCGTTGGGCGTGCTGCGCATCACGTAGATGCGCCACTGGCCGTTCTCCAGCCCGCGGCTCTCCGCGCGCCAGAGCCCCACGAGGTCCAGGCGCCCATCTCCGTCCACGTCGACGAGGCGCAGGGCTGCGTCCTCGCCCCCTGAACGGAGGTAGTCCGGGATCGCCTCGACCCGCGTGGGCTGTGCTGGAATACCGGCCGGCCCGCTCAGGTGGACGCGGAGCTCGTCGTCGCCGACGAGCAGGAGGTCGTCGCGTCCGTCCCCGTTCAGGTCCACGATCGCGGGGGCCTGGAGGCTGGTGTTGTCGTTCACGAGGGCGTCCCCGAGGCCCTCGCCCAGGAAGGGCTGAAAGCGGTCGCCCACGGTCACCTCGAAGCGAGTCTCCCGCTCCCGGTTCCGCGCGCGCGCCTTGTCCGCGCGCTGGCTGTTGTCCTCGGGGTCCATGGCGGCCGTGCTCCGCTGGGCGGAGAAGTCGGCGGTGGAGGCGTAGGGGAGCCCCTCATTCGCGGGCGTCGACGCCACGGGAGCGACGACCTCGAAGCCGTCACGGCGCGGGAGCAGCAGGTGGTCCAGCTGCCCCTCGGCGCTCTGGATCACGTACTCCCAGTAGGGCAGCTGTCTCGTCGTCGGGAAGTCGAATATCAGCTGGACCCTGGCGAGTCGCTCGATGTTGCCCTTGTAGCTGGTCCGCCGCGGATCGAAGGACCAGGCGCCCTGCCGGGTGAGGAGCACCAGCTCGCGGCCATCGAGGTCGGCCCGGACGTCGGCGAAGGTCCAGGCGACGATGTCCTTCAGGACCGGGATCGTGCGGAACGGCTCGGGCTCGATGGCCCGCTCGGAGCAGCGGAAGAGCTGGAGCTCGCGGGAGCCCGAGGGGGTGCGCAGGGAGAGCGCGAGCTCGACCTGCCCGTCCCCCTCGACGTCCACGAAGCGCCAGTCGAGGACCTTTCCGTCGACGCGGACGGACGCGTCGATGAAGGACGCGTCGCCGCCGCCGGTGAGGGCGGCGGTGAGGGCGGCGGCGCCCATGAGCGAGGCGAGGAGGATCATCCGTCCAGCTCCCCGACGCCGCTGCTCCATTCGAAGAAGCGCAGGACCCTGGTGCGCTTCTCGCCTCCCTCGCGGGTGTACCGCAGGAGCGAGATGAAATAGAGGTCGAGCAGCACGAAGGAGGTCCGGGAGCGGTCTGCGGTGGCGGTGTACGTCGTGAGGATCGGCACGGATGCGCGGGTGACGCGGCGGCCCTCGTCAAGGAGCGTCACGGAACGCGCCCGCCGCTTGTCGTCCTCGCCCTCGGTGGTGAGGGACACCTTGGTGCCGGGCTCCAAGGCCACGAGCCGGCGGACCAGTCCGCGTCCGGAGACGATGGGCTCCCCGTCAAGGGCGACGACCCGTGTCCCCACGGGCATACCGCGCAGGGGGCCCTTGGCGTTGCTCGCCACCAGCACCGCGCCGGCGGAGGTGCCCCATGCGCCCAGGGTGCGCGCGGTGTCCATCACGAACAGGGCCTCGGCTGGCGCGGCGGCGCTGGCGCCCGCCTCGACCGCGACCTCGACGGCGAAGACCGAGTCGCCGCGCTGGACCCGCAGGGTCGTCGGCCCCTCGGCGTCAAAGCTCTCGAGGAGCGCCTTGAGGTCCTCGGGGACGGCGAGCTCCGTGCCGTTGAAGTCCAGCAGGACATCGTCGGTCTGGATCCCCGCCGCGGCGGCGGGGGAGCGCTCGGTCACGGTATGGACGCGCACGCCGGGATCGAACGAGAGGCTCTCGAGGGAGCCGCTGTCGTTCTCGCGCACCTCGACCCCGAGGAAGGCCGTGGGGCCGGTCTCCGGGATGGCCCACTCGAGGGTCTCGGGGAGGGGGTCCGGAATGGTCCGCTCCGGCGCGTACTGGCACGCGGCAACGGCGGCCACGAGGCAGAGAGAGAGCACGGAGCGCGGTCGCGCGGGGGAGAGGGGAGCCATCAGGGACGATGTTGAAGATTGAGAGGTCCTGGTTCCAGCGCCGCGCCGCTTCTACGTCGTAGCTCCTGAGTTATCCGAGTGGATCGCTCGACGTTCGCGCCCTCCGACCGTCCGAGCCTCGCCCTCGTCGCTCCAAGCGCGGCCTCCTCGACGCCTCCGTGTGATCTGCCCAGTTCGAAGGAGGGGCCGACTCCTGCCCCTCTGCTGGCTCCACTCCTGGAACCTCCACAGGGATCCTCTTGCCGGGGATCTTCTTGGCGGGGGTCCTCTTGCCGGGGGTCCATCCTGGGCTCCGACGCGAGCGACCGCGTCGGCATCTTCACCGCATCACGACGGTGACGTTGAGGTCACATCGTCGGGCAAGCCGGCAGGGCAGCCCCGCGCGCGCGGCCCCCGGAGGACCCGGAAGCAACCGCATGGGCGGTCGGAGCCGAACCTGAAGGGCCGAACCAGAAGGGCCAGACCAGAGGACACGGACCAGAAGACTCGGACCCGAGAAGTCGGGCCAGAGGACTCGGGTCGGAAGACTGGAACCGGAGAGCCTGGATCGAAGCGCGCCGAACCAGAGCGCGCCGAACCAGAGCGTGCCAGATCCGGGCGTGCCAGATCAGAGCGGTCGGCGTCGCACCGCCAGGGCAGCGAGCAGGACGAAGGTGAGCCCCTCGAGGGGCGCCAGGACGAGCCCCATGTTGTGGATCGCGGGGGGGAGGCCTGCGTCGGAGTACCCGCCGGCGAACTTCACCATCTCGAACATGGCCGAGGCGTCGGCGAAGGTCGGAGCGTGGGTGGCGAAGACCCACCAGCTAGCCGCGCCGAAGTCGTCCTTGAACACGTCCCACACGAGCAGGGTCGCCAGCGAGCCTGCGAGGGCCAGGACCGGGCCGCGGGCGAGGCTGGACACGAGGAGCCCGAAGGCGTGGATGGCCATCAGCCCCAGGGAGCCGACGAGCAGCGCGCGGCGGAGCTCGGCCATCACCTCGTCGGCGGTGAAGATCGCGTAGTCGTCCTCCACCAGGTCGCCGAAGTCACCGCCGGCGGCGCTGGTAGCCAGGAACGCGGTGAGGCCCGCGAGCGCCACCATGCCCACCACGAGGATGGGCCCGAGCAGGGCCCGGCCGACCACGGCGCCAGAGCGTGAGGCCGAGCGCGTCACGGCCAACCGCAGGACGCCGGTCTCCCGATCTCCCGCGATGGAGCGGGCTCCCTGCACCAGCAGGAGCGCGGTGGCGAGCATCATCCCGGCCCGCCAGCCGCTCACGAGCATGGCCCAGCCCGTGCCCTCGCTCAGCCCGGTCAGGGTCTCGCCGGAGCCCATGGCCTGCACGACCTTTGCCCGCTGGGCGAAGGAGGCGGCCCAGATCCGGAGCGCGGGGACCGCGATGATCATGAACGCGCCGACCCACGCTGCCCGGGAGGCGAGCATGCGCATGAACTCGGCCCGCAGGACTCGGAGGGCGCCGCTCATCG
>CBFHHK010000035.1:0-14654 GCA_965655435.1 Planctomycetota bacterium | reverse complement strand
CATGAACTCGGCCCGCAGGACTCGGAGGGCGCCGCTCATCGGGAGCCTCCTGCCGCGGCGCGGCGCTCCTCGACGAGGGCCTCGAAGGAAGCCTGCAGGCCCATCCGGGCCGCGGTGAAGTGGTGGAGTCCGGCGCCGGAGCCCACGAGCCGCGCGAGGAGCTCTTCGGGATCCGCTCCGGGGGCTTCGAGGAAGAGGGTTCCCTCGCCTACCGGGCCGGACTTCAAGGTCCAGCCGGCGCCGAGGGACGCGCGCAGGGTGTCCTCGTCCCGCACTGCGACGGTCCAGGTGTCCTTCTGTCCGAGGTAGGCGTCGAGCGGCGCCTCGCGGATCAACTCGCCGTCGAGGATGACCGCGGCGTGGGTGAGGATCTCCTGCATCTCGTGCAGGCGGTGACTGGAGAGGACGAGGGTCTGCCCGCCGTCCACGAGCTCCTCGAGGAGCTCGAGCATTCCGCGCACGCCCATGGGGTCGAGGCCGGAGAGGGGCTCATCGAGCACGACGAGCTCCGGCGTCCCCATGATCGCCCCGGCGATGGCGAGGCGCTTCTCCTGGCCCAGCGACAGGCCGCCGGCGCTGCGCCGTTCGAACCCCTCGAGGCCCACGCGTCGCAGGGCGTCCTTCATGTCCCGGCCGCCGGCGTGGCCGCGGAGTCTGGACTGGTAGTCGAGGTTCTGTGCGATGGTGTGCCCCTTCAGGAGCGCGGGCACGTCGAAGACGCAGCCCACCTTGCCCCGGGTGCGGTGGAGCGCCTTCGACGGGACGCCCAGGACCTCGCACGTCCCGGAAGTGGGGGCGAGGAGCCCCAGGGCGCAGGACAGGGTGGTGGTCTTCCCGGAGCCGTTCGGGCCCAGGAGCCCGTAGACCTGTCCGGGGAGAACGGTCAGGTCCACGCCCTTGACCGCCTCGGTCGCTCCGTAGCGCTTGCGCAAGGCGCGGACCCGCAGCGCGGCGCCCTCAGGCTCGCCGATATCTGCGTCTTCTGTTTCCACTTCCCTCCCCATAGGTCCCCTCCTCGCTGGGCCGGACCACCCTACTCTCCAGCGAAGGGCGGATTCCACGCTGAACCTCTCGCCCGCAGCCGGAATCCGCGCCGAGCGCGCGGGGATGGTTCTGGCCAGTCCAAGTGCAACCCCTCCAGGCGGCGGGGCTAGCAGGGCGCCTCCGCGGACTCGCGTCGGCAGGACGCCTCGTCGTGGGAGGACGGCGAGGCGTCCGCTTCACCCGCGCCGAGCTCGTCCCGACCGGGCACAGCTCGACCCCTCTCACCTCTACTCTCAGGGGCGGGGTGCAAGAGGACCTGGGTCAGGAGGAGCGTCTCGAAGGAGGAGACCCAGCGGAGGGGGCCCAGCGGAGGAGGCCCAGCGAGGAAGACCCAGCGGAGGCTGCTCAAAGGGGCCGGGTGGACCGGGCTGTCCGGCCCTTGCCGCCCTCGCGTGGGCTCTCTTGATTCCGGCCTCCTTCACTCGCATCGGCGTCGTTCGGCGCTCCTTCGTCGGAGGCCGAGCGGTGATACCTCTCAGCCTCCGCACCTTCCCACCAGGCGCGCCAGGTCTTGTTGGACGACCCGGGCTTGCGGCCGGTGATGCGGCCGAGCGCGCCGCGGATGGACCGGAGCTCGGTGCGGACCTGGACCTCCTGGACGCCGATGACGCTGACGTCCAGGACCACGCCCTCGACCAGGGTGTTGACCACCGGATCTGCCACCGAGGAACCCTGGGCGACCTCCACGTCGAAGTCCTGGACGTAGGCGCGCTGGGTGCCGACGAACAGGTGAGAGCGAGGGGGGCGGTACCCCGACCCGGAGCCGGACTGCGCGGACAGGGTGTAGAGGCGGCCCATCAGGGGCTCGACGAAGGCGCCGTCCCGGCTGGCGCCGAGGGCCTCGACGGCCCGTAGCCGGAGGGCGCCGTTGCCCGACTCCAGCGCGCGGATGAGCGGGCCCGCGACCTCGTAGGCGCCCACATCGGAGATGGCCCGCGCGGCGGACTCCCTGGTGAGCGGCGACGGGTCGTAGACCGCGCGGATCAGGAGCGGGCGCGGGTCCTCGCGGGGGAACAACCTCCCGGTGGCGAAGGCCGCGAACGACCGACGGGAGGGCCGCTTGGAGCGCAGCTCGGCGCGCAGGGTCTGCGCGAGGCTCGCCCGGTCCGTGGCGGTGATCAGGCGTTCGACCACAGCCTCTCGCATGAGCCGCGACGGACCCGAGCCGAGGTCCAGCAGCTTGGGGAGCTCGTCCTCGTCCCCCCGGGCAGGCAACCCCCCAAGGAATCGTCCCGCACGGGCGGCGGCGCCCCGCAACTCGAGGTCGATGGGGTGGCGCTCGAGGAGTTCGTCGCAGAGCTCGCAGGCCTCAGGCAGGAGCCCGAGCTCGAGGGCGCCGTCCACCTCCTCCGCAGGCGTGCGGGACCCCTCCTCACGGAGGACCTCGAGGCGAGCGAGCGCGTCGCGCTCTTCGACCACCTCCAGCACCGCGTTCGCCGGCACCCTGCGCCAGCCGCCCCCCGCCTTGACGCTCCAGTCTCCGCTGGAGTCCCTTCGGCTGGGGCCTCGAAGGACGCTCCCTCCCCGCAGCTTGAGCACGCGCTTCACCGCTCGCTCCTTGTCCTCCGGCTCGTCGCCTTGCCCAAGGCCATGGACAAGGGACTGACGGCGGTCACCCGGAGCGCGCTCCACCCCAGGCGCGGCGGGTACAGCGGCGGCGGGCACAGCGGCGGCGGGCACAGCGGCGGCAGACTCCGCGGCGGTGATCGCGGTGAGGGCCAGGGTGAAGACGAGGGACTTGATCATGGGCAGGGCTCCTCCAGGGGAGTCGCTCAGCGCGTGGATGGGCGCGGCTGCTGCTCCGGTATACGTCCTCGGTTTCGTTCGGTGACGTTCGCTGCGGGAGTTCCTGGGGGAGGGGGCGCGGGCGACCCCGGGGGCCGTGCCGGGCCGCCACAGGAGCGGTCCGTCACGGGCCGTGACGTGGAGCGGGATGCCGCGTCGCTCCAGCTCGCTCGCGTAGGCGGGCACGTCCCCGCTGACCACCGTGAGGGCGGGCTGCACACGCTCGAGGAGTCGCGAGAGGTGGCGGGTGCGAGAGCCGTGGTGGGGCAGGAGGAGCACATCCACTGGCCCAGGTTCGAGCCAGGGGCGCGCCCCGCCACCGTCGAGGATGGCCCTCAACCCGGGTCCCTCGGCGTCGCCACAGAGGATGACCCGGGCGGCGCGCCCGTCGCGCGAATGCCAGCGCAGGTCGAAGACCGCCGAGCCCTCGTTCGGGTCCGGCATTCCCGAGGAGATCGCCGCCACCCGGAGGGGCGGGTCCGCGTCCCCGTGGAAGGAGCGGTCGAGGGAGCGGTCCAGGGGACGGTCAAGCCAGACCACGCCGCGGGGGTGCCCTCGGCGGCGGGCTTCGTCGTCCGGTGTCCTGGCGAAGGGAGCATGGAGCTCGTCCGCAGGCCACCGGCCGATGATCCAGGGGATCGCGCCGGCGTGGTCCTCGTGGTCATGGGAGACGCCGACCCGGATCGCCCCTGCGTCCAGCGCTCGCAGCAGCGCACCGACGCCCTCCTCGGCCACGGCCAGGCGGTCCCTTGAGCCGGCGTCGAGGAGCCAGGTGGGGGCCCCGGGGGCGCGCGCGACGACCGCGGTGCCGTTGCCCACGTTGAGGACGTGGAGCTCGAGGGTCTCCGGGACAGGTCCCGGCGCGCCTGGCCCGAGGGTGGGTCCCGGCCAGGGGAGGAGGAGCGCGCCGAAGCCCGCGGCCCCGAGGTGTGCCAGTCGCCCGCTCAGGCGGTGACGAAGACGGACCGCGGCGAAGCCCACGGCGAGGCTCGCGAGCACGATGAGTGACGGAGAGCGCTCGGGGAGCGGGAGCGGGGTCCACGGGAGCCGGTCCATCCACTGGAGCCAGGTGACCAGCCCTCCCGCCGCCCAGCTCGCCACTTGATCCAGCGCCTCGATGGGGAGGAAGAGGCGGAGCCAGCCAGCCGTGACCAGGAGCGCGACGGGTGGCGTGGCGACCGGAGTCGCCAGGAGGCTCGCGGGGCTCCATTCCCCGAAGACGCTCCAGACCACGGGGAGCGTCGCGAGAGAGGCGACGGCGCCGGCGGCGAGGGCGCCGTACGAGAGCGTGCGCAGGCGCTCCACGAGGGCGACGAGGACTGGCGGTCTGGGCCAGCCGGTGGGGCCGACGGGGTCCAGCCACCGGGGCCCGCCGGTCCCGCCCTGCGGTTCCCCGGCGAGGGAGCGGGCCGTGGGGGCCGCGGCCAGGACGAGGGCCGCGGTCGCCAGGTAGGAAAGCTGCGTCCCCGCGCGGATCGGGGCGAGGGGGTCGAGGGCGACCTCGGCGAGGGCCGCGATGCCGATCAGATTGAGGGCGGACGGCCGACGCTTGAGGCGCTGTGAGAGGAGGGCGAGGCCGAGCCCGATGGCGGCCCGGGTCGCGGGCGCTCCCCCGCCTGAGAGCGGGACAAAGGCCACGATCATGGCTGCCGAGAGGAGCGCGGATCCGGGACGGGCGGTGCTGCCCCGGAGCGCCGCACCATGGCGCGAGAGGCCGGTGACGAGTCGCGCGAGCGGGACGATGAGGAGGAAGGCGAGCAACCCGACGTGGAAGCCCGAGAGCGCCAGCAGGTGCCGTGTGCCGGTGCGGGTGAAGAGGTCGGTGAGCTCAGGTGAGAGCCCGCGGCGTTCTCCGAACACGAGGGCCGCGAGCAAGGCCCCGCAGGTGGGGTCCGGGTGGGCCTGGCAGGCGCGAATCCCCCGCCTCCGCAGGTCGCGGAACCATGCGCTCGCGCGCTCCGGCATCGAGGTGTCCTCGGCATCTGATCCCGCGCTCGGGACGCGGATCAGCTCGTCTGCGCGCGGGCGAAGGCTGCTCGTGCGAGGGGACAGGGGGCGGTGGGTGCTCCTGGCGCGGTCTGCCCGCCGGGCCTGCGGATCCACCGCCACGAGATCTCCGGGAGCCACAGCCCCCCGGGGGGCGATCAGCAGGCCCGGCTGCCCGCCGATGGTCCAGGCCTCGGAGGCTCCGGCCCCGCTGCCGCGACCGCGCAGGGCTTGCACATGCCCAACCACCGGGGCCCCGTCGGACGCAGCGGATCCGCCGCGTGCAATGGCGGCACGACCGGCGCACAGCAGGGCGAGGGTGCAGAGGAGGAGCGGGGCCCTGACCCGAGAGCCTCGGGAGCGAGTCCACAGCCCAGCGCGGACCACGCCAGCGAGCACCAGCCCAGCAAGGACCAGTCCAGCAAGCGCAAGCCCAGCGAGGACCATCGTGGTCACCGTGAAGGGGCCCGCTACTACGCGGGTGCCCGTCACCGCGCGGGGGCCCACGAGGCCAAGGAGCTCGAGGTGGACCGCTCCAGCGTCGGCGCAGAGAGAGCCCATGACGGCGCCGATGCACGCGCTCCCGGCGGCCAGCAACGCAGGCGCCGGGCCCCCGGAGGTGCTCCGCAGCGTGGCCTCGGCGAGTCCGCCGCCCGGGCCACCTTGCCCGCTGTCCCGAAGTGCCCTGTGCCGTTCCACCCACTCGGGTGAACGTGCGGCTGAGCGCTTGGTGTCGGGTCCACGCGAGCCCGAGGGCAGCGGGGGGGGCGAGGCGATGAAGGGCCGGAGCCGTGGAGGTCTTGAAGCCGGCAGACCGCCACTGCGCCTGGCCGGGCCATCGGGGTCCCGCAGCCCAAGGGGGCCCCGCAGCGCAGCCGTGACCCTGCAGCCCAGCCGTGACCCTGCAGCCCAGCCGTGACTCTGCAGTCGAGCGGTGACTCTGCAGCCTGGCCGTGTGCTCCGCCGGCCAGCCGTGACCCTATCGGCCAGCAGGGGCACGGCCGGACCACGGCGACCGGGTGGAGTCCGTCAGGACCAGGCGGTGCCCCTCCGAACCTGGGGCCATCCGCGAGGCGGTCGCGCTCGGGGGGGGGCGGGCCTTCACCCGGTCGGACCGGACAGAGCGTGTTGGGAGCTCAGCGGCCCCCCAGGGGGGCACGGCGGGCGGGCGCGAGCCAGCGAGGGTCCACGCCGGCCGGGTCGGCTATCATGGGCGGCCATGTCGAACCCCAAGGACCATCGGGCCATCTTCCCGGGCACCTTCGATCCCGTGACCCTCGGTCACATCGATTTGATCGAGCGCGCGTCGGCGCTCTTCGACCACCTATTCGTTGCGGTGGCCGCGCACCACGACAAGCGCCACGTGCTTGGAGTGGAGGAGCGGGTCGCCCTGCTCGCGGAGGCAACCTCGAGCCTTCACAACGTGGAGGTCGCCGCCCTTGACGGGCTCCTTGTCGACGGCGCGAGGCGCATGGGGGCCACGGCGGTGGTGCGCGGGATCCGAAGCTCGGCCGACCTGGAGTACGAGCGCCAGCTGGCTCTCTCCAACCGTGCCATGGCCCCTGAGTTGGATACGGTCATGCTGCTCTCCTCACCGGAGCACGCTCACGTGTCCAGCACTCTCGTACGCCAGATCGCTCGCCTCGGCGGAGACCTCAGCCCCTTCGTTCCGCCCTCCGTCGTCCTCGCGCTCGCGGGCCGCTTCTGATTCGACCGGCCTTGCGCCCTGTGATCTGGCCGCACTCGAGGTTCACGGCGCCCCCTTCTCCAAGGCGCTCCCGTCTCCAAGGCCGCCCGAGGGCCCATGGGCGGCCCGTGATTCACGGGGCGCTCCCGGACCCGAGGCGGCGGCGAGACCCCGCGTCCGCCTGAATTCCAGCGCTTGCTCGAAAGCCAGCGGACCCCAAGATCCCCCGAGCCCGAAGATCTCCGGAGCCCCAAGATCCACCGGGCACCCTGGCTCCACAGGGCACCCGAACTCCCATCCACAGGGTGCCCGAGCTCCCATCCACAAGGCGCCCAGGCGCCCCTCCCGAGACCCGCGACCCCAACCACTCCATGTCCGAGCGCATCGCCATCAAGACTGACAAGGCCCCCGGGGCCATCGGCCCCTACAACCAGGCCATCGTGGCCGGCGGCTTCGTCCACTGCTCCGGACAGGTGGCCTTCATCCCGGAGACGATGGAGATCGTCGAGGGCGGCGTCGCCGAGCAGGCCGAGCGGGTCATGGCCAATCTCGGCGCCGTGCTCGAGGCCGCCGGGTCCAGCTTCGCCCTCGCGGTCAAGTGCACGATCTACCTCAAGGACATGGGCGACTTTGCCGCGGTGAACGAGATTTACGGCCGGGCCTTCGAGAGCGCCGAGCCGCCCGCGCGGGTCACCATCGAGGCGGCGCGCCTCCCCAAGGACGTCCTGGTGGAGATCGACTGCCTCGCCCTCGCCGGGCCGGGCAGTTGAGCTGACCCCGGAGGGCTCCGGGACGCTATTCTCTCCGCCCTCATGAGCGTCTCCTGTGGAATCGTAGGCTTGCCCAATGTCGGCAAGAGCACCCTGTTCAATGCCCTGACGGCGGCCGGCGCGCAGGAGGGGAACTTCCCCTTCTGCACCATCGACCCCAACGTCGCCGTGGCGGCAGTCCCGGACGCGAGCCTGGAGACCATCCACCGGTTCATCCAGACCGACAAGGTGATCCCCGCGTCGGTGAAGATCGTCGACATCGCGGGCTTGATCGCCGGCGCGTCCAAGGGGGAGGGGCTCGGGAACAAGTTCCTCTCGAACATCCGCGAGACCGACGCGATCATGCACGTGGTGCGCTGCTTCGGCGGCTCCAAGGTCGTACGGGAGGAGCCCGTCGATCCCCTGAAGGACATCGAGGTGATCGAGCTCGAGCTGGCGCTCGCGGACCTCGACACCGTGGACCGCGCCATCGAGCGCGTCTCGAAGAAGGCGCGCTCGGGGGACAAGGACTCCCTGGAGCAGAAGGAGCTCTTCGAGCGGGCCAAGGCCATGCTCGAGAACGGCGACCTGCTGCGCGCCCACGACTGGACCGACCGCGAGCGCCTGCTGCTCAAGCCCATGTGCCTCATGTCCACCAAGCGCATGCTCTACGTGGCCAACGTGACCGACGAGGACCTGGACGGCTCGTCGGAGTACGCGCAGGCCGTCGCGGCCCGCGCGGAGGCCACCGGCTCGGAGTGGATCCCCATCTGCGGCGACATCGAGTCGGAGCTGCGGAACATGGAGGACGAGGAGCGGGACCTGTTCATGGCCGACCTCGGCATCGAGGCCCTCGGCCTCGATCGGCTGATCCAGGCGACCTACAAGCTCCTCGGGCTGCAGACCTACTACACCGCCGGCGAGAAGGAGATCCGCGCCTGGACCACCGCCACCGGCTCGAAGGCGCCCCAGGCCGCCGGGGTCATCCACACGGATTTCGAGAAGGCCTTCATCCGGGCCGAGGTCTACGCGGTGGAGGACCTCGTGGAGCACGAGTCAGAGACGGCCATCCGCGCCGCCGGCAAGCTCCGCACGGAGGGCCGCGACTACGTCATGAGGGAAGGGGACGTGTGCCACTTCCTGATCGGAAAGTAGCGCTGATCGGGAAGTCGGGCTGATCCGTGAGCCGGGCTGATCCGTGAGCCGGGCTGATCCGTGAGCCGGGCTGATCCGTGAGTCGGGCTGATCGTGGTGGCTGAGCGCGGGATGGGCTAGCGTGGAGAGGCGTCGGGCCGGTACTGGCGCCGCCCCCCCCTCGCTCGTACGGACCTCCCCGATGACTCGCCTAAGCACAACGCTCTTCGCCCTTGCCGTGGTGGCCATGATCCTCGTCGCCTGGGACGGATCACCCGAAGTGGACGCGCTGGACCTGCGGAGCGTTCCGACGGTCCAAGAAGAGCCGACCGTGGCAGTGTCGCCCCCTCTGCCGGACACCCCTCGCACTCCCACGAAGCCCGCTTCGGTTGGCGAGAGCCCGGAGAGGTCTCCTGGCCGGATCGTCATCGAAGCGACCGACAGCCGCGGGCGGGGTGTCGCCGGGATTCAACTCGAGGTGCAAGGAGCCATGGAGGGCCAGCGGCCCCGGACGGCGGTCACCGATGAACTCGGGCGGGCGATATTCGATGACCTCCCCATCGGTGAGTACTCCATCGTGGCGGGAGACGAGTTTGGAGCCCGATGTGAGGCCAACCCCTGCAGCGAGCCGGGGTTCGGAGTTGGAGGCTACTTCGTCGAGGCACCGCGGACCCAAGAGGCCACCCTCACAGAAGACTCAGAGACAGGTCGCGCGAGCTTCACGGTGATTGAGGCGGCTCAGGTTCACGGCACCGTGCAAGGCCCCTCAGGGGAGACCAGTAGATGCCAGGTACTCTTCCACTCCATGGTGGATCGACGTGCCTGGTACTCGATGACCGACCCCGCGACTGGGGAGTTCTGCACATCCGTCCCGCCCGGGCGGTACCTCGTGCGGGCAGGTCTTTTTGCCGGCGGCCGAATGACCTGGCCGACACCGGAGCTCATCGAGCTTCAACCGGGCGAGTCGAAGTCGATGTCATTCACCTTTGGCCTGGGGCACGCAACGGTCCGGGGCACGGTCGTCGACCAAGTCGGGGCGCCTTGGGAGGGACTCGAGGCCAAGGTCTTCGCCCGTTTGCCCTGGGAGAATCAAACCATCGGGTCGCAGTACAGCACCCATTCGTTCACGGCGTTGACGGCCAAGGACGGGACCTTCTCCGCTGGCCCGCTGCCCAGCGGCCTGTACGGGCTGTCGTTCAGGGTTGCTCGACAGGGCAACGTCGGCCCCGGTTGTTTTGGCGAGTACCCCGAGACCATCGAATTCGAGGTCCGCGATGACACGGCGACGGTGGACCTCGGCACGAGCCTCGCCTACCGATGGACTCCGCTCCGGGTCCAGGGCCAGATCAGCATGCGTGAAGCGATCCCCGTGAACCTCATCAGGGCGTTCGTCGACCTCCCCTCCTTGCAAGGCGATGAGAAACGACGCCGCCGCCGACTCCAGCTCGCCGATGACGGCTCGTTCCAGATCGAGGTCTCCTCTCACAAGGAGGACTTCGTGCAGGTGATCATCGAGGGGGACCTGGGCGAGCGGACCTATCGACGCGAGATCATCGCTGGTTCGCGCGAAGACCTCTCGTTCCGCATCAGCGAGCCCTAGGCGACCTTCCCTGGCCTGCCTGGGAGCCGCTGGCTCGGGGCGCGTGGAAGCAGAGGCTCCACTGCAAGACCGGCGGTGGACCCGCTCGAACGGGAGCCTGGGTGGGACGGATTCCGGCGCGCCGTCCTTCGTGGGGGGCTGCAGCGGGGCCGAGGCGCCCCCCCCTCATCCGTCGTCCATGGAGCCGGTCTCCGGGGCGTCGCGGTCCCCGTCGAGCAGCCTGCACCCCATGGGGAGGCGGATGCCGGAGCGAGCGATGGTGAGGCCGGCGCCTCCTGCGCAGGTGGTCTTGATCGGCCCCCGCTGCCCTGTGATTTGAGAGGGCAGGTGGACGGGCAGACCGACGTCGAACCGGGCGCCCTTCCTCTCGATGATCTCGGTCTCGGTGATCTCGGTCTCGGTGATCTCGGTCTTCTGGAGCGTCGGAGCCGTCGCGGAGACGTGCCAGTGGGCACGCTTCTCGAGTCGTTCGCTCCGATCGGTGTGCCCTCTGTCCGCGCCGGCGGGGAGGGCGCGGGGGGCCGCCCTCGCGCCTCGCTGTTCTCCTTCCCGTTGGGACGGCGGCTCCTGGGGGCCGTCCTCCCTGGGAGACTCATTCGAAGGTGATCCGGACGCCGTCGGTGAAGTTGGAGGTGGCGAAGAAGATGGCGGTGTCGCGGTGCCAGGCCTGGAGGGACCAGCTCCCGCCCGCGACCGCTCCGGTGGGCTGGGGGCGGCCCTGCGGTCAAGAGTATGGACGGCGGGCGGAAGATCACCGGAGGGCCAAGGGGGCGCCGGCGTGACGCCGTCCTACTGGAATCGCTGCCTCAGTCGCGTGATGGGGAGGCCTTCTCCTCCGTCCTCTGTGGTGATCCTCGTCAACTTGAGCAGGCCAGAGCCGCAGACGATCACCGGGCAGCCGCCGTCGAGGCTCCAGATCTTGCCGTGGTCGCGGATCTCGAACCGGAGGTCCTCCGTGATGAGCTCCGCACGCCAAACACGGAAAGGGGCTCCGCCGAGGAGGGTGAACGCCCCGGGCAGGGGGCTGCTGACGGCGCGGATGAGGTCTCGGATCTCCTCAGCGGATTGCCGCCAGTCGATACGGCAGTCCTCTGGGCCTCTCCAGATCGAGTAGGTGGCCTGCCCATGGTCCTGCGGAAGCGAGGGGACGGGGCCGTCGTCCATGCGGTCACAGAGCTCGACCGCGGCGTCAGCATACGCTTGACCGATGATGTCGATGGCATCGGCCATGTAGGCCTGCTTCCCGATGGTCATGCTCTTCTGCAGGATGAGGTCTCCGTCATCGATCCCCTCGCCGGCGAAGAGGACGCTCAGTCCAAACTCGGTGTCTCCCTTGATCATGCCCGTCGCTACGGGAGCGAAGCCCCGGTAGCGAGGCAGGAGTGAGTCGTGGAAGACGATGAGGCGGTTCGGAAGGGACCGCCAATAGTCCTCGGGAAGGAGGTACTGCCAGCCAACGGCGACGAGCCCCTCGAGGTTCCGTTCGACGATGCCCAAGCGCCCCCTGCGCTTGAATTCACTCCACGACTCGAAGGCGATGTCGTGCTGTTGGCAGAGCGACTCGATCTCGGAGAGGGAGTTCTCGGAGGTGTTTGGGTCGTCGTAACTGACCACGAGGCTCACCTGCGGCCGTTCTCTTGCGACCAGTGCCTTCAGTACGTTGAGCCCTTTCTGGGTGTTCAGGAGCCACCCAAGCTTCGGTCCGCCTTTCTTGCTCATGGTCATACGTCCGGGTCGTGCTGGCGCCTGGAGCTCCCCCCTTGCATGGGGCGCTCAGCCAAGGCATTCGAGTGTAGACGAGAAGGGCTTGGAGACGAGCTTGTGGCGCCGAGTCAGCTTACGGCGCGCTCCTCTGCGAGGGTACAGCCTCGGCACAGGCTCGGTCGCTCGAGGCGACGATGGGAGGGAGCCTCAAGCCGTTCGCCTGCTGGAGCGCGACCTCGGGGCTCCCCTGGCCTCCGCGCTCCCCTGGTTTCTGCGCTTCGGCGCCGCTGTCCTGGAGGTCCTGGCTTCCGCGCAGTTGTTCCTCTGAAGAACTGTTCCTCTGAAGAACGGTTCCTCTGAAGAACAAGGGCGTCGACCGCGCCTGCGCCCACCGGGCACCCTCCAGCTGCGACCACCCGCCCAGAAGGGAAGGCGTTCGGCGGGCCTCGGATGAAGCGGCCCCGCCGGAGACGTGATCTCCGGCGGGGCCGCCTCGCTGTTCTCCTTCCTGTGGGGACGGCGGCTCCTGGGGGCCGTCCTCCCTGGGAGACTCACTCGAAGGTGATCCGGACGCCGTCGGTGAAGTTGGAGGTGGCGAAGAAGATGGCGGTGTCGCGGTGCCAGGCCTGGAAGGACCAGCTCTCGCCCGCGACGGCGGCGACCGCTCCGGTGGGCTGGGGGATGGCGCCGAGGTCGAGGGTCAGGGAGAACGCGCCGGCGGTGCCGGTGTTCAGGATCTGCCCCGCGCCCACGTAGCGGCCGATGGAGCCGGAGAGGCACAGGTTGCCGGCGCTGCCGCCGGGGTTCAGGGCGAAGCCGCGCGTGCGGCTGGCGATGAAGAAGCCGAAGGCGTTCAGCGGCAGGCGCGAGGCCGTGAGGGTCACGTTGTTCTGGCTCACGTCCAGGGAGCCGCTGGCGTCGGTGCGCCCGGTGAGTCCCGTGGAGTTGGGGTTGGCGAAGCAGAAGACCGCGCCGATGTTGCTGCTGGCCTCGTAGGCGCCCATGTCGACGATGGGCGCGGTGCCCGCGCCAGTGTCGGCGACGGAGGGCTCATCGAAGCGGCGGCGGGCGCCATCGGCGTCGGTCTCGGTGCCGGGGAGCAGGCTGGCGTTGTCGCCGGCGTCGATCCCGGGAGAGGGGACCTGCAGCCGGAAGTTCCCGGCGGCCTGATCCACGAAGAGCGGCGCCGCGCTGATGTTGCCGGTGCCGGTGAAGCCGCCCTCGACGAGGCAGTGGCGGACGTTGGCGCCGTTGGACACCTGGTTGAAGGAGCCTTGCGCGCCGCCGGGACCCGTGTTGCCCCAGAGGATCGTGTTGCGGATCGTGGGAGTCGCGCCCTGGACGCGGATACCTCCGGCGGCCTGGGACGTGGAGCTGTTGTCGACGATGGTGCAGTTGCGCACACGGGTCGAACCGCCCGAGCCGATCCACAGGGCCCCGCCGCCCGACGAACCCGTGGCGACGTTGCCGGTGAAGACGGAGTTGAGCACCGAGACGCTGCCCGTGGAGAAGATCTCCAGGGCGCCGGCGCGGGACGCGCGGTTGCCCTCGAACCAGCAGCCGTCGTAGACCACCGCGCCGCCCGTGGCGATGTCGAAGGCGCCCCCGAAGGCGCCGCCCACGTTGTCGCGGAAGGAGCAGCTGATGAAGTCGGGACCGGAGCTGTTGATGTAGCCCGCGCCGCCGCCGAAGGTGCAGCGGTTCGCCACGAAGTCACAGTTCCGGATGGTGGGGCTGACGCCGCCCACGCACAGGATGCCGCCGCCGCGGTCGGCGCTCCCGCCTGAGCTCCCGTTGGAGTTCCCGCCGGTGATGGTGAAGCCGTCGAGGACCGCCGAGGCGTTGGTCGCCTGGGTGCGGACCACGTGGTAGGAGTTCTCGGCGTTGCCGCTGAAGTTGGGGCCGTCGTTGCCGTTCAGGTCCGCGGTGAGGATCGAGGGGGCGAAGCCGAAGGCGGGGCGCTCATCGGGGGAGGACTCGCCGCCCGCGAAGCCACCGTAGATCTCGACGTCGTTCTGTAGGCGGAAGGAGAGCGCGCGGCTCCCCGTGTTGTTGGTGCGGTAGGTCCCGTCGGCCACGAAGACCTGATCCCCGGGGACGGTCACTCCCAGGGCGGCCTGGAGGCCGTCCGTTCCCTGGAAGGCGTCGGCCCAGGAGGACCCGTCGTTCGCGCCCGTGGTCAGGTTGGCGTCCACGTGGACGGTCTGGGCCGCGGCGGCGCTCACGAGAGCGAGGGCTGCGGCGAGGCGGGCGGCGAGGTGGGTGGCGAGCTGGTTCGGGCGCATGGTCTGGGGCCTACGGTGGAGGGGGCCTTCGGTCGGGAAGGGGCGACGCTCAGGGGGCGTCAGCGGGCCCTATTGCAACCGCCCCGGATCGAGTCGTGGGTGCTCTGGACGAGATTGAGTGCCCCTGTGTCTCGATCACGGTCCATCCCGTGCCGCGGACCTCGGGGGCGGGCCAGACGCTATCCTGCCCACCGATGCTCCGCCCGCTTCCTCGTCCCGCGCGAACCCTCCGTTCCGCCCTCCGGGCGGCGGTCCTCCCGCTGCTCCTCCTCGGATGCGTCGAGGACCCCGAGGGAGCCGCGCAAGGTGTGGAGGGGGGGGTGACCGTCGCCGCGGCCTCAAGCCTCGCGGGGGTGGCCGAGGAGCTGCTCGACAGGTGGCAGGCGGCGGGGGAGCCCGCCCCGCGGCTGACCCTCGGGGCGAGCTCGACCCTCGCCCGCCAGCTGGAGCAGGGCGCGCCCTTCGATGTCTTCCTCTCCGCAGACGCGCGGTGGATGGATGAGCTCACCGCGGCGGGCTTACTCGACGGGGAGGGGCCGGTGGAGCTGGCGCGGGGCCGGCTCGTGGTGGCGGTCAGGAAGGCGGCTCAGGCCACGACTTCGCCCGCGAGTCCGATGGCGAACCAGGCGACGCTCGTCGCCGCAGCGGGCGCCGCTGCAGGCGCCGCAGCAGGCGCCGCA